>MEXB01000017.1 GCA_001773575.1 Candidatus Adlerbacteria bacterium RIFOXYC1_FULL_48_26 | reverse complement strand
GCTCAAGGGTGAACAGGTGGGCGGCCAGTGGT
This sequence comes from Candidatus Adlerbacteria bacterium RIFOXYC1_FULL_48_26, assembly GCA_001773575.1. GTDB lineage: Bacteria > Patescibacteriota > Minisyncoccia > Phycocordibacterales > SBAW01 > GWA1-54-10. Next base: position 19,451 of record MEXB01000017.1, on the reverse strand, counting down.
TCGTTATCCCTTCATCCATCGAAGAATTTGAGGCAACTCGTATTTCAGGCAAAGAACAGCGCTCAGCCCAGCTTGCAGAGCAGCGCCGCAATGAACAGGTAACGTTTCAAATTCAGCACGGCACACTAATTGAGCGAATCGTATTGCGCGCAAAGAAAATTTCTGTCGGTGCTCCTATAGGTATTGCCTTGGGAGCATCGTTGCTATTTGGAGCCCTTGTATTTGCAAGCAGCATGCACGTGCCACAGCAGAATCAATACGCGGCACTTTCTCAAGCACAATCTCCATTCTTCGGCACACAAGCACCAGCAATTACATTGCCAACAAATACAGGAAAAGCATTTGCAGGTGCAACAAGTTTTCTCTCAAATGTTTTTGCAACGTTGTTCGGCGGTCAGACAAAAGTTGCGCAAATCACACCTGAAGCTACGCAGAAAACAGATTCTCCGGAAAGCGGAAAATCTATTGCTAAAGATTTTCCTACGTCCGGCGCCGTCGCGCCTTCCTACATTCCGGGTAAATCTGTTTCTGCTCCGAGTGTTGTAAACAACTATCCTGTGGTTGAGCGCATCGTGGAGCGCACAGTGGCCACTGGTGGCGTAAACGAGGCGTACGTAACAGGCCGCCTTGAGGACCTCTACAACCGCCTTGCAGTACAGATCTCAAATCTCCAAAACCCAGGTCGCGAAAGCCCACTGCAAAACTTCGCAGTGTCGCAGGTCATCAACAACCTCTCGGATGTGCGTCTAAACGGCGACACCAACGCTGATAACATTTTTGCCGACCTCGTTCACACTGGACGTTTGGATGTTACTGGCGACATGAATGTGAGTGGTGCATTCAACGCTGCTGGAGGAGTTTTCACAAACCTTACGGTAAACGGCAATGCAACAACGACAGGAAATTCAATCGTTCTTGGAGATCTTTCAACACAAGGTGGCATATTTGGATCATCAACGTTGACGATCCTCGGTGATACAACACTTGCGAATGCAACTTCTACAAACTTTTTCTCAACAACAGCGTCAAGCACAAACTTGTTTGCACAGTCTGGCTCGATCGGAACACTTAGCGCACAGACGTTAAATCTTTCAGGTCTCGCAAGTTTCCTCAACGGGTTCACCTCACTCGCATCATCAACCATCGGCGATGGCACACAGACAGGCGGCCTCACCATCAACGGCGGCGCAACAACAACTGGAAATACTGCACTGCAAGGTACGCTCGCAGTCTTAGGCAATACGACACTTGCAAATGCAACTTCAAGCGCATTCTTTGCAACAACAGCGTCATCAACAAACTTGTTTGCAAGCACAGCTCAGTTTGGAAACCTCAGTGTGCTTGGAGCAACTACACAAACAGGTCTTGCAACCTTCACTAACGGGTTCCTCTCAAATGCATCGTCTACAATCACCAGCGGTCTCTTCTCAATCACAGGCGGTTTCCTCTCATCAGCTTCTTCAACCATTAACTCGACACTTGCAGTTACTGACCTCTCAACATTTTTCACTGGACTCCTTTCACTCGCATCAACAACAATCGGCGATGGCACAGCAACAGGCGGCCTCACAATCAACGGCGGTGCAACTACGACGGGCAATGCGTATATTGCAGGCGGCTTGGGTGTTGGCATTGCAACATCGGCGCCTGGAGTTTTGCAGGTTGCAAATAATGCATACTTCGGCGGCAACTTATTTGTTGGTGGCGACTCGGTTGTTATAGGTAATTCGACTTCCAACACTATTGCCATCAATTCTGCAGTCAATTCCAATATAGTTCCAAATGGCAACAAAATATACGACCTCGGTTCACCGTCGTTTTTCTGGCGCAATGCATATCTCGACAACCTTACAGTCAACAGCATTTCTGCTGCTTCGACATCTATCGGTGGTACTGTTTCAAACTCATTCACCGTTAACTCCGACAATGCGACTGCAGATACTGAAGACATGCAGCTTATTTTCTTCCGCGGTACGGTAGTGCCGAACGCGGTCATCGCGTGGAATGCTGCGCCAACTGCGAAGCGTTTTGAGTTTAACCAGTCGACATTTTTCTCCAACCAATCTGGCTCGACCACGCAACCAACGCTTGCACTCCAGGGCATCGCTGGACAGACTGGAAATATTTTTCAAATTTCATCATCAACTGGTAGCACTGTGTTTGCAGTTGCATCTGATGGCTCGGTAACTATCGCGACAACAAGCATCGTTTCACTCACGAGCGGCACAACAACATTGAGCAACCTCTCTGTCACAAACCTTTCCACCTCGACATTTGCAGGAGGTCTTTCGGTCTCTGGCGGTACAGCGCTTTCGTCTTGGTTTGATGTTGGTGGACTTTCACGTTTTTTCACTGGACTCCTTTCACTCGCATCAACAACAATCGGCGATGGCACAGCAACAGGCGGTCTCACAATCAGCGGCGGCGCAACAACAACGGGCAACGCACTCTTCCAAGGCATTGCAAGAATTTCTGATTCAGCTTCACCAACTACAGGTACGTTGTATTTTGGTGATGCAAACGCAAATCTAAATTACAACTCGAGTGACTTCACACTCACAGGTGGAAACCTTTTCACATCAGCAGGTCGCATCACTTCTGTCGGTCTAAACGAAACAGTGGGCATTGGTGTGCGTTATGTAAGTGGCGACGGCACGTACTACATGGGCGCAACTCATGGCGCATCACCTGACTTAGTATTTACAAACAACGCGCTCGAGGAGCGTGCACGTTTGACTGATGCTGGAAACTTCGGCATCGGCACAACCTCACCATTCGCAAAACTTTCAGTCGCAGGTAATGGATATTTCGACGGCAACATCACTGCAACAAACATCACCGCAACTTCAACCTTTAACGTTCTTGGCCTCTCAACATTTGCTGGACTTATCTCAACTGCATCATCAACCATTGGCGACGGCACACAAATTGGAGGCCTCACCATCAACGGCGGCGCAACAACAACCGGCAATGCGTACTTTGCTTCAAACGTCGGCATCGGCACCACGTCTCCTGCGGCAGCGCTCTATATTGCTAACCAGACTTCGAATGCGGTTTTGACGCTTGATCGCGAGAACGGGAAAATAGCGTCCTTTAGTGCAGGGTCGCAAGCTGCGGCTATAAAAATCGATAACACAGGTAGGTTCGATATTCGAACAGCCACACGAGCCGATATTATCGCCAACAATGATGGCACAAGTATCTTTACAGTATCTGGCGCAGGCAACGTTGGCGTCGGCACCACCACTCCATCAACAAACTTTGCAGTTCAGGGTGACGCGCTTATCTCAGGCACTCTCACTGCAGGAAACTTGGTTGCAACTTCAACTTTCACCTCAACTGGTCTCGCAACATTCCTCAACGGCATTCTCGCAACTGCCTCATCAACAATCGGTAACGGCACCCAGACAGGTGGCCTCACCATCAACGGCGGTGCAACAACAACAGGTAACGCATACTTTGCAGGAAATGTGAACATTGCTACAACGAGCACAGGTTTCGCTCTTGCAACGGCAGGTGCACCAGTATATTTCAATGTTGGGAACAATCCAGCAGGAATTATTCTTCAGCGATCAAATGTTGGCGCTGCCAATACAGCTATCAATTTCAAAACTACGGGAGGAGATTGGTATACAGGTATTGGTAGTGATTTAAATTACTATTTCAATACATCGGCAAACCTTACTTCAACAGGGGCACAATTGACGATAACGACTGCGGGCAACATCGGCATCGGCACAACCTCTCCTTGGGCAAAACTTTCAGTAGAAGGCACTTCAACTCTCGGCAACCAAGCAATCGCTGGCTACTTCACTGCAACATCAACGACAGTGTCATCATTTGCTGGCGGCTTCACTGCGTTTGCATCAACCACCATCGGTAATGGCACACAGGCAGGTGGTCTCACCATCAGCGGCGGTGCAACAACAACTGGTACTGCATACTTCGCAGGAAATGTTGGTGTTGGGAACGTGGCACCATCATACAAACTAGACATCACGAGCGGTTCTACTGCATCTCAGCTGCACTTTGCAAGCAGCGGCGATTCAGGAGGTTACTTAACGTCCGCAAGTGCCTCTAACTTCTTTATGTCAGGAGGTGCAAGCTGGAATGGGACTAATTGGATAGCAAAAAGTAGTACTGCCGGTATTCTCGGAACACAAAACGGTGCTATAAATTTCTATAACAATAGTGGATTGACGGCTGGAAATACGTTCTCTCAGACTGAAACCCTCCGTATTTCGAATACAGGCGGTCTTTCTCTCGGTTCAGCATATGTGGGTATCAACCCAGGTGCTGGTTCCGCAATTATTTCAGGTTCTGTCGGCATCGGCACAACATCACCTTGGGCAAAACTCTCAGTTGAAGGTATTTCAAGTCTTGGCAACCAAGCAATCGCTGGCTACTTCACTGCAACTTCGACCACAGCATCTTCTTTTGCTGGTGGAATTACATCATCTGCAACAACGACATCTACCTATTTCGTTGCATCGGAGTCTGGGTTCGTGGGCGCGCCTGCATTCACGTTCTCAGGTGACACAAACACAGGTATTTACCGTCCTTCGTCAAAAGCAATTGGATTCTCAGCAAATGGAGCTGAACGAGTACGTATCGATACAGGCGGTCTGGCTGTAGGAACAACCACCACTGCGTTTGCAGGAATAACTGTCGCAGATGCAGGTGGAGCAACTGGAGGAATGCAGCTAGACTTCTCAACCGCAACAAGTTTCGGACGCTTTGACTTTAGCGAAGGCTCGGTATCAAAATCATTCATACAGCAAGTTGGTTCTTCCCATGCGACTGCAAATCGCCAAGGAAACTTGGAGATAGGGACGCTATCTGGAAATAGCGGAGCGTTCGCAGTTTTCACGAACGGAAGTGAACGTCTCCGAGTTGACTCTACTGGCAACATCGGCATCGGCACAACCTCTCCTTGGGCAAAACTTTCAGTAGAAGGCACTTCAACTCTCGGCAACCAGGCAATCGCTGGTTACTTCACTGCAACATCAACAACAGCGTCAACATTTGCTGGTGGTTTGACCGCGTTTGCTTCAACAACAATCGGTAATGGCACACAAACAGGTGGTCTCACCATCAGCGGCGGTGCAACAACAACTGGTACTGCATACTTCGCAGGAAATGTTGGGATTGGCACTACGTCACCCTCAAGCCTTTTGAGCCTTCAGGGCAGTGGTGCGTATGTCAATATCCAGGACACACGCAACAGTGATGCGTGGAGTGTTGGGGACATTCTTGCAGGTATCGATTTCAGAAGCAGTGATTCAAGTGGTAGTGGAAATGTCGGGAGGCCCCGCGCGGCTATAAACGCTATACAAGAAACCACTGCCGGTAGCCAAACAGGCCTGTCTTTTGTCACGGGAGGAATTAATCCAACAGAAAAAGTACGTATCACAAACTCTGGCCTCGTCGGCATTGGCACCACCACCCCGATTGCCTTTCTTGATGTCGGTACTTTCAATACATCGAATGCGAATATCCGCACAGGTTCGCTGGAAATTCAGCCATACGCTCTCAATAACGCGTTCATCGGAGAGAACGTGTATTACGATGGTTCTAAGTTTGCGTACCGCCGCACAGGAGCTGCGGGCCTCCTCTCTTTCTCAGGCACTGAAGGTGGTTTCCGCTGGGCAACTTCTGGATCCGCTGGCGCAAACGCAGGCATGGCTACCTACCAGCTAAAGACAGCTTTAGACGGTACATTTGCAGTAGGGCCATCGGTGAGCGGAGGCGCAGGCTTGTATACAGGTGCGACATTCTTGGTGACTGGTGCGGGCAACGTCGGCATCGGCACCACCTCTCCATGGGCAAAACTTTCAGTAGAAGGCACTTCAACTCTCGGCAACCAAGCAATCGCTGGCTACTTCACCGCAACATCAACGACAGTGTCATCATTTGCTGGCGGTTTCCTTTCACTTGCATCCTCAACAATCGGTAACGGCACACTCGGTCTTACAGTAAACGGTCCAGCAACAACAACAGGTAGTTCGTACATTGCTGGCAAATTGGGGGTCGGTTCAACCACATCTCAATCTGGAACTAAGCTGTATGTATATAACGGCTCTTCAGGTGGTGCGATAGCGCCATCAAACGCAGATACAGTGTTGATCGAAGATTCAGTCACTCCAGGCCTTACGTTCCTCGGTCCAGATGCACACATACAGCGTGTTTCCTTCAGCACACCTTCTCGCCAGTCTGGAGCAATTATTTCCTACGACTACACAAATACGTTGTTCAGTGTCGGAACAAACCTAACAGGTGGAGGATTAGCCTTTAACACGGGTGCAAACGGTGAAAGAATGCGTATTACCTCATCGGGCAACGTCGGCATTGGCACCACGTCGCCTGCGGTGGCGCTCTCGGTGGCGGGCGACGGCTATTTTACCGGCGGTCTTGGTGTCGGCATGGTTAATACGATTGATGGAACGGTGAACCTTGCTTCGATCACTGGCTCTAACGGTGGGTATCGTCTGTACAATGGTTCGACACTCGCCGGTGCAATGCGCCTCTCAAATGCTGGATATGGCGTCCTTGATCTTAACGACACGAGCGGGAACACGGTCATTGAATTGCATACCAATGGTTCAAGTTACTTTAATGGCGGAAGCGTAGGCATCGGCACCACCACTCCATGGGCGGCGCTTTCAGTAGAAGGCACTTCAACTCTCGGCAACCAAGCAATCGCTGGCTACTTCACCGCAACATCAACAACAGCGTCATCAACATTTATGGGTGGTGTTGGTATAGGTACGGCAAGCCCAACAAATCCACTCACCGTCGTTGCTGGGGCAAGTGGCACAGAGTCCGTACCTGTCTTTATACAAAACACTTCAACCACGAATGGTGCCGCAGTTGCACTTGCGTTCGGTGTCACCAATACGCCTGGTACGGTGACTGCCAAAATATCCAACTACCGTGTCTCCGCTAACGACCGCGGCCTTGCATTTTCTACATATAACGGCACTTCGCTTAACGAGGCTATGCGCATTACCGGATATGGTTATGTTGGTATTGGCACCACAACACCTTGGGCGGCGCTCTCAGTCGAAGGCTCTTCATCACTCGGTAACCAAGCAGTCGCTGGCTACTTCACTGCAACATCAACCACAGCTTCAAGCTTTGCTGGCGGTTTCCTTTCACTCGCATCGTCAACAATCGGGAACGGCACACTTGGTCTGACAGTTAACGGAGCAGCTACTACGACTGGTAATGCGTACTTTGCAGGCAACGTTGGCATCGGTACCTCAACTCCGCAAGCTCCGCTCCAGGTTTGGGGCACAAGCGCAATCTTTGGCTCACGTAATTCTTTGGGTACTGCTAATGCATTCTCAATTCTCGCCGCATCATCAACGCTTACGGATACTGCAGGAGGCGACCTCACTCTCGGTGCGTCAGGCGGATATGGCACAGGCGGTTCTGGCAACATCATCTTCACAACCGGAAGCGCACAAACCTCGACTATTGTTTTGGATGCGACATCAACAGCTTCAGGAAGTCCTAACACTGTTACGTGGAGCCATACGGTTGGTTCATGTCCAAACAATGACGGCATTCTTATCATTGCAGCGGCGGATAGTAAGGCAGGAGTTAAGACCGTTTCCAGCTTGCTCTCTGGCCCGATGACTGCGCTTCATGGCGGGACTGGCGGAGGCATCCATGTGTACTATGTTCTCAACCCAGTTGCCGGTGCGGACACTCTCTCATTCGGCAGCACTGGTTCAACAAACCAGACAGCTCTCAGTGGTATTACATACTGCGGTGTCAATCAGACAAATCCATTTGGCACAAAAGTTAATTCATCTGGCACAGGTACTTCTGCAGGCGCAACGACGCAGGGAGGTCAGATACTTTTGGACTTCTTGTATAAAGGAAATGCAGACACTGCAACTGTTAACGCAGGGCAGACACTGGTTGCGCGTAGACTAGCGGGGACTGTTACACTTGATGTCTCATCTGCTCCAAATTCAAACCCAACTATGGGAATGACATGGACCACATCATCTACATATGGGTATGTGGAGGTTCCACTCTTGTCTCGCAACGCAACAACAGGAAGCTCTCTCGCTGAACGCCTACGCATCAATGCAGATGGCAAGGTCGGCATCGGCACCACCACTCCGTGGGGCAGTCTGTCTATCACAAACAGCACCATTACGACTCCGGGCTTCGTTGTTGCAGACTCCTCAAACATTCCGCAGTTCTTGGTCAGCGGTTTGGGCAACGTCGGCATCGGTACAACATCGCCATTTGCAAAACTCTCAGTCGCAGGCGATGCATACATAGGCGGCAACCTTACCGCAACAGGCACACTCTCTGTTGCAGGACTTACATCATTTGCATCAACAACAATCGGCAATGGCACAGCAACTGGCGGTCTCACAGTGAGCGGTAATGCAACGACAACAGGCAATACATATCTTGGAGGCTTGGTGACTATGGCTGCTGCGACACCAGGTTCAATCTTGTTTGCAAGTACGGGCGGAGTAATCTCGCAAGACAATTCAAATCTATTCTATGATTCGACGAATCATAGAATTGGTCTAGGCACCACGAATCCACAAGCCTTGCTGCATCTCAATGCAGCGACCGTACTGGGTACCAGCGTCGGTGCAACCGCAACCACTACGATCCAGCAATGGAATACCGGAAATTCGGTGTATCTTGATACCTTTTCATACCGCCATACGGCTGGCTCAAACTGGGCAGGCATGAACGTCCGCATTCAGAAGACAGTTGACGTAACAAAACAGGGATTCATCGACTTTGGTATTAACGGTCGTGCTTCGGATTCCGGCCTTGGGTTCGGCTCAGGAACGAACACGTACATGGTGGTTGGTTCAAACGGTAACGTGGGGCTAGGCACAACCTCACCAACCTACAAGCTTTCAGTCGAAGGTACATCATCACTCGGCAACCAGGCAATCGCTGGTTACTTCACCGCAACCTCAACGACCGCGTCAACATTTGCTGGCAAGGTAGGTATAGGCACAACGTCGCCGTTCGGGACAGTGTCCATAGTGCAGTCGAGTGTTGCAGCCACGAACCCTGGTTTGGTGGTACAGGGTTTTGCGAACAATCAGGCGCCTGTATTCCAGGTGATCGGCGGGAACTCGCCCAACACCGATCTGTTTTCAGTCATAGCCAATACAGGCAGTTCATTGTTGAACGTCGGTACTACTGGAAACGTTGGTATTAGCAGCTCGACAGCAAGCGCGAAGCTCACTGTCACGAACATAACTGCAACTCCGTCCTTCATTGTCGAGGACTCTGCGTCTGACACGACACCGTTCATCGTAGATACTTCAGGTAACGTCGGCATCGGCACCGCTACCCCTGGCGCGGCGCTCTCGTTCGGAAGTGGTCTTACAGAAAAAATCCGCCTCTTTGACAGCGGAACAGCAGCCACTTCATATGGCTTTGGCATCGCTGCGAACGATTTCCAGACAATCTTAGGGGCCTCCTCGGGTGCCTTTACTTGGAGACAGGGAGGTTATAGCGGAACGGAGCGTATGCGCCTCACTGGTGCAGGTAATCTCGGCATCGGCACCACAACACCTTGGGCGGCGCTCTCAGTTGAAGGCACATCAAGTCTTGGAAACCAAGCAATTGCTGGCTACTTCACGGCAACTTCGACGACAGCAACTTCAACATTTGCAGGCGGTCTTACGGTTGGAACAAATGGCCTAACAGTATTTCCAAATGGTTTTATTGGTATCGGTACTACGACGCCAGTCGGTAAACTCCACGTCTCGTCTGGTTGGTCGGGTCAAGCTGTGCCAAATGGCAACATGAGTACTTTGGTACTTGAAGGCTCTGCTGACGCCGGTCTCTCTATCCTCACTCCAAATAACAGAACCGCACATATTGCCTTCGGCGACCCTCAAAATGCAATTTCAGGGCGAATTACATACGCTCATTCTGTTGATGCAATGGGTCTCTACACTGCTGGCTCTGAGCGTCTGACCATTACTTCTGCAGGCAACGTCGGTATTGGTACGACGACACCAGGAGCACTCTTGGACGTGTTCTCAAGTGCAAACTCAAGCCTCCGTATTTCTTCAAACAGTGGTGCGTCGAGTCTCGACTTCTTAGTTGACTACGATAACAATGGCACTACTGAATCTGGAATGGTTCGATACTTCACCGGAAGCCTTACTGCGGCGGCAGCAACAGGCTTTAGTAAGTCACTGAATGGGTACGGCATCGATATGGGAGCATCTGTTCTTTCCGCTCCCGAATTCTTTGTGTCCGCAGCAGGAAACGTTGGTATTGGCACGACTACACCGCAATCAAAACTCTCTGTCGTTTCGGGTACAGATGGGACGCTCAACTTCCCATCGGGCAACTGGGCTGCGCAGATTTACAACCAAGACGACGCTGCTACAAGCGGTGGCTTGGTTGTAGGCAACCGTTGGTATGCCAATACCTCGACAATATTTGAAGCGGGGAGTTTGTACGGTACTGGCTCTGCATGGCAGTCGTTTTTTACAGTGAAAGGAAACGGCAACGTTGGTATTGGCACGACGACACCTCTCGCAAAGTTGAATGTACAAAATTCGAGCGACTCATCGTCTATAGCTTTGGTGTCTGGTGCCACCAAGGGCGTTCGCATCGGTGCGTCTTCAATCGGAGGCATTATTGAAGGAGTAGATTATTCGGGCACAGGGAGCTATCAACCACTGTTTGTCGGGGGCTCGTATGTATCACTCGCGAATTCAAATACGGAGGTGGTGAGGGTGACGGGCGGCAGCGTCGGCATCGGTACCACCACTCCATATGGCCAACTCTCAATTAATCCAAACGGCATCACGGGTCCAGCATTTGTCATCGGTTCTTCAACAGCGACACTTCTGTCTGTGTCGAATATAGGAGTCGTTACGATAAAGGGTAACGGAACCGGGTATGTTCAAATCGGTGACAATGGCCAATCGGGTGGTTCAGCTCTCGCGCTCAATGGTACTGCTGTGACAGGAGCCAACTACAACCTGTATAGCAGCGTTTCAGATACAAACCTGTATATAAATCGTCCACTCACGAAGGATATGCTTTTCCGCGAAAATAATGCCACCCAGATGATATTGAAGGGTACGACAGGCGCGCTCGGTATTGGAACCACCACCCCATACGGCATACTCAGTGTTTATGGCGACGGCGGTTCTCAAGGTCCAGTATTCAATCCATCCATAATTGCGAACGTCGCCGCTGAATATGGTTCAACAATAGGTGGCGTTTCTGTTGCCAGCGTTGCACGCAATGCTATTGGTCAGCAGATAGACTCGGTGTCCTCATCGGGTAACGGGTACGCAGCAATCGGCCAGCTCATCACTCGTGTTACTGCGCCAGGCAACGGTGCTGCGTACGGTCTTTTGGTCGACACTGTGTCAAATACTTCAGGAGCGCAGGCTGTAAATGTTATCGGAGGGTACTTTGCGAATATCACCGCAAACAGCAACGGCAATGCAAACGGTCTCTCAATTGGCGCTGTTACATACTCTGGTTCAAACGCTTCAAGCTATGCTTCTGGTTTGCAGATTGCCAACTCGATTACAAACACCAACACAGCTGCAAACGCATATGCAATCAACAGCTTGAGCACTGCAAAATCATATTTTGCAGGAAGTATCGGTATTGGTACGACGACGCCACAGCAGAAGCTCCATATTACGAGCACGGGCACAGGAACGACGCTTGGTCAGCTCAACACCAACCTGCGTTTCGAGACACAGACAGGAACGGTGGGTGCAGGAAATGAAATCAGCTTCAGTGGCATTGGGTCACAGTCCGGAAGTGGTGTTTATGCCGCGATTTCCGCTCCTGTGACTGGTAACAGTACAACTGGTGCAGTGGGTTATCTCTCGTTTTCGACGAAAGCGACCTCGGCCGCCTCGACACTCACTGAGGCAGTGCGCATAGATGGCAATGGCCTTGTTGGTATCGGCACAACGACACCAGTTTCAACACTCACCGTTACTGGCTCAGCCTGCTTCTCAGTTGGCGATGGTGCGACAGTGGCCTGCGGTACAACTCCAGGCAACATCTATTACAGTGCAGCAAACACAGCTAACTACGACGTAGCTGAGCGTTATGCAACAGAGGACGCATCGCTTGCAGCTGGTGATGTTGTGGCCCTTGATCCTCAAAACCCTCTATATATAGAGAAGGCCAAGGCAGGTTCTAAGACCTTCGGTGTTATCTCAAGCAACCCAGGTCTTATCCTCGGCGGTGCCGATGCAATGGCTGCGTCAACAACGAGGGCTGTTGCACTCTCAGGTCGTGTACCAGTGAAGGTAAACCTTGAAGGTGGTGACATCGCAGTGGGCGACTCAATCGTCCTCTCATCACAGGATGGCGTTGCAACTAAGGCAACTTCAGCAACATACCGCATCGGTGTTGCGCTCCAGCCATGGAATGCACAAATGGCTACAAGCAGTACTTCTGGTGTTATTGAAGTCTTTATCAAGTCAGACCTCTTTGTAAGCGACATGGCTTTGGACACCATCTCTTCAATCGGAACAACGACAGGACAAATGCTGGTAGCTTCTACGACAAGCCCAGTTATCAACGGTCTCTCATCAACGCTCAACTCAGTAATCAGCAGCCTCGGCTCAATGGTTGTCCGCACGTTCAACGGAGCAATCTCAGCGACTGTCGGTATCTTCAATAAGGTGTACGCAAAAGAAGTTCACACTGACGAACTTTGCCTCTCTGACTCAAACGGCGAAACATGCATCACTAAGGCCCAGCTCGACTCGCTCATTTCTGGCGCAGCTGCAAGCAGCACTGGCGGCAATGATTCAAATAATGGGGGCGGGGAAGAAGGCGGAAATGATAACGGTAACGCAACGTCAACTGACACCATAGCGCCAACAATTACACTCCTTGGGAATAACCCAGCAACTATTTCTGTCGGTGTGTCATATAGCGACTTGGGTGCAACTATAAGCGACAATATTGATTCAAACTTGGGCTTCAAGGTGTCTCTGGACGGCGGTGAACTTATGGATATCTCAGCTTTGAGTATTGATACAGCAACTTCAACCACATACACCATCCTCTTTAGCGCAACCGACAGTGCTGGAAACACAGGTACAGCGACACGAACCGTCATCGTTGAATAGAATATTCCTCGAGGTTGAACCTCGCGAACGTTAGCTAATCTTACATAAGGTCCGACCTTGCGGGCTATCAATCTCGATAACTGAGCCAGTCTATAACTTCGTATTCAAAGCTCCGAAGCTCAGCAAAGTATGAAGGGGAATACTCGTGTGGAAGGATGGCGTTCTCTGGACGTATTTGACCTATAAAATCTAGGTAACTCGAATATGTATAAGTATTGAGATAATCCTTTGCAGCAGACTTATCTTGTATCCGGGTTTCTTTCCAGGACGGTTCAATAAGTTTTATTGGGTTCAGATGGATATAGGAAATGAGATATTTTAAATATCTATCTTCATCGACGTGTTTTGCTTTATATCTTCCTTGAAACAAAGCGCCTGTGCGTTCGTTCCGGATATTAAAATACATAGTGTACGCGGTAGAAAGTTTATGCATAAATTGGCTAATACCATTTTGATGCTTCTGTTTTATTAAGATATGAAAATGGTTTGGCATCAGTACATACGCATATATATCAACAAAGGTACGTTCTCGCTCTAATGTGTAGAAATCCAGCAAGGTTGAGCCTTGTCTTTTTATATCCTCAAAGCGTATAGCTAGGTTGCTATTGGCAATATAGAGGAGGGCCTGAAACCGTTCGTAGTCAGTTTGCTGCATGAATATATTGCGTTTTTCTGTACCGCGATTATAAACATGGAAGAATTCGCCAGGAGTGAATTCGATATTTCTTGACATATATCCATACCATATCTTTACCAAGGTTGAGCCTCTGTAAAATGTGTATAAGGGAAAAATGAAGTCGGTGTACTATATAGATATGGCTACAAAGATTGCAATCAACGGGTTTGGAAGAATAGGTCGCGCGTTTATGCGTGTGGCGCACGAGCGTCCCGAGTTTGAGATTGTTGCAATAAACGACTTAGGCGATGCGGAAAATTTAGGATACTTACTTAAATACGACAGTGTGTATGGTCGCGCGCCATTCTCTGTTGAGGCAGGGGAGCATTCCCTTATAGTCGATGGCAAACAAATACCTGTCTACGCAGAAGCTGATCCAGCAAAGTTGCCATGGGGCAAACTAGGAATCGATATTGTTGTAGAGAGCACAGGATTTTTCACAAGCTTTGAGAAAGCAAAAGTCCACCTGAGTGCGGGTGCTAAGAGGGTAGTGATCACCGCCCCAGTTAAAGATGAGGCGCCCGAGGGTATCGCAGGTGCAACTATCCTGGTTGGTATTAATGACGACAAGTTTGAGGGAGCGATGATTACTTCAAACGCATCGTGCACTACAAATGCCGCAAGCCCCCTTATTCAGATTTTGGAAGAGGGGCTTGGTATTGAGAAAGCGGTCCTTTCTACGACTCACGGGTATACCGCGTCGCAAAGTTTGGTTGATGGTCCTGCAAAGAAAGCAAAATTTAAAGAAGACTTCCGTGAAGGGCGCGCTGGCGCACACAACATCGTGCCATCTTCTACGGGGGCAGCCGTTGCAGTAACAAAGGCTGTGCCTGCGCTTGCGGGTAAATTTGACGGTATCTCTCTGCGTGTGCCGATTATTGCGGGGTCTATTGCGGACGTGACCTTTATTTCAAAACGTCCTACAAGTGCACAAGAAGTAAATGACTTACTGAAAAAGGCTGCTGCTGATGAGCGATGGAAGCCAGTATTTTCTGTAACCGATGAGCCGCTTGTCTCAAGTGATATTGTTGGAAGTGCATTCGCATCTATTGCAGATCTTTCGCTTACACGTGTTATTGATGGAAATTTAGTAAAGGTGATGGCGTGGTACGACAACGAAATGGGGTATACTCATGCGCTTGTTGAACATGTCGCACGCTTAGCAAAACACATTTAATATATGCAGATATATATAGCTTCTGATCACGCTGGGTTTGAATTAAAAAATCTTCTCGTCCCTTTTTTGAAGGGGCTGGGGCACGAAGTCGAAGACTGCGGTGCCTCTATATATAAGGAAGATGACGACTACCCAGACTTTATTATGCCGTGCGCCCAAAAAGTGGCCCAAAATAAAGGTAGTTTCGGTATCGTTATCGGTGGCTCGGGACAGGGTGAGGCTATTGCAGCTAATCGGGTTAAAGGGGTACGTGCTTGTGTGTACTATGGAGGGGATATATCCGTTGTGCCAACATCACGCGAACATAATGACGCAAACGTTCTCTCCTTTGGTGCACGGTTTGTAAATGAAGAGGGGGCAAAAATGGCCGTAGAGCTATTTTTAACAACACCCTTTTCAAACCAGGAGCGTCATATACGACGTGTCCAAAAACTAGATGTATAATAAACACATAATTTAATATTATCTCTATGCTTAGAAGAAACTTGCGCCGACTCAATTTTAAAGCCGATACTAAACTTGCACTGAGTATCATTTTCCTGTGGTCTTTTGGTCGAATCATAAATCCTATTCGCCATCTCGCAGAGAACACTCCTGAAGGAATAGGGCCGTTCCTGATGGCGTGCGTATTTATATACGTACTTCTCCATATTGCAATCTTCGTCTATGCGGTGATGCTTCTTATTGACTCCGCTCGTCGTCATGGATTTTCTATACGCGGGAAAGCAATAGCGGAGTTCTTGCTCTACATCTACACAATTGTTGGTATTCTCGTTTCGCTCTACTTCATAGGGTATGAGCTAGGATATCTCCCAGAGTTTTTAGTAGCGATGATTCCAACCCAGATCCTAAGCCAATAGGACTGACTCACGATGTCAGATTCTCTAGACGTACAGATAATACCGGCGGTTCTACCAAAGAATCTAGAAGAACTTGAAATGGCGCTTGCTAGTTTGCGTGGTGTGGCGCCTGTAATCCAAATTGATCTTGTTGGGGAAAATATTTTAGCAAACGAGACAGCAATGCCTCTGTGGGAAAGTTTTGATTTTGAATTCGACATTATGTTGCCGGACCCTGCGGCGCATATAGAAAAGTGCGTTGCGCTCGGCGCGTCACGTATCGTTGTACATGCAGATGGAAAAAATGCGAAGGAGGCTCTGGAAAGCATGCAGCATTTGCGCGGGGGAAGTTGTGCCGTAGAGGCGGGGATTGCATTGCGTGCACACGATGAGCCTTCAGCACTCGCGCCCTTTGAGGGGCTCTTCGACTACGTACAGGTTATGGGTATAGACACTATAGGTGTGCAAGGTGAGCCGCCAGACCCTCACCATAAAGAACTCGAACTTTTGAAAGCTCTTCGTGTGCTGTACCCAACTCTTCCGCTGCAGTGCGATGGGGCGGTTGGGGCACACCCCCGCGAAGTTGCAGAGGCTGGCGCCACACGACTTGTCATTGGGTCGGGGATTACTAAGGCAGAAGATCCTTTGGAAGCGTTTGAACGCTTAGAAAAAACCTTGAGATATGAAAATTAATACAAGAGGATTTACGCTGATTGAACTCCTCGTTGTTATATCTATTATCGGGGTTCTGGCGTCTATAGTCCTCACTTCACTTACAAGTGCGCGTGCCAAATCTCGCGACGCTGTTCGTGTAGAAACATTACGTCAAATAAAAATTGCGCTCGAATTATATTATGATGCAAACAATCGCTATCCTGCGAGTGTGGTAGGCGAATTATTGAGTGGTGTTATTGGCCTTGCTCCAACATATATAGGAGTATTGCCTGTCGATCCAAAAAATGTTGCACCTTACCAATACTATTATTACAGTGTTTCGCCATATCAAACGTACGGACTGCTAGGTGGTTCAGAGAGTACGGGCACGTACTGTCTTTTTCATAAAGAAGGCGCTCCACCCGGCTGGCTTCCATATCCTCCTTGTTAAGATTTATAAAAATGAAAGGAGCTAAAAAGTAGTATACTTTCTGTAGCTATGGTCCTCACTGAAGGAAAAATAAAAGAGTTGGAGCTTAAGGCGGAGGCTGTCCGCGAGACCATTATTGAAATGTTAATGGCTGCAGGTTCTGGACACACAGCGGGCCCGTTAGGTATGGCTGATATTTTTACAGCATTCTATTTTCATATCCTTACACAGGATCCAAAACATCCAGAGTGGGAAGATCGCGACAGGCTTTTCCTTTCGAATGGTCATATTGTGCCCGTACGCTACGCGGCAATGGCCCACGCAGGATATTTTCCTATTGAAGAGTGCTTAACGTTGCGTAAATTTGGCTCACGCCTGCAAGGCCACCCAGAGCGCATGCGCTTGCCGGGTCTTGAGAGCACGTCCGGGCCACTAGGCTCCGGGCTTTCACAGGCGACAGGGTATGCATACGGTGCGCGTATGGATGACAAAAAGTTCCGAGTGTATTGCGTGATGAGTGATGGTGAACAGGATGCCGGCAATATATGGGAGGGCGCCATGTTTGCAGGGAACAATAAACTTTCAAATCTTACGGCTATTATGGATAGAAATAATATCCAGATAGACGGCATGACAGAACATGTGATGCCCTTGGAAAACCTTCGCGAAAAGTACGAAGCGTTTAATTGGCACGTGATTGAAGTTGATGGGCACAACATGCGCGAAATTATTAACGCGGTTGAGCAGGCGAAAGCAATCTATGAACGGCCTACGCTTATCTTGGCGCACACGATCCCAGGGAAGGGAATTAAGGAGATAGAATTTGATTACAAGTGGCATGGCAAGCCGCCGACACAGGAGGAGGGGCAGAAGTTTTTGAAAGAATTACGAACATTGAAGGGTGCGATACTAAGTGAACACGAGTAACAATATATTTATGGCAAATCCACAACTCACTGCATATATACGAGAGAATCTTACGAAGTTTTCTAAAGAGGCTGTTATTCAGTCGCTCTCAACTGCGGGGTGGTCAGCTATAGATATTTCTGCTGCCTTTATGGAACTTGAACATCCAGCGCCTCCCGCTCCCGCTCCCGCTCCCGCTCCAACGCCTGTAGCTCCAGCTGTAACTGAGCCTACGGTAGTTCCAGCTCCGGCAATTCCGCCAGCATCTTCGATAGCTATAGAAATTCCAGCAGCGGCTCCGGTAGTTGCTCCAACAATTAGCACGCCACCTGTACAGGCAAAATCACCAATACAAACTGCAGCGCCACAAGATTCAAACTCAGCGTTCTTAGCTGAAATGACAAAGCGCCGCAAAGAAGCAGAAGCAATGCATCCGCAAAATCAAACTATTGAACAAGGAGGCGTCTCAATCTCTGTAGGTGGATATACGCCTTCGCAGAGTACGGTGACACAAGGTGGGCTTGTTGGGATGGTAATGAAAACAGGATTGGTTAAAACTGAACAGCAGGCAAACGTGGTGCTTATCGGTATTATTATTGTCTGCTTAGGAACCGCTGCGTGGTTCATTTTATAGCGCCACCTAGAATGAGTATTAGATCTGCGGTAAAGGGTTTTACTCTCATCGAACTTCTCGTTGTTATTTCTATAATTGGATTACTAGCCTCTATTGTATTTTCATCACTCTCGAGTGCGCGGTACAAAGCTATGGATTCAAAACGTGTTTCTGAGCTTGTGTCTGTACAACAAGCGCTTGAATTGTATTACGCAACCAACGGTGTCTATCCTACGACAGGGTTTGCGTGGCTTGGAACATGCACCTTTCCTGGATGGACCACGGCAACCGTCGATTATATTCCTGCCCTTGTTCCTACGTATATGAACGCGCTTCCGAAGCCTCCTGCAAGTGATGGTGCTACCGTTGACTGTTACATGTATCTTTCAGACGGTGCGAATTATAAATTCCTTCAACATGCAGCAGGGGCAACTGCCAACTATACGTACGCTCCTGGGTTTCTCGACCCTCCACGCGACGGAGGATCGAATCTTAGTGTTGTAGAAGGAACTGGCTCTGGGGCGTGGGCACGTTCTGTATATTCCAACACAACATTCGGCGGATACTAGTTTTTCTAGTTTATACTTACACGTAATGAAACCCCGAGGCTTTACACTCATTGAACTTCTCGTCGTTATCGCCATCATTGGCTTGCTCGCCTCAATTGTTATGGTGTCGCTCAGCAGTGCGCGAGTCAAAGCTCGAGACGCACAGCGCGCAGCCGCCCTCCATCAAATTCGAGATGCTGTCGAGTTATATGCAAGTGACAACGGGCACTACCCAAATTCTAATGGCGCATGGGCTTCGTTCGATTCCCCGACATATGCTCCAAACCCTATTATCGCTCCAAGCGCTGCGACACTGTCCATCGCGCTTGCGCCATACATAAACAATGAAGCGGATCCTAAAAATTTAGGCACTGACAGCGGCTATTTATATATGGGCGACAATAATAATTATTGTATTTTAATTTGGCGCACGCCAGAAAATATGAATAATTTTTCAAAAAGCCTATGGCCG
>MEXB01000016.1 GCA_001773575.1 Candidatus Adlerbacteria bacterium RIFOXYC1_FULL_48_26 | reverse complement strand
AATTCTTGGAAGAGAATCCAGATGACGCTCGCTCTATCTTGCAGAAATCTATCCTCGCTCTCAAAGCTCGTAAGGCTGCTAAGGCCGCAAAGGACTCAGTGCTTCGCAAAGGTGCGCTTGAAGGCATGACGCTTCCAGGTAAGCTCGCAGACTGCCAAAGCAAAGACGCATCAGAATCAGAACTCTTTGTCGTGGAAGGAGACTCGGCAGGTGGCTCAGCAAAGATGGGTCGCGACCGCCGTACGCAAGCTATCTTGCCACTCCGCGGAAAAATCTTGAACGTTGAACGCGCACGCCTCGACAAGATGCTTGGCTCAGAACAAATCAAAAACTTGGTTGTGGCTCTCGGCACAGCTATCGGCGAAACCTTCGATATCAGCAAACTGCGCTACCATAAGATCATTATTGCAACCGATGCCGACGTGGACGGTGCACACATTCGTACGCTTCTTTTGACGCTGCTCTTCCGCCATTTCCGCCCAATCGTAGACGGAGGCTTTGTCTACATCGCACAACCACCTCTCTACAAAATCTCTCGTGGCAAGCAGGCGCAGTACGTCTATTCTGACGAAGAGAAAAACAAAGTACTCGGCAAAGATATAGATTTGGTTGAATCAGAAAGTGACGAAGAGTCGCCAGATGTCGCGGATGCCGAAGCAGAGCCGGCTGGATCTTCGGAAGAAGATACAGAGGCTACTGCGAAGGTTCCATCCAAAGCTCAAAATAAAATTCGTATTCAGCGCTACAAGGGTCTTGGAGAAATGAACCCAGAAGAACTTTGGGAGACAACGATGAACCCTGCAAACCGTGTGTTGAAGCAAGTTAATATAGACGACGCAGCAGATGCAGACCGTATCTTTGATATCTTGATGGGTGAGGACGTACCGTCCCGCAAATCATTTATCCAGTCCAACGCACGTTCAGCAAACTTGGATATTTAGACTACGCAAAAGCCTCTTAGAAAAGGTCCTCGGGGATCCTCGCTTCCTAGACGGAAGCTTTCGCCAGACCATTTTCTAAGAGGCTTTTTGCTTTGTTAATACGTGCGAGCGCTTGCAGTGTTGTTAGCCTCTGAGCTTTCGTACACGTAATTGTTTGGGTCAACAGTGACGGTCACAATATTTGAACCGTAGTTGTACGAGTTGTAGTTGTACTGGTTCTGATTGTACGGATAGTTAGTTGTGTTGCAGCCGTACGATACTCCAGGGTAGTTTGCGACGCCGTTATACGTGTAGTTCGCAGTGTATCCGCAGTTAGCAGGGTACTGGTATGACGTATTTGGATAACTATATGAGTATCCGTTTTGTCCTGGAGTAAAACCAAGCGTGTATACAACTTTGTCGCCAGGGTTCAACGCCTGCTGTGCGTTTGAAGTGTATGTGTACGTAGGCGACGCTGGAAGTGATGCGTTGAATGTCCATCCGTATGGTGCAACATTGCTACCGACGTTTTGAATAGTGAACTGTGCAGAGTAACGGCCGCCATAATTTGTTACTGAACCCATCGTTACTGCCAAGTCAGGAGAACCGTAGAAGGCTCGCGCGGTAGTTTTTGCAGGAACGTAGGTTGTTGAAGGCTTCGTAGTTGACGCTGGCTTTGCTGGCACAACGGCAGTCTTTGTAGGCTGTACCGTTGTGTTTGCATTAGCGTTTGCAGTAATCGCATTGGTTGCCAAATTTTTAGCAGCAACGGTGAAGGTTGTTGCGACTGGTGCAGTTCCGGTTACTACTGCAGTGAGTTGAACCTGTGCATTTGCATTGGTGTAGTTAAATGGAGTGTTACATGCGACTGCCTGTGTGCCGCCAGTTGGGAGAGGGGCCTGTACGCTCAAACCATCTGCGCATGAGTATGAGAATTGGTACGCGTAGTTGCCCGATGCGTTTTGGTGAGTGAAGGAAAGTGTAAATGGTATACCAGACTGGATTGTGCCAGGAACTGTTGCAACCATCTGTTCAGTCTTCTGTACTACGCCTGATGGGGAAGTGGGGGCGGTGTTAGCAAGGAAGCCGTAGAGCGTAAATGCAATTTGAATAATTCCCCAGGCGCCCAAAAGAAGTAGAGCAATGAGTCCAAGGATAGCAACACCGCGTAAAACACGGTCTTTAAAGGTGGGCGTGCCTGTATGTGCCTCTGAGTGTGTGTCTGTCATATGCTGGGAAATTACCATAGTTAAAAATCCTTGTCAAGTAAGGCTTTTTGTGGTGTTAGTGGTAGGTCTTGACAAAGGGTGCGATAAGCTTTATAATAGCTACATCGTACCAATTGGTTCCTGGAGATTCCATGAACTCAACTGGAAGAAACGAAATCTTTGAAACGGACCATCTCGGTCTATCCAACGGCCTAAGGAGGGCCTCATATCATGTTCAAGCGTATTGCTTTGGCCGCTTTGGCCGTCGTGTCCCTGTTTGCTTCCGCTTCGGCGAACGCACAGGGCGGCACTCCGTCGGACGTCACCCTCAATGCGCGGGTTCTCGGTTCCTACCGGTGCACTGTCGAGAACGGCAAGCCGGCAACTCCGGGCAACGGCTGGTGCAAGCGCAAGGGTACGACGACGGCTTCACAGCCGCCGGCGGTTGCCAGCGTTTCGCCTCCGATGCCTGCTCCGCAAGGACAGGTTGCGGCGCCGAACTTCGCTCCGATCGACCCTGACACCCAGGCCTTCCTGGATGAGCAGCGTCGCAAGGATGCGGCAGCGACGAAGCCGGCTCCCGTGGCAGCATCCGCTGCTCCGGTCAGCCGTCCGGCTCGAGTACATGCTCCGGTCGCTGCTCCTGCTCCGCAGGCGGCGCCGGCACCTGTCGCTTCGGCGACTGGTGGTTGCTGGATCAAGCATCCGCTGAGCAAGACCGCGTTGGTCGAGCTTATGCAGATGGATACGGCCGCGGCCGCGTGGAATGCCAATATGTGCATGACACCGGAAACCTGGGTGCGCGCGTTTGAGCGCATGCAGAACTGGGAGAGTGCCTCTTCTGTCACCAGCTTCGGTTCCAGCTTCCTGGCTCTCAAGGAGAAGGACTGCAAGGATGATGATCTGAAGAACATGGTGTTCGTCTCGCCGACTGGCCAGAAGACGCCGGCTGGCAAGTGTCAGGAAAACGAGATCCTTCTCGTCAGCACCTCCACCTACAAGCCGGTCTTCGCGCTGGTGGCTCGTCAGCCCCTGGTCGTGAAGGACGCGCTCTTCAAGAACCCCTAGCAATACGCTAGGAAGCAGTGGATGCGATTCTGCATCCACTGCTTGGACAAAGAAAAAGATCTTTAGTAACTTGTGCGCATCACTTGTCCATAAATACTTCATGTATTTGTGGATAAACTGACCTGCACAAGGTCAATTAGTAAATAAAAGAAAGATTATGAATACAGTAAATAAACACAACTCAGTAGGGAACGCAGTGTTCGGCCTTTTCCTCATGGTTGCATTTGCGGCAACACTTTCTTTTGGCTTTGTGCAAACGGCTCACGCTCAAGACTACGGAGGTGACTACTCATACACACCAGACTACGGTGGTGACTACTCATACACACCTGATTACGGTGGTGGATATGATTACACTCCAGACTACGGTGGTGGATACAGCAACAGCTATGACTATGGTTATAACGGTGGTTGTTGCGACTATAGCTACACTCCAGACTCTGGGTATTCGTATACTCCAGATTCAGGATATAGCTACACACCAGATTCTGGCTATTCATACACAGCTGACTCAGGTTACTCATACACCCCAGACGCAGGATATTCATATATTCCTGATGCAGGTTACACATACACTCCAGACGCTGGCTACACCTTTACTCCTGACACCTACAGTTATGGTTCGGGCTACTCAGGTGGCTTTGGCGGCTACGGTGGTTACGGTGGGGGCTATTCATATGGCGGCTACGGTGGTGGCGGTGGTTATACCAACGTTAATACCAACAGCAACTATACGTACTCATATAACAACTGTGTTGGTACGAATAACTGCAATACCGCAAATACTGTTATTACAAATCCTTCACCAACAGTTACCTACACATCTCCTACATACTCATATCCGTCATACCCAAGCTACTCGTATTCTCAACCGTACAGCTATACACCGCCAGTTATAATCACGTCTTCTGGTACGACTAACCCATACGTCAGCCTCTCATCAATTCCATATACTGGTCTTGAGCTCGGCTTCTGGGGAACGCTCGCATACTGGGGCTTCGTTATACTCTGGTGCCTCTTTGCGGCATATCTCGTCGTAGTGAAGCGTGTGCAGAATAAGTTTATGGCATTCCTCTTCGGTAAGTCTGAACCTGCGCATAACCCGTCGATCGGTTCTGTCGAACCGGGACAAGCTTCTGCTTCGGCATACGCGACAGTTTCTTCTGTCCAAACTTCTACTAAGCACGATGCGATCGACTCATTCATCATGGGTCAGATCCAGAATCGCGCTCGCGCCTAATATATAAAAATACCCCGCGATTGACTCAGTTCAGTTTGCGGGGTATTTTTTCGAAAGACAATGACAAATAAAGGAGCAATTAGAGAAGTTGGTGAACGTCGAGGCGCATTTGCGTTTGCGTTCATCTCCATATTTATTCTGACGTTTGTCTTCTTGAACAGTGTTGGCGTAACTCCCGAGCCAATACATCCAAAGGTTATTGACGGTCCGGTGACAAACACGCAGGAAACTCCTGCGACTGTATCGTCGCCTCAGATGCCAATACGTATTGTTGCGAAAGATGTTGGTCTTGATGCGACTATAGCCAATCCCGTCTCGACAGATGTTGAAGTGCTCGACCAAGCGCTTTTGAAAGGTGCCGTTCGATATCCAACCTCTGCGCAGCTTGGTGTTGAAGGAACAGTGCTTTTGTTTGGACACAGCAGTTACTTGCCCGTAGTTCATAATCAGGCGTATAAAGCGTTCGATGACATTCAAAAACTGAAAACCGGACAGATCATTCATGTCTACTCAGGAGACACTGACTATCAGTACAGCGTTGTCGGGGTGAGAGTCGCAGATGCAAATCAAGATTCTATTGAATTAACTCCGCAAGGAAAACACCTCACGCTCGTTACGTGTGACTCATTCTCAACCAAAAGTAATCGGTTCATTGTTACAGCAGATTTTGTAGGGGCATACTCGCTCGTCTCAAATTAAATTTGAGAGATGGTCGGCTATGTCTTCGCAACCCCACGCGAGTGGGGGTGAAGGAAGACGTTCGAAAGTTCTATTCAATTCTTTCCAGTCACAAGGAGGGTCATTATGGCCAAAAAGTTTATCGTAGCTCTGCTCGTCGTTCTTATGGCGAGCGGGTGTGCTCAGCCCAGACGTTCCGGACAATGGAGCGTTGCGCCTCAGCCTGCACCGAGCAGTTACCGGTGTACTCAAGACGGTAGGCCCGTACCGCCAGGCGCGGTGGGTCCTGGTACCGGCTGGTGTACGCCGAACGGATCAACTCCGGGAAGCAACTACAATGCTCCCGGCCCCTACAACACGCCGTACTACGGCAGCTAGAGGAGGACGTAATGCGATTCTTGAGTTTGCTTGTGATGACCCTTCTACTGGTCCTCGCAATTCCAAGTGTGGGAGATGCACAGCAGGTCGACTGCGGTGTAAACCTCACAAACCCGGCATGTTTGAAGCATCAACAGCAGCCGGGGCCTGTGGTTCCGTACTCTGATCTTCGGTGCTTCAACATTCACCAGAGCCGTGCTGGTATCGTCACCCTGAATATCTACGATGAGCGTGGCGTTCAGATCAATGCGGCAAATCCGCAGCATAGCCAGATAAAGAAGGAGTACGACACCTTCTGTATTGGTTCGCACTGGATGCTCAAAGGCTACACCTTCGAATGGTGTACCGATGACGCCGGTCGTGTCTGGTCACACCAGGCCATCGTCGACTACCATGCTCGTGGGTCAGCGCCGACCATCGAGCTCGTTCCTTCCTCGAACAATCTTCCTCATCGGCCTGCGTCGTTGCCTCAAACGCAACGTCGTCTCTGATGAGTAAACCGCAGGACCCCACAAGGGACCTGCGGTTTTTTCTATGGTGTCCTCATCAAATGTTCATGTGTTTTTAGGCACTATGCACTGCAGAGGTTCCATACGAGAAAGGGTGTTTTATGAAAAGACGTGTATTGCTAGCCGGAAGTTTGGCGGCTCTTTTGCCAGCTGCCTGCAAAACGGTGCAGGAGGACTATTCCTACCAGGCGGACACTACTTCAACTTCCTACAAACCTCCTGTGTGTCAGGTTGGTCAGGATGTTCACTACGATGCGGCAAGAAATTTCCACATCGATGTTCTCGTTGTTGGTGATGGAGCGCGTGCGTATAGCGCCATCGCCGAGCAGGGCAATAATGCCGGACAGACGCTCTACAAAACCGTCGGACGTTACTTCGGTGCGATGGAGGTGACGTGGCACTTAAACGTCAATCCAAAACGTTTGCCGTCGCATCTACCAGTCTTGATCGGCAACGGCTACTGCTTCGGCATGATGCCAGTACTGCCTGATGGCCCTGGTTGGTCCAAGGTGGTCGCATCAGTTCACGGTAAGGCGCAGGGCGGGCCAGTGGTGAACGGTCAGGTGGCACTTGTGCTTCCTCGCGCACCACTCACACAGTTGGTCGACAGTGGCGGGAAACATCTTTCGTTTATGCCCGCCGTGTCTTTGAATATCCCGACCAAGTACAACGCGCCCATTATTCGCGGTCGGTTTGCTGGGCAACCCAGTACGCAGATCGCGAGGCCAGGTGATACTCCTGGCATGAGCCATGTTGAACAGCGCGTCGTGAACGGAGAAAAAGCTTCGCTCTTCTACTTCGTTCACGGGAGTAACTAGCCATGCAGAGACGTACTTTTCTGCTTGGTGCGGCAAGTATCGCTACGCTTGCCTGCAATCCTGCGTCAGCCGACGACAGATTGTTCCACTGGCGCAAACCTGGTGGCGATCCGTACAGAGGAACGCTCGACAGCGCACTAAGCGCCTTCAGCGATCTGCTCGTGCGAGACCCAGATGTCACCGATGAACTGCGCCAGAAGGTTCATCAAAATCGAGGAACTCCGGCTCTCATCTTCGAGAACTGGCAGGTAACTCGCATGATGTTTGGTGCCGGTCAGCGCGTACCCAACGTCATCGTAGACTCATCTGACCTTGCTGCGTGGGGCAGCG
Source organism: Candidatus Adlerbacteria bacterium RIFOXYC1_FULL_48_26 (assembly GCA_001773575.1). Lineage (GTDB taxonomy): Bacteria > Patescibacteriota > Minisyncoccia > Phycocordibacterales > SBAW01 > GWA1-54-10. Next base: position 12,280 of record MEXB01000016.1, on the reverse strand, counting down.
CGTCTCGCCGGATGATGATGTACACCGCACAGCGACATGCTGGAGGGGAAGCGCGTTTCTATGCGATTTTCCGTCCAGAGGTCTGCAACAACTGGTGTATCAGGCTCGGGAGCCGTGTCTGCATCCTCGACACCGTGCTGTGCGACCAAGGGTGTACAAAGCTCAAGGCAAAACAGTACCAGTGAGGAATCAAAACGTTAGTTGGGAGAGTGGCTTCTGGCCTCACTCCCGACTTTTTCTCGAGTGCCGATGCTAATCGACGTTCGATAAAGAGCAAAATTACTAAAGAAAAAATAAATTTATTGTATATGTCGCAATTTTTACGGATCATCGGAGGCGTCGTATTGGCCAGCGGATTTATTTTTATTGCGGCACTAGTAACAAACGGTGCTGGACACGGCGATGTGTTTTTCCATGGAACTGCTGTACACGCACAAGACGGCGGTGGTGACGGCGGCAGTGGTGGAGGTGATGGCGGCGCTGGTGCAGGTGGCGACGGTGGTGCTGGCGGTGGTGCTGGTGGCGACGGCGGCGGAGACTCGGGCTCTGGCGGTGGATGTTGTGGCGGTGGTGGAGACACTGGAGGTGGCGCAGGTGACGGGGGTGGGGCAGGAGGTAGTGGAGGAGGTGGCGGAGTAGGAGGGTCATCAAATCCACCTCCACCAATAACATGTCCTGCTGGCACAACCGGCACCTATCCTAACTGTGTTATACCAACTCCAAACTGCCCCGCAGGAACTACAGGAACATATCCCAACTGCGTTATACCAACACCAAGTTGTCCGGCAGGCACAACGGGCACCTATCCTGACTGCATAGTTCCTGCGCCAGTAAATACGACAAACAATACGTGTGTAAATAATAGTTGCAACACTACAAATACTACGAACACGAGCAACAATACGACAAACAACAACGCCTACAACACGACCAACACAACCTCTAACTCGTATTCAAATTATCAAAACGGTTCGTACAGTTTTGCGACAGGTTGTCCTCAAGGATATGTAGGCGTGTATCCGCACTGCAACTTATTGCAAAGCAATATTGCATACAACTATCAGCGCCCTCAATACAATTACGCATATAATGCGCCGATATATGTGCCAGCTCCTATGTATCAAGTGCCAACGGTTACACTTTCAGCAATGCCGTACACCGGTCTTGAGCTTGGCGTAGTAGGTACGGTAGCCTACTGGATGTTCTTAATTCTCTGGACAGCGTTGGGTGCGTATTTGCTCATAGTAAAGCGCGTTCAAAATACGCTTGCAGACCAGCTCGGAATCTCCTTGTTCGGTAATTCGAAGCTGGTCTAGTTAAAAATCTTGACGAAAGAAGCTTGAAGTATAGAATTAACAGACCAAATCTCATATTTGGTTGGGGTCGGTAGAGACCAGAAAAGCTCCGTGAAAGCGGGGCCTTTTTGTTTTTATTATCGAATTTCTATACTTATTTGATGGTCTATTTCGCTATAATGTTCGCGTGTCGGTAACAGGCGTGGTGAAGGAGTTGATACTCATTTCGCCGGAGGTTCGAGTCCTCCTACCGACCTTAACTAGATATTTGCGCGTTCTTTGATGCGCTCGAGAGTTGGAGTGATGAAGTCTGCAACTGAAACAGCAGCTTTATCTCCATTGCGATTATTCTCAACCGTTATCGTACCTTCAGCCACTTCTTTGTCTCCGACGACGATAAAGCAGGGAACGCGCTGTTCTTTTGTTCCGCGAATGCGTTTGCCGAGAGATTCATTCATCGAGAGTTCTGCGCGGATGCCAGCAGCTTTTAGTTGCGCATGTACTTCTTTGGCGTATGCCTGGTGTGATTCTCCAACCGGAAGAATTGTAACCTGAACAGGTGAGAGCCAAAGAGGAAGTTTTCCGTCGAAGTGTTCAAGCAAAATTGCGGCACAGCGCTCAATCGAACCAGAGATAGCGGCATGTATCATCACAATACGCTCTTTTCCTCCCTTTTCATTTATACAGGTAAGGTCGAAGCGTTCAGGAATGTTCATGTCGAGCTGAATAGTTGCAACCTGCCATTCACGGCCTGCCGCATTCTTTGCCATAAAGTCGAGCTTTGGTCCGTAGAGTGCTGCTTCGCCTGGCCCTTCAAATGTATCTGCGCCGCGTTCTTCTGCGAGGCTGCGAAGCTCTGCTTCAGCTGCATCCCATACTGCAGGAGTACCGATGTATTTTTCTGGCGCAGCAGGGTCTCGGAATGAAAGACGTACACGCAAGGTAAATCCGAATTTTCCGTAAAATTCATCAACCATGTCCCAAATCTTTAGGAACTCTTCGTGCACTTGGGTTGTGCGGCAAAAGACGTGGGCATCGTCTTGAGTGATAGAAAGCACACGAGTAAGTCCGCCGAGTTCGCCCGACTGTTCGTCGCGGTACACCATAGTAGTTTCCGCATAGCGCTGCGGCATTTCGCGATAGCTGTGAGGATGGCGATCGAAGATCTGCGTGTGGTGAGGGCAGTTCATCGGCTTCATTGCGTATTCGCGGCCATCACGAGATGTGATCTTAAAAAGATCTTCAGCGAACTTGTCCCAGTGTCCTGACTTTTCATACAAGTCGCGCTTTGTGATGTGCGGAATAGTTACGCGTTCATACCCACGCGCTTCGCGCATTTCCCAAATAAATGCATCGAGTTCAGTTCTAAATGTTGTGCCTTTTGGAGTCCAAAGTGGAAGGCCAGAGCCGACCAAATCAGAAAATGTAAATAGGTCTAATTCTTTGCCAATTGTACGGTGGTCACGTTCTTCCATAATCTAGCGAGTGAGTGAAATAAAATTTATTTTGATTTCCGAGCGAGCGACGATTATATAGTCCGAAGGACTCTATATAAGCCAAGATTACAGCGCTTTGAGTGCCTCGGCAACCATAGAAAGTTCGCCATTGCGGTTTGAAAGGCGACCTTTGAGAGCAATGCACTTGTCGGGCACAAGAATAGCTTTGTATTCTTCGAAACTTTTCGGGAATACTACAGCCTCAATAGAGCCGTCGTAGTCAGCAATTTTTATAAATGCCATTTGGTCGCCGCCGCGAGTAAGTAGAGTGCGAACATCTTCTATCATGCCGGCAGCAACTGCTGTCATGCCGGGCATTATGCGCTGCTTCATTTCTTGAATGGTCATTGGGCGCTTAGAAAGCTGTTCTCGGAACTGGTCGAGCGGATGTCCAGAGATATAGAGACCCAACAATTCTTTTTCCCATACCAAGCGCTCAGGCATGGTTGCAACGGGTGCATCTTTTAGTTGGATATCAGAACCGCTGCTTTCTAAGCCTGCAAACAAAGAATCTTGCGACTGCTGTGCGCCAGCGTCGCGATGGTATTGCAGAAGGAGTTCCAAGTTTGCATTCATCTGTCCGCGTTCTCCGAACGAGTCGAGTGCGCCGCATTGGATGAGCGACTCGAGACCTCGTTTGTTTAAGCTGGTGCTGTTAACGCGAGTAAGAAAATCAGAGAGCGATGCGAATGATCCATTTTCTTTTCTTTCTGCAATGATTGCGTCGGCCACTCCCTGGCCAAAGTTTTTAATAGAGTAGAGGCCGAAACGAATTGCGTCAGTAACTACAGTAAAGTCGCCATAGCTTTCATTAATGTCAGGCGGCAGGATTTCAATATCCATACGCTTACATTCCGCGACCATCACTGAAATTGTGTCGAGGTTGCCAGATTCTGCCGTAAGTACCGCAGCCATATATGGTGCCGGATAGTTCGCCTTCATATACGCCGTTTGGTACGCGACCTTTCCGTAGCTTGCAGCGTGCGCTTTGCCGAAACCGTATGCTGCAAAAGGTTCAATAAGAGTCCATAGTTTTTCTGCCAAGCTAGGGGAGAGTTTGCCGTACTCAGTAAACCCCTTAATCAATTTTTCTTTCTCCGCTTTCATTACTTCAGGAATTTTCTTTCCCATGGCTTTGCGCAAGACATCGGCGTCGAGCCATGAATATCCTCCCAGTTTGATAGCGGTCATCAACACGTCATCTTGATATACCAATACTCCGTTTGAAAATTCCAGATACTCTTTCATTCGCGGATCAAGATAATGGACAAGATGCGGGTTATGTTTGCGTTCAATATATTGAGGAATGGTTTCCATAGGACCTGGGCGGAACAAGGCCACCATCGCGTTGATGTCGTGGATGGTCGAAGGCTTGAGTTCTTTGAGGTAGCGCGTCATGCCCGCACCGTTTAACTGGAACGTTCCTTCTGTCTCGCCACGCGCGAGCATTTCGAATGTTTTCTGGTCATCAACAGGAACATTTTCAATATCGACACGAGTGCCTGTAATTTTTTCTACAAGATCGACTGCGTGTGCAAGAATCGCCAAGTTTCGGATACCGAGGAAGTCGAATTTAAGCAGACCAGCTTCTTCAACTGAATACATGTCGTACTGTGTGATAATTTTTCCACCCTTAGGGTCTTTTTGAAGTGGAGTGTATTCAACAAGTGGTTTTGGAGAAATCACCACGCCTGCTGCGTGCACAGAGATGTGTCGGGCACATCCTTCTAATTTCTTGCCGAGCTCAATAACTTCCTGCATTTCTGGATCTGCTTTGCACATTTTTGCCAGAGCAGGGTTTTCTACGAGCGCGCGTTCAAGAGTCATGGGGAACCCTTGGCTGCCCACAGGGATTTCTTTGGCGATGCGGTCGCCGAGTCCGTACGGGTAGCCCAATGCGCGGGCAACATCGCGAACAACTCCGCGGGCAAGCATCGTACCGAACGTACCAATTTGTGCGACGTGGTCGTCGCCGTATTTTCTACGGACGTAGTCAATCATTTCGTCGCGTCTATTGTCGGCGTAGTCCATGTCGATATCGGGGGCGCTGGGACGTTGTGGGTTCAAAAAGCGTTCGAACGGCAATTTATATTCGAGCGGATTCACGTTGGTAATACCAATGACGTAGGTGATCATCGAGCCTGCAACCGAACCTCGGATGGTAGTCAAAATGCCGTTCGTACGCGCGAAGTTAAGAAGGTCGGCTACTACGAGGAAGTATGGCGAGTATCCTTTGTCGCAAATAATTTTATATTCGTATTCTATGCGCTCGCGCACAACAGGAGTGCCTAGTCCAAGTTTTTGTAGACCTTCTTCGATTAAGCGTCGCAATTCTTGGTCGTAGGTAGAGCCCGCAGGAAGCGGTATGTCTGGAAATACCCATGAGCCGAGCTTGAGTTCAAGGTTGCAACGTTCTGCAATTTCCAATGTCTTTGCAAGTTGTTCCTTTGAAAACTTTTCCTCCATTTCTTCAGAGGCGGGGAAGTGAAAGTCCTCTTCTTCAAGATAGGCATTGCCTTCTGCGTTGTCGTTATGTGCAATCTTTCGCATTGTCTCCCAGGCACGGCGATCTTCAGAGTGTAGGTAGAAGATTTCATGGAGCGCTACGTCTGTATATAGGTTGCCTGTGCCAAAAATGTCGCGCAATTCCTTCGTGTCTTTTAGACGTGCGGGTGTTATCGCAATCACACCCTCTTTGCGTGCACGCAACATTGCATGTGTAACTACAGGAGAGCCTTCCTGTTCTGTGAAGTATGAATCAGTGACCAAGGCCATAAGGTTTTTATAACCAGTCTCATTTTCCGCAAGCAGTATAAGACGGCCACTTGTCTCAAGTTCAATATCAACACCAACAATAGGTTTGATGCCGACGCTTTTGCATTCCTTTATAAATTCGATTGCGCCGTAGAGGTTGTTTAGGTCTGTGAGAGCAAGCGTCTCCAGGCCTCGCTCTTTTGCCATGGCAACGAGGGCGGGGATTTTTGGCAGTGCGCCAAGGAGAGAGTAGTGCGAATGGACATGAAGGTGGGTAAATTTCGCAGCCATGATTGGATTATACTCTAGAGGTGAAAAAGATTCTTGTTGGGGTAGATGAGGCTGGTAGAGGGCCATTGGCAGGGCCAGTTTCTGTTGGGATTGCCGCCGTTCCTGCAGGTTTTAATATCAAAAAAGCCTTTCCCGGCATTAACGATTCAAAACAACTTACTGAAAAGAAAAGGGAAGAGTTGTATGAAATTGCTGTCACATTAAAGAAAGCTGGAACTATAGACTTTTGCGTGCGTTTTATTTCTGCAGGGATGATTGATGAGATAGGTATTAGTAGAGCGGTGAAAAAGGGTGTGTGGAGTGGTGTAAGAAAATTAGGGCCAGATTCAAAAAAAGTAACAGTGTTGCTCGACGGTCTTTTACACGCACCTCCAGAGTATTCTCAAGAAACAATAATTAGAGGGGACGCGACCGAACCAATTATCTCCCTGGCCTCTATCGTTGCGAAAGTTTCGAGGGATCGTCTAATGTGTAGGCTTGCAAAAAAGTATCCGGAATATGGGTTCGAGGTACATAAAGGGTATGGAACAAAGAAGCACCGCGATGTCCTCTCCCGCATAGGAATCTCTGAAGTACACAGAAGGACGTATTGTCATTTTTAACCTTATTTGGTATGGTAGCGGCATGGTAGTCCGAATGAGACATACGCGCGCGCACACGGCAAACCGCCGTTCGCACCACGCGCTTATAGCTAAAACGCTCGCTAAATGCGAGTGTGGAGCAGTGCGTGTGTCACACCGCGCATGTGCAGAATGCGGTCGCTACCGTGGACGTGTCGTTATCGACGTTGCTGGCAAGGCCGCGCGAAAGGCGGCAAAGGCTGGAAGCAAGAGCGAGGCAAGCAAGTAATTCTAGGCTGGCTCTTGGTTCTATCTCTGGGCGGTTCGGGTTCGTTAGTTCTTTATTGACATGGCAAATAGACATCTATCAAGATCAGTCGTCCTCCAAACTCTCTTTGAATGGGATTTCCGTGATTCCAATAAAGAAGCTCTAGGTGAGGCACTTGAAAGAAACGCAGGCGAATTTGCATCAGGCGCCGGCGACCTTCCATTTATGGAGGAGTTGTTTCAAGGTGTTATAGACCGCCGTGCCGATTTAGATTTAGTGATTGAAAAGGCGGCCCCTGAATGGCCCCTTGATCGCATAGCGCTTGTAGACAGAAATGTACTCCGTCTAGGGTTGTACGAACTTCTTTTTGCCGACCGTGAAAAGGTTCCGGCAAAAGTTGCCATCAACGAAGCAATTGAACTTGCAAAGAACTTCGGTGGTGAAAACAGCGGACGATTCGTCAACGGTGTACTCGGTGCTGTCTATAAAGAATTGGGCGAACCGGGCAAAGATGAAGTTTCAAAAAAGAAAAAAGATGTACCGTATGCAGAACTACCAGTTCAGCATTTAGGTGGTGCTATTGTGTTCGGGCGACATCAAGGCGATGTCTATCTTGCACTTGTGCACGATATCTTCGGCCACTGGACTCTTTCTAAAGGAAAGATAGGTGACAAGCCAGAGTTCGCAAATGAAACCGTTGAAGAGGGTACCATCCGTGAAATAAAAGAAGAGATGGGGCTTGATATCAAGCTTATTGAAAAAGTGGGTGAGAACGAATACGTTGCATCAGATCCAAAGACTGGTAAAAAGCGTAAGCACGTTACATATTTCCTTGCAGAAGCACCGTACGGAGAGATATCACTCAAGCAGACTGGTGGCCTCGACGATGCTCGATGGTTCCGCATGCAGGATGCACTTGAGTTGAACTTCTACGATGATATGTTGCCGCTGATCACAAAAGCGCTCCAAGCCATCCAAGACAAAAGTAAAAAATAATACAGACACACAGCATGGACAAAGACTTTCAGTCATTCGAAGAAAAGATAGGTCTTACATTTAATGATGCAAACTTGCTACGGCAGGCTTTTACGCATCGTTCCTATTTGAACGAACATCGAGGGTATGACTTGGGACACAACGAACGCCTCGAGTTTTTAGGCGACGCTGTGCTTGAGCTTATTTCAACGCATTTCCTTTACGAAGCATATCCAGACAACCACGAAGGCGACCTCACTGCGTACCGCGCGGCGCTCGTAAACGCAGTTACTCTTTCAGATATCGCAGCATCTATTGGAATGAACGACTACCTCCTTCTTTCAAAAGGTGAAGCGAAGGATACTGGTCGCGCACGACAAATATTGCTCGCCAATGCATTTGAAGCAGTTGTTGGTGCGATCTATTTAGACTCAGGCTACGATGCAGCAAAGAAATTTATCACCGACCATGTATTTCCAAAGATGGATTCGATTATCAAAGACCGTCTATGGCAGGATGCAAAATCAACACTTCAAGAAAAAGTGCAGGAGCATGAAGGAATGACACCGCACTACTCTGTTGTAAAAGAAACTGGCCCCGACCACGACAAACACTTCGTCGTCGGCGTTTTTGCTGGCAGCACTTTGCTGGCGCAAGGTGAGGGCCGTTCTAAGCAAGACGCTGAACAGTCTGCTGCTCGCGCCGCCCTCGACGCTAAGGGTTGGTAGTGGTACGGTAACTCCGAAACGTACAAAGGAGGTGTGATGCCTGGGTTCTCGTGTAGCAAGTGCGGACATTCGTGGGCTGAGGGCCACAACATGCCAGGGCCGTGCCCAAGTTGTGGTGGTTACGGCCCTCGTGATTCACGATGTATTTGTCCTCATATGCGCTTTGGTCTGGCTGGTCAGGCTCAGAAACGCACAGATACGGACAAGGCTTGCCCTGTCCATGGCACACTGGCGCGGGCTGAGCCACTCCGCGAAGCAGCTAGTACCAACGAACAGAAATCGTAACGTTAAACCCTAAGATTGCATCAAAGGGTTTTTCTTTTCCTACGAACTCTTCACCCAGAAACAATTCAAGTTTATTTTAAAATTTCCGCAACACCCTTTGCGTACAATCAGTCCCATATATAGGACTGCTATGAAACGGAAAATAAGCGATCTCTCAAAACCAGAAATTATAACTACGCTTGATACGCTATATACCGCCGCAAGTGTCCTTAGAGGAAGACAGGTCGCCAAGCTCTTTTTGAAGGATTTACTGACTCCAAGCGAACGTATCATGCTTGGTCGTCGAATTATTATTGCCCGGCTCCTCTTAGCTGGTGAGTCGTATAAAAATATTCAAAAACGAATGAGGGTTGGAAAAACAACAGTGAGTCGGGTTCAGCATTGGCTCAGCGATCAAATTCCTGGCTATGAACATACAATAAAAGAACTCGAGAAAGAATTTTTTAAAAGAGCAGAAAAGCGAGTGTATGCGACAAATGCCTTGTATCGTCTGAAGAAAAAATACCCACTTCATTACCTGCTGTTACCAAGACCTAAAATAAAATCTGCGCCCATCTATCCGTCGCGAAAAAACAAATAGTAATAGTCCCATATATGGGACTATAGACATACTGTCCAACCTCAGTATTTTTCCTCGACGCTAAGGGTTGGTAAGTGGGTTGCGAAATCCACGGAACTGGCTATATTTTAGGAGGACTGTTGAACAACATCACAAAAGCACTGATCGCTCATCGCGGTGCTCGCAGAGTGGCGGGATGTTTAAAGGGAACGAAAATCCAGCGCTCCAGGTATTCGGTTGGCCGAAACAGAGCAATGTCTTAACCGATATATAAAGCTGGTGTAGCCCAGAACGACAGCTAAGGTCTCCAAGTCATGATTCAGTGTAGAGACTAAAATCATGCACCGAAGCTCCGTGCCCTATATGTGGCGGTAGGCAGTCCATTTTTTTGCTCGACTTCGGTCGAGCTTTTTCTTTGCTACAATAATCTCAATGCGGTTGAAGTCGATAGAGCTGGCGGGGTTTAAGTCGTTTGCACGAAAAACGGAGTTGCAATTTGCCTCTGCTATTACGGCTATTGTTGGACCCAACGGTTCAGGCAAAAGTAATATTGCAGAAAGTTTCCGCTTTGTGCTTGGCGAGCAGTCGATGAAGTCTATGCGCGGTAAACGCGGCGAAGACATGATCTGGAATGGTTCGGCTGCGGTGCCTCGTGGAGGGCGTGCATCGGTCAAACTCACATTTGATAATACAGACAGATCTCTCAACGTAGATTTTGATGAAGTAACACTCGAGCGCGTCGTGCACCGCGATGGCGGCAATGACTATTTGCTTAACGGCAGTCAGGTACGTCTGCGTGATATCTCAGAGCTTTTGAGCCAAGCGAATATCGGTTCTTCTGGCCACCATATTATTTCCCAAGGTGAGGCCGATAGAATTCTTTCATCGTCATCGCGTGAACGTCGCGACATGCTTGAAGATGCGCTTGGCCTTACGGCATATTTATATAAAAAAGAAGAGGCAGGGAAAAAGTTGGAAAAGACCGCAGAGAATATGCGGGAGGTAGAAAGCCTTCGCCGCGAACTCGCGCCACATCTGCGCTTCTTGCAGAACCAGGTAAAAAAGATCGAGCAGTCGGAAAAACTTAGACACGACACAGTAGAACAATATCTCGAATACTTTAAACGCGAGCATGTGTACCTTACAGTTGCCGGCGCGATGCTTGGGGAGGAAAAAGAGTCGCCAACTGAAGAATACGCAAAGATTGAAAAGCTAATTACGCACCTCCGCGGAGAAGTTGCAAAAAAGCAGGGAGACACTGGTGCGTCTGAACTGATGGAGCTTGAAAGTGCAGGACGTAAAGTTGCCGCACATGAGGCATCTCTTGTGCGTGATATTGGACGCTTGGAAGGCGAGATGCAGGCTCATGAGCGTATTTCAAAGACAGTACAAGATTCTGTGCCTGGCACGCAGGTGCGCGAGTTTGCAGAGCACATAGAGCGTGGCTTGGAAGATGTTCTTTCTCTTGATGGTCCGCAGATTAAACAGCGCCTTTCAACGCTTGTTGCGTTTGCAAAGGAATTTTTACATCGTATTCAGAACAAACAAGAATCGGCAGGACTCTCGCTTGAAGATTTGAAGGCACGCAAAGGGCAGCTTGAACACGAGCTTGGTGTGCTACGCGCGGAACAGGAGCGTATCGAGGCGGCAGTAAAAGAGCTTCGTTCAAACATCGAGAATGAGAAGGATGCGAACCGCGAAGCGGAGCGAGATCTCTTTGCTGCGATGGCGCGCCGTAGTGAGCTTGAAATAACGCTTGCGCGCCTACGCGCTCGCGAAGAAATCTTGAATAGAGATACGGAGCAATTTAAACGCGAGGTTGGGGATGCTGCTATGTTGCTTGGGCGAGAAGTTAGCTCATATGCGGAACATGTAATGCGCGATGAGTCTGGGGAAATTGTGTCCGACGCTGCTGTTGCTGATGAGCCACGCGTTGTACAGGAAGAACGCAGAAGGAAACTCGAGCGTATGAAAATTCGCCTTGAAGAACTTGGTGCAGGAAATTCAGCAGAGGTGCTGAAAGAACACCAAGAGACCTCAGAACGCGATGCATTCTTAGCGCGCGAACTTACCGACCTGGAAGCTTCAACGGAATCATTGAATCAATTGATTGTCGAACTTACACAAACACTGCAGGTCCGTTTTGAAGAGGGCGTGGAAAAAATAAATACTGAATTTGATCGCTTCTTTAAATTGATGTTCGGCGGTGGAAATGCGTCACTTCAAATGGTGAAGGAGCGCAAAGCAACTCGTGCAGCAGTTTCAGAATTTGGCGAAGATGCTGGCGGTGAAGATGAAGAAGATTCAGATGTAGAAGAGGGGGTTGAGATTAGTATCTCGCTTCCACATAAACGTATTAAAGGCCTCCACATGCTTTCAGGGGGTGAGCGTGCGCTTACATCTATCGCACTTATCTTTGCAATGTCGCAAGTAAACCCACCACCATTCTTGATCTTGGACGAAACCGAAGCTGCGCTCGATGAAGCAAACTCACGCCGCTATGGCGACATGATAGAAAGCTTGGCAGAGAAATCACAGCTTATTTTGATTACGCACAATCGCGAAACAATGTCTCGCGGAGGTATTCTGTACGGTATCACCATGGGCTCTGACGGTGTTTCAAAACTTCTCTCTGTAAAATTTGAAGAGGCTCTCGCAGTGGCAAAATAAAAACTTGGGTGTATAGTCGAAAAGGTTAGCTCAGCAGGGAGAGGTACATGAGAATTCGGATACGGACGATTGAAATCTACACGTCAGGGGGAAACTTCCTCGTGCAACGCGTTAACGAAAGTGTGACATGTCACGGTCAAATGCCCGACGGTACTCGTAAGATCGAGGGGTACGAGCATTTGCCCCACGCCGCCATTGTCCCAGTTGTAATGGCGTTCGAGCGCCTCTCGACACTTCCCAACTTCGTTCCCGAAATCGACCCGACCAAGAATTTCCGAGTCGGCAGCCTGAATCGGTGTACAGATTGTTCAGGTCTGGCTAGCGCACCAGTTCAAAGTCGGCAGTTCTAGCCGCTAAGTCGGCAGCAACAAGTTTTACGCGCACGGAATCCCCGAGCGC
>MEXB01000015.1 GCA_001773575.1 Candidatus Adlerbacteria bacterium RIFOXYC1_FULL_48_26 | reverse complement strand
AAGTTTGCAGCAATTTTAATAAGCTCAGGTTTGTCGAGAGTCTTTTCCATTTCACCAAAGAGCGCTGTAAGTCTTTCATCGCCTACCAACTGCTCGATATCTTGCACCTGCAAGAAACCTAGAGATGCGAGACGTTCTCGTTTCTGTGAAGGGATCTCGGGTAGTGATGCGCGAAGTGTTTCTGCAGAAAGTTCCGAGATCTCGGATAGACGGAGCTTAGGGAGATCTGGGTCTGGGAAATATCGGTAGTCGTGGCTCGACTCTTTTTTACGCTGGGAGAACGTACTCTGTGTGTTCTCGTTCCAACCGCGTGTCTCCTGTACCAAGGTGCCGCCCTTTTCAAGCACTTCTATGTGCCGAGCAATTTCAAAAGCAATAGCTCGTTCAACCGAGCGGAATGAGTTAAGGTTTTTAACCTCAACTTTGGTGCCGAGAGTATCATCTTTGCTTACCGAGATGTTGGCCTCGACGCGCATCTCGCCTTTCTCCATGTTCGCCTCCCCTGCTCCCAGGTAACGGAGCAATAGCTGAAGTTCGCGTGCAAAATTGCCTGCATCTTCTGCAGTATGAATAACTGGTTCTGTAACAAGCTCCATCAACGGAACACCTGCGCGGTTATAGTCCACGAGGCTTTTGTCGCCTTCATGTTGCGAACGAGCTGTGTCCTCTTCCAGGTGAATGCGAGTTATTTCAATGTTGCGCAACGTGCCTCCGCTTACAAGCGGAAATGCAAATTGGCTGAGCTGGTAGCCCTTAGGGATATCTGGGTAGAAATAGCTCTTACGGTCAAACTCCGTATAGTCTGCAAGCGTAGAGCCGAGCGCCAACCCTACTCGAAGTACGTGCTTTACAGCCTCTTTGTTTATCACTGGCAGTGAGCCTGGGTGCGCCATACAGACAGGGCAGATATTGGTGTTCGGAGCCTTCTGGTCGGCATCGTTGAGACACGCACAAAACATCTTAGTGCGCGTGTGTAATTCAGCATGTATTTCAAGCCCTATGGTTGGGCGGTATTCTGCCATAACCCTTATATACTACCGCAATGCGGCAATAAGTGTATCGCGGAGTTCTTTGACAGCCTGGTCATCCAATACGGAGACGAGAACGGTCTTCTTCCCCTCTTTTGCAAATAGGCCCTGTATTTCCTTTATATATTCAGAATCTCGGGTATCCGACTTCGTCAGTACGATAATTTCATCCTTCTGTGACAAGGCTCCGCCTTCAAATGCACTGAGCTCCTGGCGGATAAGTGCGTAGTCTTCCATAGGAGTATCAGACTCAAGCGATACACAGTGCATTAAAAAACGTGTACGCGAGATGTGGCGGAGAAACTTAGAACCAAGCCCCTTCCCCTCTGAAGCACCTTCGATAATTCCTGGAATATCGGCGAGGACAAATCCGTACAACGCACCCAAGTTAGGGTCGAGCGTGGTAAACGCGTATGAGCCGACTTTAGCAGAGGCTCCAGTGAGTGCGTTAAGGAGCGATGATTTGCCAGCGTTCGGCAAACCGACTAACCCAGCGTCAGCAATAAGGCGCAGCTCGATGCGCAGTTCAGCAGTCTCTCCTCGTGCGCCGGGCGTGCATTCCATCGGGCTTTGGTTAACAGACGACTTAAACGCTGTGTTACCTGCACCCCCGCGACCACCCTTAAGCACGAGTACGGGCTTATTTTCCTCTATAAGTTCAAATTCTTCTCCTGTATTTCCATTGCGGACGATGGAGCCCAGCGGTAGGTCGAGCGTAAAGTCTTCTCCGCCACGGCCGCCCCTATTCTGATTCTCTCCATCTTTTCCATCCTCCGCTTGGAACTTCTTTTCACCTCGGTAGCGAGCAAGGAGGTTAATATCTCGTACACCACGAATAAAGAAATCTCCGCCGTTCCCACCATTACCACCAGCCGGTCCAGAATATTCTTTACCTTTTTCGTGCAGCCAACGCACAACGCCATCCCCGCCATTGCCAGCGCGTGCGGCTATTGTCATTTCATCAATAAAAGCCATTTAGTTTTCCAAGCTATGCTTTGATTTTTTAAGGGCTATGTGGAGCACCATAGACAGGACTGAGAGTATAAGTGTTGCCTCCAAAGCCGGTATGAAACCGCTCACAACAAAGCCCGGCACAAACATTGAGAGGAGCCAGAACAGTAGCGCGTTGAGTATAAAAGAGAAAAGTCCGAGGGTAAGAATGGTGATAGGAAGCGTCAACAGCCCGAGCAGAGGGCGGATAGTGACCCCAACAATGCCCCACAGCAAGGCAACCAAAAGCGCTGTACCGAAGCTCGGTATAACGATACCCGGCACAAAGCGCGCAATAAGAAGTAGCGCCCCTGCAGTAATAAAGATATGGAGTAGTGTCCTCAACATAGTTGCATCTTAGTGCATTAGAGGTAGTTCAGCAATCCTTTAATTTCAAATTGTGCAAAGAAACCCATATATCCAAAAAGCATACTCAGGCCTAATACAATAAGAATTATTCCTGCGATTTTTGAAAGAAGCTCCACGCTACCCCTCATCTTTACAAAGAAACCTCCCGCACTACCGATAAGAAATGCAGTGATAAGAAATGGCACAGTAAGCCCTAACGAAAATACAAAGAGAAGGAGTGCGCCTTGTGCGGCAGTTGCAGAACTTGATGCAAACAGCAGTACGGTGCCGAGGATAGGACCAACGCAAGGTGTCCACCCAAGCGCAAACAACATGCCTATAAGGAAGGAACTTTCGGGACGCCCGACCACGATAAAGTGTGGCATTCGTATACGATGCTCCGACATAAGGGCAGGGATGCTAATAAGCCCAACCATAGTGAGACCAAATATGATAATTAAAAGACCAGCGCCGCGGCTTATAAACTCACGCCAAGGCCCTAACGCCGCACCAATACTTGCCGCAAAGAGCCCGAGCACAATAAATACAATAGAGAACCCGAGACAGAAAAAGATAGCATTACGCATAACACGGCGCTTTGCATCACCAGATCCTTTTGCAATTTCCTTTTCAGGCACCCCTGCAATAAACGCCAGGTAACCTGGAACTATAGGGAGTGTGCAGGGAGCGAGAAACATCAAAAGGCCGGCCAGAAACGCCGCAGGAATGAGCGTGATCATGTCCGGTGTCATTACTCTAGTATAGACCGAACTGTGTTTAAAAACTCTTTGTCTTTTGGATGAGTAAGTAGGTCGTAAGCTTCATCCAATGTAGCGAAGCGGACTTCTGTAATCTCGCTGTCGGGGTCGCGGTGCGGCAATTCAGATCGAGATGTAGTAAATAAGAATAGAGTCTTCTTCTGCAAACCCCACTCTTTATTCTCCCCTAACCCATCTTTACTTATAGAGTAGCGCTCGTATGAGCCGAGTTCTCGGACGAGCGCCAGGTCAGTAATGCAGGTCTCTTCTTCTATTTCTCGGGTAGCCGCTTGAAGCGCGGTCTCCCCTTCCTCAACGCCACCCTTAGGAAATGACCAAGAAACCCCGTTCTGTTGAACGAGAACGACGCGGCCATCCGGACCCTTGATAATTCCTCCGGCAGATTCACGCATCTTATTTTTCAACAATTCTCCAACCCTGTGTAAGCAAAGGTTCTGCTTTTTTGAATTTCATTTCGCGAGTTTCAGTACCGTTTGTGATAGTAACTTTATCATTGCGACCAACTGAGTGAGCGGCACTGTCGGTTGCGGAGCCGGAGACCGACGCAGAGACAGTGCTGCGAGCTTCTCCTGCATCAAGCGTAATAGTAGGAATTGGTGCAGGTGGCTGAATAGTTTCTGCATTCAAACCGTCAAGAACTTGAAATACACGTTCAGCGAGCATGTACTCCAACTCTCTATACATACGCGTGCCTTCTTTTCGGTACTCAGTAAGAGGGTCACGCTGGCCGTAGGCGCGCAAGTTTACGCTTCCACGAAGATACTCCATAGACTCCAGGTGCTCCATCCACAGCATGTCTATTGTCTGCAAAATGATGGTACGAGCGGCACCCAAGAATGCCTCGCGGCCAAACTCGCCTTCTTTTTTTAGAACAGTTTCTGCTGCTTGGTTTAATTCACCAGACGCAGATGAAGGGTCCGTGGCAAGTTCTTTGAGAACATCTTCTACATCATCAAGTGTTCCAACCAGCACCTTGCGACGGCGGTCGTATACGGCTTTACGCTGCCGGTCGAGCACGTTGTCGAACTCAAGCACGTGTTTGCGTGAATCGAAGTTAAATCCTTCTATTTTTGTCTGTGCACTTTCAAGCGCGCGTGACACCATTGAATTCTCTATAGGCTCATCTTCAGCTATGCCGAAGCGACCCATCAAGCCCTTGATAGAATCTGGCGCAAATATACGCATAAGACTGTCTTCAAGCGACACGAAGAATTGTGTCTCGCCTGGGTCACCTTGGCGACCAGAACGGCCTCGTAGCTGGTTGTCGATACGTCGAGCTTCGTGGCGTTCAGTACCGATAACAAATAGCCCGCCGAGCGACTTCACTTCATCTGCATGCGTAGAATGCCCTCCAGCGCCGCCCAACTTAATGTCGACACCACGGCCCGCCATGTTTGTTGCAACAGTAACCTTGCCCTTCTCGCCAGCAGACGCAACAATCTCGCCTTCACGTTCGTGGTTTTTTGCATTCAAAATTTCATGCGGGATACCCTCCTGCTTTAAGTACGCAGAGAGCAGCTCGTTTTTCTCAATTGAGACAGTGCCCACGAGTACAGGTTGACCCTTTTTATGGAGCTCTTTCACTTTCCGCGCGAGCGCCTTGAACTTACCGTTCTCTGTTTGGAAAATTTGGTCGTTGCGGTCAATACGCACAACCGCCTTGTTTGTTGGTATATCAACCACCTCAAGTCCGTACACTTTATAGAACTCTTCTGAAGAGGTCTTTGCAGTACCTGTCATACCCGCAAGTTTGTCGTAGAGACGGAAGTAGTTTTGGTATGTGATAGAAGCGTAGGTTCGTGACTCTTTCTGCACGGGCACCCCCTCTTTTGCCTCTATGGCCTGGTGCAGGCCTTCCGACCATCTGCGGCCAGGCTGCATACGGCCAGTAAATTCATCGACGATGATAATTTCCCCGTCTTTTGCTACATAGTGCTTATCTTTTTGAAAGAGTGCTTTTGCGCGCACCGCAGTTTCTAAGTGGTGCACATATTTGATCCCCTTTTCTGTATAGATATTTTCTACACCAAGCAATTTTTCTGCATGCTCAATACCAGCATCAGTAAGTTGAATAGCTTTTTGTTTTTCATCGACAGTGTAGTCGGTTTCTGGAGTGAGTTTGTTTGAGAGGTCTGCAAAGATTCTGTATAGATCTTCCGACTCAGCAGCTGGTGCAGAAATGATCAACGGCGTGCGCGCTTCGTCAATTAGAATGGAGTCGATTTCGTCGACAACTGCAAAATGGTGGCCTCGTTGGCGCACTTCGTTTGAAGAGTATGCGATATTGTCACGCAAATAATCAAATCCGTATTCGCTATTTGTGCCGTAGGTTATATCGGCCTCGTAGGCTTCGCGGCGAGAACAAGGGCGGAGGAATTCGTAGAACACACGGAAGCTTCCCTCTTCATCGCGTATCGTGTCGTTTTCTGAATGCGAATAATCGTACAAATACGATTCGTTATTATTGATAACGCCGACGGAAAGTCCGAGCGCGGCATATACTTGCCCCATCCATACTGCATCGCGACGCGCGAGATAGTCGTTCACGGTAACAACGTGCACACCCAAACCTGGCAATGCGTTTAAATATGCAGGCAATGTTGCAACTAATGTTTTTCCTTCTCCCGTTCGCATCTCTGCGATACCGCGTTTGTGCATGATAATACCGCCAACAAGCTGCACGTCGAATGGGCGTAGATGGAGAGTGCGGCGCGCGCTTTCGCGCACGGCTGCAAACGCTTCAGGAAGCAGTGAGTCGAGTGACGCACCCTCTTTTAGACGCTGGCGGAACTCAAGCGTCTTCTCCTTTAAGGCCTCGTTAGAGAGTGCCTGGAATTCAGGCTCGAAGGCACCTATAGTGGCAATAGTCTTAGCGTTATCCTGAAGGGCGCGTGAGCCTCCACCGAAGAGATTTTTAAGCGAAATCATGGGCAAAGATTACCATAAATACGTAGAAAAATCCCCCGCCATAAGCGAGGGGTTTTTCTTTCGAGAGGATATCCTTTAACACCACGTTAAAGGAGAGAGCGACTAGATGCGCTTCTTCTTCTTTGCTGCTTTCTTTTTCTTTGCCATTGTATTAGCGATGTGATCGCAATTTTTTTTGACATCGACCGACCTTGTTTAAAGTTTGTCCGCGGACAACGCAATGAACAATCTCGATGCTCTATTCATAAGTATCGAGTATATAAGTTATAGATACAATGAAATTAATCTTGTGCGTGTGGATAACTTTATTTTTTTATAAAAAAATATTTTTATAAAATTTTTACTTCTGGTTCTATTTTTATTTTAAATTCTTCAAAAACTTTTTTTTGTACTCTTTCTGCAAGTTTTTTTACATCACCAGATGGCGCATGATGTTGCGCAACAATCACAAGTATCTGTTTCTCGAATAGGCGTGCGCCTCCCTCACTCATCCCATGAAGATGCAAGGCGTGGTGCATGAGCCATGCTATTGGTATTTTGACCGCCGATGCCTCAGGGGTCGGGAAAAAAGGCATAGCTGGATACTGGAGGGAGAGAGCGTCCGCCTCTGACTTAGAAAGAAGGGGGTTTTTAAAAAATGAGCCCGCTGTTCCCTCAACAGAAAGATCGGGGAATTTTGCTTTACGAATGTCCAACACCGCATTGCGAATCGCATCTATATCTATTGAAGAATCTGCAAATCGAGTTTGCAAATCTTTGTACGAGATATTGGGTGTAGGAGAAGAAGAGAGTCTAAGTGTTGCGGCGAGAACAATATATCTCCCCTCCTCTTCTTTAAAAATACTTCCTCGATATCCAAATTTGCATTCCTCTACAGAAAGCATTTTTATTTGGCTGTGTGTCCTGTCGTACACTGCCACCAACGTCAGCACTTGTGAAAGCGCCGCTCCGTATGCACCGATATTTTGTACTACAGCTCCACCAAGAGTGCCGGGAATACCGGAGAGATTTTCTATTCCCCACAAACCGCGTTCAACACAGAACGCAACCAGTTCATCCCAACTCTCCCCTGCCGACGCGGCGACACTAGCACCATCAACAGTGATCCCATTTTTTATTTCAATCTTTATAACCAAGCCATCAAATCCTTCGTCTGGAATAAGTACGTTTGAGCCACCGCCTAGCACGAACACGGGAAGTGATTTTTCTTTCGCAAATGAAAGAGCTCCTGCAAGTTCATCTGTAGTCTTTACAGCAATGAAAAATCGCGCCAACCCCCCTATGTTAAATGTCGTATAGGGTGCGAGCGCGATATTTTCTTGGAGTTGCATGACTACTGCGGGAGCGTACCGTTTTGAATTTGGACGATGAGCTCCTGTATCTGAGCCGCGAGCGAAGGCTGGATCTGTTCTGCGCGCTTGAGTGCCGCAATTGCGTTTGTCTTGTCGCCCGCACTGTAATACGCAGCCGCAAGGCCTACTTGATATTGAAGATTTTGCGGATCTTTCTTTATACGCATCTGCCATGTCGCAATCACGCGGTCATATTGTTTTGTCTGTACATACACCTGAAGAACACGTGCATCATCAACAATGACGCTACCAAACCCTTCCATAAGCAGAGCGTCTGCAGCTGCCTTGTTGTTCGTTTGTATAAGCGCTGCGGCATAGAGTGAGCGCGCAGTGTCAAACGCCGGAGCTGCTTCGAACGCTTTTTTCAATGTTGCTAATGCGTTTTGAGCATCCCCTGCGTTTAGATACGACACACCGAGCTCAAACATAATTTGCTGTTTGTTAGGAGAGTCTACCAGCGCTTGTGTAAGGATTTTTTGTGCATCAGCGTACTGACCGAACGCACCCAGAAATGCGCCGGCGAAGACTTCAAGACGAGCGTCGTTCACGCGCTGCTGCATAAGTGCGTCTATTGAAGATTTTGCGAGATTAAACGTGTCCTGTTTAACGGATGGGTCAACCGATGTAGAAGCGGCCATGCCGGAGGTGTACTGAAGCAGCTGTTCAACTACTTCTTGATGGCCAAGTGGGGTACCTGGCCAAGGACCGGGCGTAAGTGCGTCTTTAAAGTCTTGCAGTTCCATAGCCGCAGTCTTTGCCTGTTGTGTATACCCACCATTACCGTCTGCAACGAGCACCTGTGGAACAAGCGCTTTCAACAAACTTTGTGCACGTGCGATACCTGGTACGTTTACTGTCCATACGACGAACAATGTTGCAATGACCACTAGAGGCGCAGCGACTGCCATCGAATGGTCGCTAAGGGGTTTTGTCCAAGACATCCATCGTGCAGGTGTCTTTTTCGAATATGAATGGACGAATGCCAGAATCAGGAAGAAATACACTGAGCTCATAATGTCATTGAACACGGTGAGATTATTGAAGCCGAACGCAGCAAGGAGTCCGAAGAGTACCGCCTGTTCAGGCACCGTAAGCTCTGAACGCCAGATCATCCATGCGGCGATAAAGAACAGCGACACATACAAGAGAAAGAGTGGGAGTCCGCCCACTATCAACCAATCAAAAAACTGGTTGTGTGCGCGGTCGAACCACTGCTCCTGGTTGTACATCTGAGGCTGGTAGTATTGGTTGAATACATAGCTAAAGTTTTCTTGCCCCCATCCTGCAACTATAGTTTTTGGAGATTCTGTAAAACCCTGCCATGCCATGTGCCAAATCTGGAAACGCGCCATGGTTGTTGGGTCTTCGAGCGAGATGGACGCAACACGTGAAAGTGTGTCGGAAGAGTTTTGGATAATTGGTGAAGTGCGCAGCGCGAAGAAAGCGACCACAAGCACCGCGATAACTCCAAGCCCCCAATACGAAGCGCGGCGGAGAGTGCGCCATTCAGCACCTCGCCCCTGCCATGCAATATAGATAGCCGCGATAACAAGTCCGCCGAAGAAGCCCAAGAATGCACCGCGCGTCTGGGTAAAATACAGTCCCATAAATTGAAGTACCAACGCGACACCGTACAGCACTTGAGCCCACGTAGAGTTGCGCTGTCTCACAAGCATAAAGAGTGTGAGGAAGAGGTTGAAGAGCATGAATATGGCCAAATAGGTTGCGTTACCGAAGGTACCGTCGGCACGTGGACCACTCTGGCTACTTATAGGAAAGTAGTTCACCGACTGCAAAAGCGCGTACACACCCATCAGTGCGCCTGACGTAATAGATGCCTGGAACAATCGGTCCCACCATTTTTCTGCTGCGACAACAGCGCCAACAATAATGAAATATGCGAAGAGATGAAGAACAGTGATGTACCCTTCCATGCGCTCGAAGTTGCTCCAGAAGCTTTTTAGCGGATCAACGCTCACGAGTGTTGCAACGCCTAGCCACAC
Organism: Candidatus Adlerbacteria bacterium RIFOXYC1_FULL_48_26; assembly: GCA_001773575.1. Lineage (GTDB taxonomy): Bacteria > Patescibacteriota > Minisyncoccia > Phycocordibacterales > SBAW01 > GWA1-54-10. The sequence goes on along the minus strand of MEXB01000015.1, from coordinate 281 downwards.
AACAAATGCACCCACTGCCCACATAAGCATTGATGCGCGAGGGCGATACTTAGGTTCACGCAATGCTAACAGGACGTACGCACCAAGAAGCAACTCAACGATGATACGAAATGCAAAGTTCTTTCCCGTGATAAATGGGAAAAACATGTTGGCTATGGGGATGTAGAGATTATGACCCGACTGGTACCCTGCCCCGCCGTCAGCAACAATAAAAGAAATAAAGAAAAGGAGAGCGGAACCAATAAGTAGCGTCCAGCGCAAAACTCGTGTGTATAACATAG
>MEXB01000014.1 GCA_001773575.1 Candidatus Adlerbacteria bacterium RIFOXYC1_FULL_48_26 | reverse complement strand
GGTTTAGCTCCTCACCGAGGGGTCTTATGTTGCGTTAGTTCCAATCAATACCGAACGCAAACTCAAGACCCCTCGGGGTCTTGTTTCGTTTTCGGGGGAAGTACTTTCCGAAGGAGTGTGTCATGAGAAGCTGTGTTGATGGCAATGATGTGGTGGGGTTTAGCCCCGGGCAATCTGCTGAAAGAGGGCTCGCTTTAACCCTCTTCACCAATGCAATGCAGCGCGGGTACACTGCGCTGCATCAACTGGGTCTCCCTAAAAACGAGCTTCAGGCGATTTACAGTGAGATCGAGAAACATGCTGCGACTGCGGACAAAGCGGCAGATCCGAATGTAGAATCGTTACTGAGCAAGCTCGCAGAAAAAATCCCCGCAGTGGCCTTGGTGCCGAGCGGGGGTTGGGGCGATATCCTTCAAGAACGATAGTAGAGGCGAGGCCGAGCAATGCTCGGCCTTTTTCTTTAGCGCTTGTTCAGAACATCAAATAATTTTTGTCGTTCGCTGGGGGCAGTATTTTTTGCAAAGTCAGCGGCTTTTGCTGATAAGTCTCCCGAAAGCAACTTCGCAATACCCCCCATACCAGCTTGTTGCAGGGCTCTATCTATATGTCCTAGGGTGATTGCGTGCAGATCTTTTGTGTCAGTAGATTTCCCCTCTGTGGTCTGAGTCTCTGTTGCGATGATGGCTTGGAGTGCTCCATCTTGCTGGCGCACCACTGCGCCGCCAGATGAACCAGATTGCGCAACAACACTGCCGCCTAAGGAGACAAGGTCGGCTTCGCCGCGGTCGTCAAATGCAAAGACTTCAGTTGTTTGTGTTAGCGCTGTGGAAATATACAAACTCGTTTCTATAGTTATCCCGCTAATAAAACCGGCAGGGTAGCCAGCCAACAGTACTGGTTCAGCTCGTGTTGGGTCATTGGTCGTCATGGCTATAGCAGGAAAAGTTTCCGGGAGTTTCTTAGATGTATCAATAGGGGAGGTGATGCGCAAAAACGCGTAATCGTTTTCTCCGGTTCCCATAGCAGTCTGTGCAACGATCTGGCTGGCGTTTGCGTTTATCCATGCAGGTGGCAAGTAGAGCAATTCTGCACGGTACATATTTTGTGCAGGGCTGCCAGTGCGGATACGACAGTCAATATTATTTGGAACCGCGTAGTCTCTCAAAAGAAAATATTGCCCAACGTGTGCATTAGTTAAGATCACTCCGTTTTTTGTGATGAGAACGCCACTGCCAGAGATTGGGTTGAATGATCCTCCACCTTTTGTTGTGCAAAAAATATTAACCAACGCTGCACGCGCTGAGTCATTCACAACGCTTTGGGGAAGAAGAGTAACTGGTTTTGCGGTGACTACCACAGGTGTCGAGGATGCCGTAGCGACATCTTGCTGCGGAGCAGAGCGAAGCGACCCCGACGCAGAAGATGTTGCGGAGGTTCTCACAGTATCTGCAACCGGAAAGAGTTTAGTGGTTGCTGAAGATGTCGCGGCCGCCGAAGCAACATCGACCCGCGCTTCGTAAGAACCGGTCGAGCGGTATTGCACAGGCTCAATAAACGATAAAAAGGGGAGTGTTATTGCGTGCCCAAAAAGTATGAGCCCCACTGCAATCTGTTGTATAAAGTCGAGAGCTGCTTGCATCTGTTCAGTATACATTTTATGGTTAAGAACATCGCGGGATTAGTTTAATGGTAGAACATCAGTTTTCCAAACTGATGGCGGGAGTTCGATTCTCCCATCCCGCACAATGGAAGAAGTCCTCGAACTCGTAGGGAAAGAAGACGGTCCTACAAGTATGGTGCTCGTGGGTGTTCATGGAGATGAGACGTGCGGAGTTGAAGCGTTAAAAGCATTATTCCCTTCGCTTGTAATTGCTAGGGGCCGTGTGTTTGTTGGGTATGGAAACCCCCCTGCAATATCAGCACGCAAACGATTTCTAGAAAGAAATTTGAATCGAATGTTTGTGTCAGACGATACACTTTCCCCGGAGGATATGGAAAGTTATGAATACAAGCGTGCGCAATATTTAAAACCGTATCTTCAGAAATCTGGGGCCGTTCTGGATGTCCACGCAAATCCTTGGAAAGAAAAACAAACATTCGTAATTTGTGAATCGAACGCTACAGACATTGCAAATTTTTTACCAACCAACCTTTTAGTCTCAGGGTTTGACGCTGTGGAACCAGGAGGTGCCGACTATTATATGAATAGTATTGGCAAGATAGGCATATGTTTTGAGTGCGGATATTTAGATGATGAATATTCAAGAAAAACTGCAGGAGAGGCAATGATGGCGTTCCTAAAAGCTCGAGGGCATATAGAAAACGATATTGTGCCGGAGGTGCAGTCGCGCGTCCATATATTTTATAAAGGGCACGCAAAGACCAACAACTTCAAGCTTTCTCGGCAATTTACAAATTTCGAGCGAATTACAAAGGGAGAAATAATCGGAATGGACGGGGGAGAAGCCGTCGTTGCCCCAAAAGACTGCCTTATTTTGTTTGCTCGTAATGGGTATATTCCGGGCGCTGATGTGTTTTTGCTAGGAGAGGTTTTGCCATAATAGAAATGATAGAATGAGCAGATGACCAACTCACGACTTTTTACAAAGCTCGCCAAGTTTGCACTAGCGACAAAAGAAGACGTTCAACTAAGCGATTTTACTGATATCAGGCCTAAAGATATAAAAGTTATAACAGAACCATTCCCGCACATTGTGGTTGATAATTTTTTTAAACCCGAGGTCTACGCAGCATTGTGTGAACAGTTCAATGAAGTAAAAGCGCGCGGCCTTTCAAACGAAAAACGCGGAGAATATAAAAAATTTCATGCGTTCGATATGGATTACGATGGGTATCGCTATATACCGGCTCCTACACTTGCGCCAAGTAACGTGCAGCGAATCTTTTACAGTCTTGAGTGGAATGCGTTTTTCTCAAAACTATTCCATCAATTTACTACATTTGAGACATCGTTTGTTTTTCATCATCATCCATCTGGAGACAAAACAGGCTTCGTGCATCATGACTATGTGGATAGATATTTTAATCCAACGTTCCGTCTTCCCAACGGAGTTATTGTTGGAGAGAAAGATAAGGAGCCTGGCACAAATGCCCGTCGTCGAACTATCTCCCTTCTCATTTATATAAATAATGAAGAATGGCACGAAGGCGATGGTGGGGAGACAGGGATTTATGTAGCAGATAAAACAACGCTTTTGAAGACGGTTCCTCCAGTTAACAATAGACTTTTTGCGTTTCAGACATCGCCTGTTTCTATGCATGCATTCCAGACAAATAAAAAAGAACGCAATTGCATCGTGCAATGGTTCCATACGCCACCCGAGATGCTGTAGGTATGGAAAAACAGAAGAAAAAGATACTTTTTGTGGGTGCGGGAGGGGAGGTTGCGTCGATGGTCCTGCCCTCACTTGCAGAGACGTACGACATTGTTGGAATCGCAGGAAAACGAGACACCTTGAGACAATACTGTGTTGAAATGTATTCCGGAGATTTGTTCAGTAATTATGCGACTCTATTTGAAACGGCGCTTCGTGCCCACACATTTGATGTAATTGTGTGGAATCCGGTGAAATACCTCTTTACATCGCTTATGGGTAGCACACGAGAAGGCCTGCATAGGGAATTTGATCTAGCTGTAGCGCTTCCAATTGAGTGTGTGCGGAGCGCGCGAAAGGTACAAGACTTTAAGGGCAATTTCATACTAGTTTCGAGCCTGTCAGCATTTAATTATCGCGAAGACTTGGCAACGTACTCTATTGTAAAAAATGCACAGATACGAACAGCAGAAGTTCTTTCTCTGGAATTAGAGGGTAGTGTTGCCGCCAAGGTGGTTGCGCCAAGTACGGTGAGGTATATTTCATCGGAAGAATTAACTCAGCTTTTTAAGACCGCGATAGAGGACACAAATCCGCAGAAGATATTCTATAAAATTGAGAAAGAATAATTTCTATAAGATTAATAACCGAGTGAGCCTTTCCATAGGGGCTTGTTTGGAAATCTTCGGGCTGCTTCCTGGGGAGGCATAAAAAACCATTGTGCTACCGAGTTTCGCGACGGTGCTGCGCTTTTTAGATAACTGTGCCAAGAGGTAGGTGTGATTTCAAATACTAAAAGTTTATTGTTAACCGGTTCAATTTTACGTTCAAGTGCCGTATGGTTATTTGCAGAAAAAAACGCAGTCTCTCCTCCGTCACTTAATTGCCATGAATCGTTTAAATAATAAATGGCAGCGAGCGCTCGTGGCATTGCTCGGCTCTGCTCGGTTGCTGGGGGCGCACTGTGAGTGCATTGGAAGTGCCAAGGATTAATGCCGTTTGGCAACGGCGCATCGACGAAATACCCCTCAGTAAAATCGTTGTGGATGTAATTATCATCCACACTTTTGTCGTGGTGATGATATGAAAGAATTGTGTCGTTTGAAAGGGGTCTGTCGAATAGTTTGCGCAGCATTTCAAAATATGACACCGAGAAGAAAGGACTCTGAGGCCCTTCAAGCGAAGGCTCTGGCCAGAATAGGTCCAGATCGTACATGGTTCGGTGTCGAAACCTATCCTGTGAAGTTTCTCCGCCTAAGCCCATCGCAAGCGTGCGAGCAAAGTTCTCCTTTATTGCGGCGTTACGTGCTTCAGGCAGGAAATTTTCTATAACAATGTGGCGAAATGGGGAGGTGTAGACTTGTGGACGGACTGTGTGAGTGAAGCCTACGTCCGTAAATAGCTCGTACGACTGGTCTTTTTTGAATATCTTCTCAAGAGAAGGAAATAACCCCATATTCATCAGTATACCCGTATTCTGTACGGGTTTGAGGGAGCCAACAGGGGGTACTTGCTTTTATTTTTAAAAGATGTTATTATATTCTTATCTACCAATGTTGGTGGAAATGAGTCACAACAGCAGAAGGAGTACTTTGTTATGAATACGTTTCGTACGCAGCTCGCTGCAGTCGTTAGTGGCGTTGCGTTTTTTGCTTTCAGCCCGGCCAACGCGCAGGTCATCAAGGCCGCGTCGCCGACCGCTTCGGTGGCGGCTGCTGCTGACTTCTCGGTCGTCGTCGGCAAGATTTGCCGCGGCTACTACAACCAGGCGGAAGGTGGTACGGGCAGTCTCGAGAGGCCTGAGTCGGCCTTCAAGACGACTTCGGTGGACAAGAGTGGGGCATTCACCCTCCTCGCCATCAAGGCTGCCCCGGGCGCTTCCCGGGGTTGGGATACGGCCAGCGGCAACAACTACTGGAAGCAGGGCGATGTCCAGTTCAAGGTGCAGCCCGACGGCTCGTGGTACTTTCCGAACCCCGCGCCCAACACGTATTCCAAATACTACCTGACCTATGTCGGTCAGGATGCTGTCGGCGACGCCCTCTTCACCGTTCGCTACGAACATGGGGGAGGTACCGCGGTCGGCAAGGCCGTCTGCCGCAGCAAGTAACGACTAATCCAAGGGTTGGTCGAAGGTCCGCACTAGAAGTGCGGACCTTTTTCTTTGCCTGATTTTCACCTTCGCCATCGCTCCTGTATCATTGGTTTCTAGTATGCAGTGGCAAAAACAAACGGAATTTTTCCAGCAATATGTAAAACCAAGCTCGCAAGAAAAAGTTTTTTCCGTGCAAGAGAGTATTGATGCGTTTTTGAAACCATGCGGACGTTTTAAGTCGCCATTGCCATGGTATGAAATTTTGGAATTAAAAATCCTACGCAGTCTCAGTAGTTCAAAAATATTCAACCACATAGCGGCGTTTCCTGACTATGAAGTACTTCCTAACTGGCAGATACTCCTTAACTATCTTGCAAGTCAGAAATTTATCTCAAAACCTTCTTTCTCCCTACTTTTGCAGCGCAATGACCTTCCTAATATCAATAGGGTAAAACTTGAGTCGCGTGTAACGGAAGAGGTTACTGATGGGTGGAGCCTAGACACAAAAGGATTTGGATCAAACGTAGAGATTGAAGAGGCTTACAGTAAGTCGGTAGGCGAATTTCTCGAACGATACACAACGACACTATATCGTTCAAAAAATTTAAAACACAGTTCGTATAATAAGCTGGTGCGTGCTGGAGCGCGAGCTCTAAGCCTAGATGTGTTGCCAAAATTTTTACCTTGGCAAATGGAGGAATTTAAAGAATTCGCGTATTCAAACGATACACAATTACGCTGGGCAGAAGCGACGGAGCTTATATCAGGGAAGCGCACGTACGTGCCAGCACAGCTTGTGTTTTGGAGCTACAACCGCACTTCTGCTAATGAGCCATATTTGCAAGACTCTACAACAAACGGCCAAGCGGGACACTTTACGTTTGAAGAGAGTGTACTTGGTTCAATATATGAGCTCATTGAACGTGATGCGCTACTGATTTTTTGGCTTAATACCATATCCCCAAAACGTATTGCGCTTGAAACTATTGATGACCCAGCCATTAAGGCTCGAATAAAACTCTTACAAAAGAGTGGACTGAAACTATTTTTCCTCGACACTACAACTGATCTTGAAATCCCATCGTGCGTTTGCGTTGTGCTTGACGATAGAGGCGCGGAACCTCGGGTGGCTCTTGGTGGGTCAGCTGGTTTTGATATCTATAAAAACCTGAACTCTAGCCTTAATGAGGCAATGTCTGTTGCTCAGCACTCCATCACATACGATCTTCCGTTAAACTACAGGCCTTTTCTTGAGAGAAACATCGGTATGAAAGAGCGTATGGGCGCATGGCACGGCACCGAAATGCTGGAACGTTTCGATTTCTTTGTCTCCGGCGAGGAAATTGCGCTTTTAGAGAGTAGATACTATTCCTTCCGTAAAATATTTCCTTCTAAGCAAAGCGAGTTGGAAGAGGTTAAAAAGATGTTCAAACATAAAGGTGCGGGCTACGAGCTGTATTGTTACCGAGTACAGCATTCTGTGCTCGACAAACTTGGGTATGTGGTGACCAAGGTTATTGTTCCAAAACTTGTTCCGTTGCATTTACAAGAGCGCATGGCAACGCTCGGCGCACAGCGGTTACAGGAGGTACCTAAGGTATTGGGATACGAAAAAACCACTCTAAATCCATGGCCGCATCCATTTTCATAAAATACCCTATATATGTACATTGATTTTTCAAAACTGTTCCATAGAGCTTCTAAGAGTAAAAATGATGGCAGTGCCAATATTTTTACCGATGTTTCAAAATGGCCTAAGGCGTGGAAGACAATATTTTATAAAACATACGAGTTGCTTCCTTCGCACATTCTTTCGAGAAAGGTTCCGGAGCGCGACCCAGGTTTATTTGCAACTATCACAGAAAGGAAATCAGGAAGATCTTTCGCTCCTGTGCCAATTACAACCGAGGAACTTTCCACCTTGCTGCTCTACTCGTGCGGTGAAATTGTTCAGGATGATTCTTCAACACGGAGAGCGCAGCCATCAGGTGGGCCACGATACCCTGTAGAAGCGTATGTACTAGCGTTGCGTTCCAGCGATGATTTGTCGGCCGGAGTGTACCACTACAATGTTCAGAATCACACGCTCGAGTGTATAAACGCACGAGAATTTAGCAGGGAAGATATAGGTAGTTTGTTTATGTATCCTTGGGTGCAGGATGCGGCCGCTGTGGTCATCCTAACGGGAGTATTTTCAAGAACAAAAATAAAATATGGCCAGCGAGGATACCGGTATGCCTTGCTTGAAGCGGGGCATATTGGCCAGAACGTCTACCTTGTGTCCCAAGCGCTTGGCCTCCAGTGTTGCGGGATGGGCGGAAGTTACGATACCCCAATTGAAGAGCTGCTTGATATAGATGGAGAAAACGAAAGTCTCCTTTATACACTCGCGGTAGGGAAGGGAGTCTTGTAGAGAAACAAAGACTGTTATACTGAGGGTATATGGGTAGATTT
>MEXB01000013.1 GCA_001773575.1 Candidatus Adlerbacteria bacterium RIFOXYC1_FULL_48_26 | reverse complement strand
TCCCCAGTCGTTACACTATTCGTGCGCGTCTGAACTTACCAGACAAGGAATTTCGCTACCTTAGGACGATTATAGTTATCGCCGACATTCACCAGGGCTTATACAAGTCACCAATACATCTTGCGACATATCAACGCCCGTATTTGACCTTCTGGCATTGGTCAAGTGTCACCCCCTATACATCCTCTTACGAGTTCGCAGGGAGCTGTGTTTTTGGTAAACAGTCGCCAGGGATACTTTCGCTGCGGCCCCCAGTATTGCTACGGGGGCAGGCCTTATTCCGAAGGTACGGCCGATTTTTTGCCGAGTTCCTTGGAGCACACTCACTCGTTCGTCTTGCTCTACTCGAGCTGTACACCTGTGTCGGTTTGCGGTACGGACGTACATGCATTTAAGTTTAGAAGTTTTTCTTGAAAGGCTCTTCACTGTCATCTCTTTCGGCCGAAGCCTAGGATGTCCTCCATAATTCGATAGTTGCATTAAAGCAGCATCCCGGATTTGCCTGGGATACCTATCTTGAAAACAGAGACGCCAATCCAATAAGGCGCGACAATTTATTTCCTCCGTCCCTCCATCACATGCATGCCGGTTAGGGAATATTAACCCTATGTCCATCGGGTGCGGCTTTCGCCATACCCTTAGGCCCGACTAACCCTTGGCTGATCACCATCGCCAAGGAAACCTTGTACTTTCGACGTGCGGGGATCTCACCCGCATTGCGGTTACTTGTGCCTGCATTCTCACTTCGCAACGCTCCACTATGGGTCGCCCCTTTAGCTTCATCGCAGATGCGAATGCTCTCTTACCGCTCACGCGTTCCGAAGAACACGCGAGCCCTCAGTTTCGGTATAACGTTTTAGCCCCGATTATCTTTGGCGCAGAATCTCTCGATGAGTGAGCTGTTACGCTTTCTTTCAAGGATGGCTGCTTCTAAGCCAACCTCCTCATTGTCAATGAAATTCCACCTCCTTGTGATGCACTTAACGTTAATTTTGGGACCTTAACTGGAGATCTAGGACTCTTCTCCTTTTGTACGGTGGAGCTTAGCCCCCACGTACTAACTGCCGCATAGCACAAACGGTATTCGGAGTTTGATAGGATTCGCGAGATTGCTCCCTGTCGAATCCTTCCAGTGCTCTACCCCCGTCTGTCAATTGATGCGACGCCAGCCCAAAAGCTGTTTCAGAGAGAACCAGCTATTACCAGGTTCGATTAGCTTTTCACTCCAACCCACAAGTCATCCGAGAGTTTTGAACGGCTCAACGGTTCGGGCCTCCATCCTGATTTCTCAGAACTTCACCCTGCTCATGGGTAGCTCACCTGGCTTCGGGTCTTATGCATGCTACGAACGCGCTATTCACACTTGGTTTCCCTTCGACTCCACGCTCATCGCGCTTAGTCATATGCAGCATACATAAACTCGCAGGCTCATTCTTCAATAGGCACGCCGTCGAGGCTTGCGCCTCTTCGACTCCTTGTAGACATATGGTTTCAGATCTATTTCACTCCCCTCACCGGGGTTCTTTTCACCTTTCCCTCACGGTACTTGTTCACTATCGGTCTTAAAAAGTATTTAGCCTTACCGGTTAGTTCCGGCACATTCGCTCAAGCCATTCGTGTCTTGAGTTACTCAAGGACAATTAAAAAGTTGTTTTGATTTCGCCTACGGGGCTTTCACCTTCTAGGGCGCTGCATCCCAGCAGCTTCGGCTATCGCAACAATTTGTAACTTTTTGTGCATCGAGTGCACTATAACTGCCTTATGACCCCGCGAATTTCTCGGACTATTCGATTGCCAATAAAGGTAATCAGATAGTCTGAGAAACTCAACGGTTTGGGCTGCATTCGCTTTCGCTCGCCGCTACTAACGAAATACCTATTGGTTTCTTTTCCTCCTGGTACTGAGATGTTTCACTTCCCAGGGTACGCTCCTTACATTGCTGCAAGGTTATAGAAATTTCTTTCTACAGAGTTTCCTCATTCAGAGATCTCCGGATCGAAGGTTGCTTGGCACCTCCCCGAAGCATATCGCCGCCACGCCGCGTCTTTCATCGCCTTTTTAAGCCAAGGCATCCACCATACGCCCTTATTTGTTCCTTTCTCTTGTGAGAGAGAAAAGGAAGCTTGAGAACCGCAATAATTTGTTGTTCACTCAAACGTTGTTGCAACTGTCTAACCTGCAACCTCATTTGAGATTTTTGTTTTTGTTTGTGATTTATGTTTTTCCATTTCCGCATCCTCGAAAAGACCCGCTTGGAAAGCGGTTGCGTAATGGGATTCAGTTTTCAAGGAAACTCGCACTCGTCAGATTTTACAATTTATTTCGTTTCCTCGGACAAGCCTCGGAAACAAAAAACCCGCGTCATCCGCGGAGCATCAGGCAACTTCGAAGTCGCTTGCTACTGCCGCAATTTCACTTGAGTTACTGTTAACATCTGTGTGAGTGAGTATATACGAGGCCTCCTATAGTGTCAAACTCCGGACCCCTAGGGGGCATATTGGGGAAAAGCCCTTATTTTAAGGAGCTAAAGTGAATACAAAACCACCCCCTTTCGGGGGTGGTTTTTAGAGACCAATTTGGACCGATTAGTGGTTCATGTTCTCGCGAGTCTTCTCGATGAAGCGAGCTGCCGCTTCCTGGCCACCGAGGCCAAATGAGAGACCGAATGCAAGAGCAAGAGCAACAACAACACCAGTGAAAAGTGTCTGGAGAATTCCCTGTGCAATTTGGAGTTGTTCCATTGCTGCAAGAATTGCGAAGATCCAGATAGCCCACTTTGCAACTGTGCCTGCGATGCCAGCACCGTGGATGCCAGCTGCGCGTGCTGAACCGCGGACGATGCCTTGTGCAAGATCAGCAATAACTGCACCTGCCAAAATGATGAGAACGGCAATGATGACGTTCGGCAAGAAGGCGATGACGATTGATTGCAAGAAGTATGTCACTGCGACAAGACCGAGCACCTGAAGTGCTGCGAGCAAGAAGACGAGGATGACAAACCAGCGTACAAGCTCACCAAGGAATTTACCTGAGTTGAGGCTGTAGCCTGCACGAGCGATGACATCGTTGAACCCTGCGCTGCGAAGTGCGTGGTCGACGCGAAGCGCTTTGACCGCTTCAGACACAAGCCAGCATGCCCAGCCTGCGAGATACCATCCGATGATGAAAATAATAATGGCGAACAGGAGGCTGGGAAGGAAATTCACCACATTCCAAAGCAGGTTATAGAAAGACTGCTGAAGAACATAACCCCATTGCTGAACTATCATGATATAAACGAAGAAATAATGATTAATAAGCTACACCTCTATTGTAGCAACCTTAGCGCTTCATCAAGGGGCCTGTGTGGATAGTCCCTTCCCTATATTCTTGGGCCTACTTTAAGCCCATATCCAGCTTGTCGTACACGATGGAGTGAGGGTAATCCAGAACATCTCGCACGAGCTTGTCATTTAAATTGAGTCGGTAGAAGAAGTCGTCTGAGGAAAGGAGGGTGTAGCGGATCTCTTTACCTATCTCAGCTTCCAACTTTCGGATCTCGTCTCGCAGTTTTTTATCTTTCATTCGGTCACCCACGAGAAGCAAGTCGAGCACTCCGTCCCACTCACCTAAAAAGATGCCTGAGAGAATTACCATTTTAAGTGTTCCTGTTCTACGAACACGAGCGACAATATCTTGGCCGCGCGTTGGAGCATTCAATAAAAGATTCTGGAGCGCTTCGACATATTCGAAGTTACCGTCGAGCACATAGCGCACAGCCTTACCACGTGGCGCGCGCATAATGACGCCAGCGTTCGTAAATAAAAGCAGTTCCTTGCGCGTCTCGGCATCTGCAACACGTGCACGTTTTGCAGCATCAGCAGGAGTGAACGACAGACGAGGGTTAAACAAAAAGAGGCGTAGGAGTTTTACCCGAGCAGGGCTTCCAAAGAGTTTCTGTAATCCATCAGCCATACAGTCAGTGCAGTAATGCTCTGCTATTCTAGCTGTTACTTCCCAACCCTGCAAAGTCTGGACAATTTTCAAAAAGAAAGCCCACTCAAAGAGAGAGTGGGCGAGGGAACAGAGGTGGGGAATAAGAACGAAGGAACGAAAGGGCGAAGTGGGTGAGTGAGGGATGGAGAGTGGAGAAAGAACGAGAAGAAAGGAATGGGGGAGAAGAATGAAGCGAACAGAAAAGAAGGGGAGAGAAAGAGGAGGAAAAGAGACGGACGAGAAGACGAAGAAAGAGACGAGAGACGAAGGGAGAAGTAGCGAGAAGCGCGATACGAAATAGATGCAAAACTATTCCGTAAAAATAACCGAACGAGAGACCCTCAAACACTATTTCAATGTTCCACTGCCCTATCCGTTTATAAAAACTCGCCTTTCAGAGAAAAGGTTACAAAAGTTATCCACAGGTACCTTCTACTAAATTAAAAAGAAAAGCGGCGCAAAGCGCCGCTTAGCCGATGGTGATGGAAAACCAGCGCCTTTTTAGAAAAGCGCACCCAACGGCGCACAGGATACAAAGAACTCCACCGTCGATGCAAAACCCCCGCAGAGAAACCCATCCGAGAAAATGCCAGAGTATGGCACTCACCAGAAACGCGATCCCCCACCCTAACAAAGCAAAGATGAGGCCCGCACCTATATCCCTTGGCTCTGATGAGTCTCCGCCCCAGGACCAGTCTCTAGGATTTCCCTGAAAGATTCCAAACATGCATTCCTCCTAACATCAATTCCTACCGGATAGTATCGCAAAACAAAAACCCCGCAAGTGCGGGGTTTTTGTAAAACATTTGAGAGAGATTATTTCAACTCGACCTTGCCGCCTGCTGCTTCGACAGCTGCTTTGAGCTTGTCTGCATCTTCCTTCTTCATGCCCTCCTTGAGCATCGCTGGAGCTGCATCTACGAGATCCTTTGCTTCCTTCAAGCCAAGACCAAGAGCATCTTTGATTGCCTTGATAACCTGAACTTTCTGGGCACCTGCATCTGCGAGCTGGACGTTGAAAGAAGATTTCTCTTCTGCCGCCTCTGCTGCTGGACCTGCTGCTGCAACTGCTGTTGCAGAGACACCCCACTTCTCTTCGATTGCCTTTACGAGCGTGTGGAGCTCAAGTACCGACATCTTTTCTACTGCTTCGATGATTTGATCCTGTGTCATAAATTTAATTAATTAGCTTGTTTGTTCTGTTGCTTCTGCTTCGGTTGGAGTCTCAGCTGGAGCCTCAACAACCTCAGCTGGAGCTGCTTCTGGCACTACTTCCGCTGATGCTTCGGCTTGTTCAACCGGAGCTGGTGCAGGAGTACCTGAGAGCTTTGCCACCTCATTCAACGCGACAGCAAAACGCTGGCGTGGTGAGTTGATGATCTGTGCGAACATTGCGCGCAAGGTTTCAAGGCCTGGGATTGCTGCGATGGATTTAATCTCATCTGCAGTCATATACTTGCCGCCGAACACACCACCTGCGAAGGAAAGGTGCTCGGAGAATTTCTTGACGAATACTGCCAACTCACGCGCCGGCGCGAGTTCATCGCGGCCGGAGACGAGCGCTATTTCACCTTCAAGCTCAGGGGCTGTTCCCTCAAACTTTGCAGCATCAAGCGCACGACGCATAAGAGTTTTCTTCGCAACCGTATAGCTGACATCTGCTGCACGGAGTGCACGGCGGAGTTCAGTCTGTTCCGATACTGGAAGACCTTTGAATTTTGCGAATACCAACGTTGAGGAATCTTTAATGATTGCACTCACCTTTTCGGTAATCTCTACTTTCTTTTGTTTTGTAATTGCCATATCTTTTTGGGCAAAATAAATGCCCTTGTACATTAAGGGCTTTGAGTTCGACCTCGGGAGGGAGCGACGTTAGTCGCAATTACATTGGTTAAATGCCTCCTTTCTACGGCCCCTATGAAAATGAGGTTACTGTGGTTGCGCGATATTGTCAACGGGGTCGGGCGCATGCTGCCCCAAGACCACAAGCACTGAAAACGCTCCCACAATAATAACCAAGAACCCAAACAAAAACTTGAAGAAAGTTTTTGTAAAATACTTATGCATTCTATTAGAGGTTATTAAGGGCGTTTTGAAGATCCTTATTTCCTGGATTTGCCTTAAGACCTGCCTCCAACGTTGCTCGGGCGGCAACTTTATCACTCATGTTTATACCCTGGAATGTCGCAAGTGCTAGGTAGAGTCTGATGCTGTTTGGCTTGTCGAGTGGAATTGCTTTGTTCCAGTACTCAACTGCGTTGGCTGGCTGTTTCAGATTGTATGCATATAGGTCAGCAAGGTTTTCAAACGCAATAGGGTCCGTTGGCCATACCTTGGTGCAATATACCCAAACCTCTTCTGCTCCAACAAAATCATTTGCCCCTTTGCGATATACGGCAAGCTGAAGCCAGTATGCTATATGGTTTGGATCAATTTTAAGTTGAGCAATTGCTTCCGCAACTTTTTTCTTACTATCAGCCTGTACACTTGCCGGTAAATTTGAAGGCGGTGTATAGACACGATCTAGGTTTGGAGCTGTGTAACCAGACGTGTTTGGAACACTTGTCTGTAGGTCGCCAGTCTGGCCGGTTGTTGTAGCAGTAGTTGTGGTGGCGATAGAATTTTCACTCGGTGCTACGGCATTTTTGTGTGCGCTCAAATATACTGCAAACGCTACAAAAATAACGATAATTCCTGCTGCGATTCCGTACCATTTTCGTGTGTTTTCATCCATACCCCTATTCTACTACTTGGCATCAAGCTCATCAAACCAGAGGTTTGCGTGGGGCGAAACGTCAGCGCGCCAGCTATTGGTAGACCAAAGTGCAACACCATTAAATGTCGTGCCTGCGGCAAAATCGGTGTCCACCCATACACAGTCGGAAAAATGTACGTAATCTTGCATAAAACAACTTTGGACGAATTCGTCCCCTTGCTTCCAGGCAAAGTAATAATGATGCCATGTGTCGTCTAGAGGTATGGAGTTCATAAAATTGATTCCCTTTGTGCTTCCATTATCAGTACAGGCACTGTAGCCTGCAGCACAAATAGTAATCACTGGAAAAGGATTACTAAAACCAGATCGTGCTTTTACGTAGAGCGTGTAGGCACCCGAAGCAAGACCGGGATCTTTTTGTATAAACATGCGCGGTATTAATGTGTCATAGACATTACCTCCCATGCCGACGGCACAGCCCTTTCTAAGACACTCACCATCTTCCCCATCATTAAAATCAAAGTTCTTTACGTTCTGTCCAAAGGTTTGCCACGCCTTACTGTTGAAACTATTGAAGGTGTCGTTGATGGGACTATGTTCTGGTGTAAAAGGTGGTGGTGTTTGAGGTGGGGTCGTAACTACGACAGGAGACGATGTTGGCGTAGTTGTCGGTACTGTTTCCGTTTGCACAGGCGGCGTAGTGGGTTCAGGAGAGTCGTCAGTTTCAGGTGGAGTAGTTGTAGACACGTCCTCTGTAGTTTCAGGCTGCGGTGGAGGCAGCCCCGTACCACCTGTGTACACATACGTTTGCTGAGCACTTCCGTTCGCTGTCGAGATTATGTTTATCGTCGTAGTTGACTCATCATCTTCATATTCCACAAACTCTGTCTCAATAGAAGGAATAACAGCTAATGCTACCGAGGCACCTTGGTTAGAATTTAATTCTTCGTATGTTTCTTGGTCGAGACTTGAACCATAAAGTTTTTTAACAAAATTAAAATCTTTTTCCTGATTCTGCGGAGACAGAGGGAGATTTTCTACCGCTCCCACATGTCCAAAAAGCGCATCTATGGCGGAACTGATAAGACGAGACCCGTGCTGTGCAATAGTAAGCGTACTTACTACGGCATCGGCGATATCTTTGTACTTAGACACAAACGTCTTCATGGCAACATCTGCCACAGGGTCAACAAAGCCAAAGACTGCTCTCTGCGCACTATCAGAGAAAGAGTCGGGGGGCGCCGTAAGACAAGATTTCGGTTCGAGTGCCACTGGATAGTTCTTGAGCAAGTCGAGCCCACGATATATATCTGACCTCATTCGATCTTCGGCCCCCTGTACGTATGATAAAAATCTGTGAGTTTGGGGTAAATCTGAAATAGCGAAGCCGCTGGAGATGTTTACATTACTAGGCAATGGCAACGGCGCATCCGCTCTTTTTGCTATTTCACGCACACCGAAGATCACTTTATCTTCGTATGAATTAACATATGTTCCGCCCCCAGCGACATAATTTGCCGGCGTTGCAACAGCATATAGACCGACAGTATTTGCAGGTGCGCCACGCGCAGTGAGATATTCGTACATAGAGTTCGTATAGAGCGCGCCCTGAGAATGGCCCACGAGCAAGAGTTTTTGGGTTGTGTCTTTTTGTGACAACTCTCGAAGCAGATTGTTGAAATCGTAATTGGAAATTGGGTTAAACAACATCTGAGAAACTGTTTCGGCCAGATCCCCCAGCCCCGCAAGATGTATTGGATTATATGCGAGCGTAACCGTGACAGGCTCTTCTTTATATGACCCACTCAGCAGCAGTTCGAGCCCGGCAGTATTCGACTTCGCGTTCTCCAACGTATCGAAGGCTCCGTTTACAAACATAACCGTGTATCCATAAGGCGAACACCTATTACCAACATCAGCAAACACTCCCTGTGGGTAAAACATTAGGAGCAAGAAAATAGCGAGCCCAATATGGAAGCGTGGTTTTTTCATATTAGTTTTGAAGCATGTCCAGGTCGACATCACACACATGGCTACCGTCTAATACATAGCTCGTAGCAAAACGCTCAGCTCTCTCGTAGGCGTCCTTTCTCAATTGAGTGTCTAACGTAAGAGCTGTGAGCTCCTCTGTTCGTTTCACCACCATTGAAATCAGATTGTTCTTGGGCACCCCGGCCTGGAGTAGAGCTTGCCCTAGACACTGAAACCCTCTATTTTCTTGTACGACAAAGGCAACCCACGTATCGCTATCGAATACACTTGTAAGAGCTAGTTGTTTCGCAAACACATATTGGAGTTCCGCAGCGCGAACCTGGGCATTTGTGGTGGCCGAAAATATAGAGAGTTCTATATCATCACGAATATTATTTTTATTTACATCAACGCCCGCAAGCGTCGCACTGTTCTGAGCTTCATCCGGAGTTGGAGGGAGGTTATTCCCCAACACGTCCCCTACCGTAATATGTTGCGCTTGAATATCGATGACTGCTTTTCCACTTTTCTCTTTTTCTGCAACAGCAGGAATTCGAACCAGTACAAGCAATATATAAAGTAAACAAAGCACCAAAGGCACCCAACGAACTACTCGCAACATTCGCCATATCGTTTTTTGTGACATGCTCTAGGTTACAAAAAACAGTACTGAAATCTCGCTAAAACGAACTACAAATATTTATCAAAACTTACAGAGGACTGTCCTCTGTAAGAGATTGAAATAAATTTTCTAAATCGTTTTGTCGGTAGAGAAATTCAGGGATATTAATTTCCGCTAGAAGCCTAGATTCAGGCCTTCTGGCGTAGGCATAATCTTGATAGCTCGAATATTTGTAATTTCTCATAAAATCCCTAGCTGCATCTCTATCTTTTACACCTAACTTCTCCCACTTCGGCTCAATTAGGGATAAAGGGTTTAGGTGCACATATGAAAATATGTAGCGAAAATAGGGTTCGTTATTTATGTGAGAACTTTTAAAACGGCCCTGCAAAAGCACTCCACTATGGCTGTATTTAATGTTGAAATACATAGAATACCCAGTCATAACTTTTCTTAGAAAGAAAGTTATACCCTGTTCAGTTCTTTGACGCAACACTAAATGAAAGTGATTTGGCATAAGCGAGTAGGCCAAAACATCGACAAGTGATTTTTTTGGTTTTTCTTCTTTGAATATCTCTGTAAAGGACCGACCTCTGTATTTAGACAGAAGATCTCGCATATTGAGGCGAGCGGGATCATTAGCAATAAACAGTAGGAACATGAAGCGTGTGTAATCTTCTTCAGAACTATAGATATTCCGTTTGTGGGCGCCCCGATTGTATATATGATATGTTTCGCCGATGATGAGAGGTGTTTTTCGAAGCATCTTAGATACAAAGGACCGACCTTTGTCATGTGAAAGGATAACAATTTGAGTGATGAATTTTTAATAAGAATCCCCGAGGACGGTCCTCGGGGATTCTTACAAACATGAAAAACACAAAAGCCCCCTCTTTCGAGGGGGCTTTTGTTGGATTGAACTAGCTTAACTTACGCTACCCGAATTACTTCGCTGTAACGACTGAGAAGCAGTCCTGACCAAGGCCTGAGGTTGCGAAACAACCGCCGAGACCGTAGCCGTTTGTCCAGTCATTATTAGCCTTAGGAGTCTTAACTGTTGAAGTTGACTCTGGAGACCAAATCATGTTGCTGGCACTGAGTGAATCGAACGTACCAATCGTTGCTACTGAAGTATCAGCCTTGAGTGCAATTGAGACTGAACCTGAGCTACCACTGTTGCCCGTGAGAGCAAGAGTGCCGCGGAGGGTGAAGGTCTTAGTTGTACCTGCTGCAACTACAGCATCTGAGGTGTTAGATACGCTGTCGAAGTAGACAGTGATCGTAGAACCAGTCGTTGCCAAGATTGGTGTTGATGAGCCAACCGCACCGTTTGGACCTGAGAAGGTTGGAGCGGTGAGAGTAGCTGTTGATGTTGCGACTGAGAAGACGAGTTTACCGAGGGTAACATCGCCCTTTGCGTCTGCAGCAACAGTGAGAGACATAAGTGTCTGGTTACCGCTAACTGCTGTTGAACCTGTTGTGCTGTAAGTGAACGTTGGGAAGCTCTTATAGATCTCCACACCGTTTACTGCAGTGTCAGCCGAAGCTGGCTGGCGATTTTGACCAGAAGCTACACCGACAGCGTACGTACCGTTTGTACCGCTGACGTTACCACCATCGTAGTTAACCTTGATGATGTCGCCTGAAGCTGTAAGAGGACCGCTGACGCTGATGCCTGCGATATCACCCTTGATGATCATCACGCGAGAACCGTTTGCTGGGATGCGGAACGCACCTGAAGCAATCTGTGATGAAGTTGCGTTAGCACCAGATGGGAACACTGCTGTTCCGATCTGAGTGTTTGTTGTTGCATCCCACAAAGTAACCTGGTTGTTTACGAGGTCAGTGCGAGTACCAGTGTTTTCGAGCTGGAGAGCAACCTGGCGGAGATCGAGATCTTCGTTGGTGCCCGCAAAGCGGATGTGGCCAAGGTCAACACCAGTTGAACCTGCTGAAGTTACTCCGAATGAAGGAGTGCTTGAGTCAAGTGTAACTGAAAGAGTCCCACCTGAAGAAGCAGTCATTGTATTGCCTGCGTTCGTTGTGAGGGTGCCGTTGACAGTTGAGCCGCTGGTGACGCCTGATGCGCCAACAGTGTCGCTTGAGTTAAGACCGAATGAGTATGTACCTGCTGCACCGCTGCGGATATCGCATTTAACTGCGAGGGTTACAGTTGTTCCCTTTGGAACAACGATGCCACCGCTGTTAAGTGAGAATGATACCTGAGCACCAGTCGTAACACTCGATGAAGGGTTGTATACGTGCTGGTCAGAGATGCTGGTTGAACCGTTGTAGACCTGGCAGTTTGTCAGATCATTTGCGGTACCAGGAGTACCCAATGCGTAACGAACTGGAAGAGTCGTGAGGCGGAGATCTTCACCAGAAGCAGTTGCATCAAGGATGATGTTGCTGAAGGTGAACTGATTGCTACCTGCAATAACCGTCTGAGCAATCGGAGTAGAAGCAACAGTCACGCTAAGTGAAGCTGCCTTTACAGTCTGGGAAGCGCTCGTAAGAGGGCCTGCCGGAGCGATTGTGATTGAGCGACCAGTTGTCTGGCCAGTAACAGTTGTCCAACCAGTTGTTGGAGATGTCGAAGCCTGGACAGTGTCGTTGGTTGCGAAGTCAGTACCGAGCTTGCCCTTGAGCATAAGCTGAGTAGTTCCAACTGGGACAGTAACTGTATCTGTGAAGGTTACAGTTGCGTCTGATGTAGAACCACCGCTTGTTGCGTCAACTGGGCCTGCGAGTACAACACCGTTCTGGTCAACGAGCTTGATGTTAGTCAAATCGTTGTAAGAACCGGATGTGCTGTCTGCAGTAATCTGGAAGACCATGCGACCTACAGTGATTGTTTCACCCTGTACCTGTACAGAGAAACCACCGAGAACCTGGTCAGCCTGATTGATAGCAACGTTACCTGAGGTAACTGAGTTTGAAGTCGAAACGGTTACAACACCGCCTGAGATCGTAACTTGGTAACCTGTGTAGTAAGGATCGTCAGAGCTTGAAACAACGCCTGCTGCTGCAGACTGGTTGCCAAATGCTGGAAGGATACCGTAGCCATACTGAGCACCAACAACGTTGATGTCAGATGCCTTCTGGATATCGAACTGAGCATTTGTTGCTGAACCATTTACGATGTCACCCTGGATAGCTACGTCCTTTGAGAAACCTTTTTGAACCAAGATACCCTGGCCTGGGAAAGTTGTCGTGTAGTAGTTATCAGCTGAGACAGTTGTAGCGTATGAAGTACCATCAACTACTGAAACAACGTTTGAGAGATAGCTCTGTGAAGCAGAACCGATCTGGTGCCAGCGGATTGACTTCAAGTATACGTCTTCACCTGAACCTGCAGTTACGCGGATCGAAGAGAAGATGTAGTTGGTCTGACCAACGTTTTCAGTGTTAGCTGCACCTGGGTCATTTGTACCGCGAGCAGCAGTGACTGAACCAATGAGGCTTGCTGCTTCGTTGATTGTCATGCTTGCACCGCTGATTGGAAGACCGCCGTTCGTAACTGCTGCTGAAGTGTTAACTGCAACAACTGAGAAGGTAGCGATCTGACCTGCGTAACCTGTAGCGCTACCGCGGTTTGCAGCAACGGTGAAGGTCATAGATGTGCCGCTTGGGATCACAACTGCTGAACCAACCACCGCCTGGTGATTGCTGTTCAAAGTCTTTGTGATACCAACCTGGTTACCATTCTGGTCCAAGAGAACAACGCCGTTGAAGGCCTGGTCAGAAGCGATACCATCGCGCTGAACTGTAACGTTGTTAAGCGTTACGTTGCCACCTGTTGCAGTAACAGTGAACTTGGTGAACGGAATGCGAGCTGCGTTAAGCGGAGCAATGCCATTTGCTGGCTGTGCTGCTGCTGAAACAGTTGCAGTACCTGTACCTGTTGTAGGGGTAGTAGGTGTTGTTGGTGTTGTTGGTGTTGTTGGTGTTGAACCGCAGAGAGCGTTGAGCTTTGCGCGGGTCAATGGACCTACATAACCAGAAGTTGGTGAGATGCTATTTGCGGCCTGGAACTTAACAACGGCTGCTTTTGTAGCAGGACCGAAGGTTGAAGTTTCCATACCAGGAGAACCGGCGCCAGACGATGAAACCATCGTGCCTGCGCTCATGTTCAAGAACTTCTGGAGAGCCATAACATCAGCACCTGTAGAACCGACTGTGAGGTCGCGGGTAAAGCTCGTTGAGCATGAGCCGCCGGTAGTACCGCCGGTAGAACCACCGGTTGTAGGCTGACCATTGAGTGATGCCTGAACGTTAGCGATAGTAGCTGCATCAGCACCGAAGGACTGGAGCAACGAAACGATCGCACTTACCTGAGACGCCGTGAGAGACGCTGCGTGAGCTGGAGTAGCGATTGCGCCGAACATAAGTCCGAGGGCAACAACTGCACCGCCGACGAAAGCGACGAGACGTGTAGAACTCTGAGTAATTGTCATAATAACTAACTAATTCGAACTATTAATAATTACTTGTAATCGTACGGATAAAGAGAACCGAAACTTTCGAACAAAATTCTACCCGCTTCTTCCGCATTAGTGTGGTGTCTCTGGTTCTCCTTCTATTAAAGAAGGACAGAGAAACCATCACTCAAGCAGAAGAGCGACTGGTAGTCAGAATGGAATTGGACGTTCAGACAAAGCAACCGTGAAGGGATTAGGAAATGTCCACTAACAATGAAGACGCACATGAACCACAGCACTTACTGTAATTCTTCATCTACTATTCTGTTGTCAACGATCTTACAATTTCTGACTTCCGGTATATGCCCTGAATACCCGACGTTCGGTCGCTACAACCAAGTATATGGCTATAGGGCCCGGAACTCAAAAATACCCTGTGGACAACAGCGCAAATGAGCCCCCGAAGGGGCTGTCGAGCTGGGTTTCCAGGTACCCCAAAATTACCACTATGAAGGCTTCCGGTCAACGCCTTCCTTATATAGCAAGATACACGCTCCAACGACGCTCCCCTACCTTTTTTATAAGTCCTTGAGTGATCAGGACTGCTAGCTCTCTCTGGACGGTTTTTTCACTGCAACCCTTCACCGCCGATGCGATATCTTTTATAGAAGAGTTTGCATTATTACGCACAAATTGGAGTATTTTCTCCATACGGTCAGTGTGTCCTTTATTGATGTCCTTAACTTGTCCCTTAGTCTGTCCTTTATCTAAACTCTGTTCCATAGGACGTTGTCCGTTATTCAAAAGTCGTGGACGCTCTGCTGAGTTTTCTGATGACTCAATTTCTGGCACTGAAAAATCTTGTATCGAAGTGAACGGTGATGGGTGGACGCTTAAAGAAAACCGCTGCGCCAACTGTTCGTATTCGTTCAATAAAACAGGGCTGTTTTCTTTACTAATGAAACCTGCGGTCGTCGCGAGTCTCACCTTTGAAAGAAGTGCGAAAATATCTGCGATGACGATGGATGCATCCATCTCCCCCGCAGCAAAGTGAGCGAAGGTGTGAGGGAGTTCTGCTGCTGCCATCGCAAGCTTGTATGAAACCTCTCTATCTTTTATGTCCGATCGTTCAGCAAGAATCAAGAGAACATGTGCGATTTTTTCTGACTTCAAGTAACAAAAATACCAATCCGTTCGTCCTTTAAAAAGGATAGATTTTAGAGCAAATTCGTGAAATTTTTTATCAATATCAGACACGTTTTTGTCTCATAGAAGTCCTTTAATTTGTCTTATATTCTTAAAGACATATAGGACCTCTCATGTGTCTTTGAGTATACTGCCTCGCTCTCCAAAAGCAAAAGATGGTATCATGTCTTCATATATGGCGCGCAAAAATGGCAAGCAAAGCAAGGACACTGCTAACCCGTTGCGCACACTACCTACAGAAACCAAGCGCACGATTGCAGCAATAGTTCTTTTCATCCTCGGCCTTATTTTTGTGCTCGCATATTTCGGTGTAGCAGGAAATGGAGGCTCTGACCTCTACTGGCTTTTTGACTACCTTCTAGGGATAGGCTACTTCTTGCTCCCCCTCCTCCTCTTCATCCTCGGATGGAGTGCCTTACGTGAAGAGTCTGTTGGCTTCAACCCATTAAAGATGGTTTCGAGCGTTATTTTTATTTTGGCAGGACTCGGCTTTGTTGATGCTGTTTCAAACCGAGGAGGTCTCGTGGGCGGAGCCATCGCCCACCCCACTGTGCAATTTTTTGATATCTACGTCGCACTCATCATCATGGGCGGACTATCTCTCATCTCTCTCCTTATATTGATTGAGGGTCGCATCTCTCCTGAAATATTTACCTCCATTGGTCGCAACATACTGGCACTCTTTAGAAAACTCACAGGACGAGGCGACAGAGAACTCGAACCTTCTATAACAGGGTTGCAGGATGACGAAGAGTTAGAGGAAACGTATCCTCCAATGGACGAGGAGGATGAGCAAGAAACTCCGAGGATGCCCCAACAAGTACCTGCCCGCGCTGAGCGCGGTTCGGCATCTGCAGCGGCACGTGAGAATGCCTCAAAAGAAACAGCCGCACGTGCCGCTGCAGCCAACCTAAAATCTCTCCTGGGCCAATACACTCCCCCGCCTCTTTCTTTGCTCGAAGGCGACAAGGGCCGTGCCGGCAGTGGCGACATTAAGGCCAACGCCAACATCATCCGCCGCACTCTCCAAAACTTCGGCATAAATGTAGAGATCGACGAAATCTCCATTGGTCCATCAGTTACCCGCTACGCCATCAAACCCGCAGAAGGCGTGCGTCTCCAGAAGATCGTCGCCCTTCAACAAAACCTCGCACTCGCACTCGCAGCAAAGGGTGGCATTCGTATCGAAGCCCCTATCCCAGGTAAGTCACTGGTGGGTATTGAAGTGCCAAACACTGCAAAAGTTACTGTGGGTCTGGGCACACTCTTGGGTTCAGAGGAGTTCACCGACTCACCGAAGCCTCTTATGGTCGCCCTTGGCCGCGACATTGCCGGCAACTCTGTGTACTCAAACCTAGCTAAAATGCCGCACGGTTTGATTGCGGGAGCAACAGGCTCAGGTAAGTCAGTCGCTATCCACGCAATAATAAACTCACTTCTATATAGAGCAGGTCCACAACAACTACGCTTTATCATGATCGACCCTAAGCGCGTAGAGCTCACTCTCTACCGCTCTATCCCTCACCTTCTCACTCCAGTTATCACCGACCCTAAGAAGGCAGTTATGGCGCTCCGCTGGGCAGGACGCGAAATGGAACGCCGATACAATATTTTGGAAGAAAACCGCGTGCGCGATATCGACTCATACCATCAGAACATTCTGACCCCTGCTCTTGAAGATATTCGCAAGCAAGGCGGTGAACTTGAGGAAGGTCAGAGAGCTCCTGAAGCAATGCCGTATATAGTCGTCGTCATCGATGAGCTCGCCGACATTATGCAGACCTACCCTCGAGAACTTGAGGCTTCTATCGTACGCCTAGCCCAGATGAGCCGTGCCGTTGGTATCCACCTCCTTCTCTCAACACAGCGCCCTAGCGTTAATGTCATTACCGGCCTTATTAAGGCAAACGTACCAACACGTATCGCTCTTCAAGTAGCAAGCCAAATAGACTCACGTACAATTTTGGACCAAGGCGGCGCGGAAACTCTCCTTGGTGCCGGCGACATGCTGTACCTCTCTGCCGACATGGCAAAACCGGTGCGTTTACAGAGCGCCTTCATTACTGAAAACGAAGTAAAGAAAGTGACGGACTTTATCGCTAAGAACAACGATGTTGAAATTCCAATAGATATCGCAGCTCCTGCCCCAGGGACCACAAGCATTTCACTTGAAGGCGGCTCAGGCGGTGGTGGAGGCGGTTTTGATGACGGAGATGACGACGACATGTATGAAGCGGCGCGCGCTGCTGTAATGGAAGCTGGTAAAGCATCAACCTCGTATCTGCAAAGAAAACTTCGTGTTGGCTACGCACGCGCAGCGCGCCTTATCGACATACTAGAAGAACGCGGTGTAATCGGCCCAGGTGATGGAGCAAAACCACGTGAAGTACTTGGACGCTCAGGCGGAGAATCAGCTGAAGAACAGCCCGATCTATGAGTTACGGTCACTCCCCTCGCCTCGCCGGCGGCGGAGCCCGTCGCACAGCCACATTTATCATAATAGTGTCCGCTATTGTGATAGTGCTGGGGTATGGGCTTTTTGAAGGGCGGAGGCTTATAGAAGGCCCTCAAATATCGATAAAAATGCCATCAAATGGCAGCGCCACATCTTCTAGCTCTGTGGTCGTTTCCGGTACCGCAGAGAACATTTCCTTCCTCACAGTCAACGATGCCCCTGCGTATACAGACGAGTCGGGACATTTTGCGGTCACCCTCTCCCCACCCCCAGGGTATAATGTGTTTACTGTTCGTGGGGTCGACCGCTTCGGCCGACGTGCGTCAAAAGAGGTCGCATTTACCGTAGTCAATTACTGTCCGATTAACTAACTGTCATGGCAAAAACAAAAGAGAAAGAAAAGCCCTCCAAAGGCGGGTCCGCCTCCGGCGGAAAAGAACATAAAGATACTTCCGCAATTGACGCAGCTATCCGCGAAATAAAAACGAAGTTCGGCGAAGAAGCAATTATGAAACTCGGCGACACTGGCCGCGTTAATGTTGACGCTATCCCCTCTGGCTCTATCGGCCTCGACTGGGCACTCGGTATTGGCGGCTACCCTCGTGGACGCATTATTGAAATTTTTGGCCCAGAAAGTTCCGGCAAGACAACTCTTTCTCTCCACGCAATCGCTGAAGCACAGAAAAAAGGCGGCGTGTGCGCGTTTATAGATGCAGAACATGCGCTCGACCCGGAATATGCAAAGAAGATTGGTGTGAAACTAGACGAACTTCTCGTATCACAGCCAGACACAGGCGAACAAGCACTCGAGATTGTGGAGTCGCTCGTGCGTTCAGGCAAAGTAGACATCATTGTTATCGACTCTGTTGCCGCGCTCACCCCTAAAGATGAAATTGAGGGTGATATGGGACAGACACACGTTGGTAAGCAAGCACGTTTGATGTCACAGGCACTCCGTAAACTCACTGCCATCACTGCAAAATCTAAAACCATCGTTGTGTTCATCAACCAGATCCGCATGCAGATAGGTATGATGTTCGGTAACCCAGAAACAACTCCAGGGGGCAAAGCACTTAAGTTCTACACATCAGTACGTCTCGATATCCGCCGCATTGCACAGATAAAGAAGGGCGAAGAAGTTGTTGGTGGCCGCCATCGTGTCAAAGTAGTCAAAAACAAAGTCGCCGCTCCGTTTCGTAAAACAGAGTTCGACCTTCTTTATAACGAAGGTATTTCCCGCGAAGGCGAATTGTTGGCACTCGGAGAAAGCCTCGGTGCAGTGTCTAAGAGCGGCGCATCCTACTCTTTCCTCTCTAAAGATGGAGAGAAGGTCGCACTTGGCCGCGGCTATGATGCATCCCGCACGTTCCTCCGTGAAAATAAAAAGATTGCTACTGAGCTTCTCAAGACCATAGAAAAAGGTTTGGAAACTTCTGCTCCTGCAAAAACTGCAGCTACTGCTGACGAAGATTAAAAATATATCCCGACGCTTCAGTCGGGATCCCGACCAGAGCGTCGGGAAAAAGAAAAACTCCGAAACCTTGTGAGGTTCCGGAGTTACGTGCCGTAGATGACGGCGTCGAAGGTCAGGTTCGGGCGAGCGTGCCGAAGCCGTGCTGCTTGTCGATCACCTGGGCGCCGACGATGAGGTTGCTGGTGCGCTCGCCCACAGTCGACGTCTCGCCGAAGGCGGCGATCAGGTCGGCATAGGGGTTCGGGCCGGCATTGGCGTGCATGAGACGATCGAGATGACGCTTGTCGTAGAACTCGGTCCAGGCCTTGTCGGCGGCGATCAGGATCTGCTTGCGCTGCGCGGGGTTGGCGATCTCGAGCGCCGAGTCGACGGCCGACATCGTCTTGCCTTCCAGCATGCCCCTGAGCCGATCCTTGCCGAGCTTGCCCTGCGTGTGGGAGGCCAGGAGCTGGTCGAAGCCGGCACAGATCCGCGAAGCGAGCGTGGTCGAAGCCAGGCTGACGATGGGCGTCTTGTACTGACCGGCCAGGCCGTTCAGCGAACGAATGGTCTTGTTCATCACGTGAGTTTCCTCGTGGTTGATGGGGTGGATCCCCGGAACTTCCCTCAGGCTTCGCTCCCGTGTCCGTAGACAAAAAAGCGTCCCTTGGGACTCAAGCAAGATACATTACCATTTTAGAGGAGTCAAGAGGCGACTAGGCTGCGAGCTGGCGGTTTGGAGACTGCGCGGAACGAACAATATCGACACCTATAAGCATAAGAGACGCGGCACCGATAAGTACGGCGACTTGTACGACAAGTTTGGTATGGAGAATTGCGCTGAGAAAGAAGACCCCTATGCTCACTGCCCCGCCCTGCGCTACATGGGTAAGGTTTGCGAAGACGTTTGGAAGCGAGACGAAGTAGGCTGCACCAGCAAAGGAAAGAGCGAGCGCGTAACACTCAAGTGCGAAGCGGCTTGTGAGCTTGCGTGTCGTATAGACAACCGCGACTCCTGCCATAACTTGTTGTTCTATTTTGCTCTGCATATATATACAAACTATACCTTAGTGCTAATGGTTTCATAAATCTTCTTAAACTCCTTTTTTGCACGGTGTACACGAGTCTTTATAGCACCTACGCTGACCCCCTCTTCCTCTGCCATTTCTTCTTGTGATTTTCCTTCAATAAAGAAACTTGAGAGTGCTTTTGCAAAAGGCGCTGGCAAACGAGAGAGCACTGAGGCCACTTCATCCATAAATTCTTTTTTCTCAAACTGGCGCATAGTGCGATCTGGAATAATTGCCCAGATCTCTTCGTCCAGTTCCATCTGCCTCTCCCCTTTTCGTTTCTGTTTTTGATAGTGCGTCAGTGCGGTGTTGATGAGAACACGGTACCCCCATGATGAAAACTGCGCGCCATCTTGTTTCTTAAACTTCGCCGCATTCATATATATCTTTGTGAACGCTTCCTGGACGATATCTTCTGCCTCTTCTTTTGAACGAACAATACTCATCGCTTTACGCAAGAAAGGCTCTTCATATTTGCGCACAAGAAGCGCAAAAAGTGACGGCTGTGCAATAGATGCGGCCAAGAGCTCCTCGTCGGTATGCTCCTGCCCTTGTTCCTCAAGTGTGAGGTATTCCTTCATGACTACACTGTATATCATGGCGCACCCTTTACAACTATGTTGCGCCCCAGCAAGTTTCGGCTATAGTTTGCATTAAGCTCCTTAGTAAGGATGGCTTACGTTCGTTTCGTATAGGATACGGGAGAGAAAAGACATGAGCTACGAAAGCAGAGCAGATCTTGGGCTTATGGGCGCCCGCACTAACCGGCGGGTCAAGGTCAAGGTCGACAAAGACGCGGAGGCGGCCGAAAAGATCGCCAGCTTCTTTTCCAAGATGCCCGGGTTGGACGTCCGCCAGGGCAGCTGCACCTACGTCCATCCCAGCAAGATCAACGTGAAGATCGCCGACGGCGTGCTGACCGTCGACCACCGCAACAAGAGGACCACGGTCGTCGGCCCCCACCTGGACGTCGTCGAAGCGGCGTTCCGCGAATGGTGCGCGGAAGAGATGTGCCACGCGAAGGTCTTCCCTCGTAAGTGTTCTAAGCAGAACCACTAGGTTCTACACGGGCCGCCCCTAACCTGGGACGGCCTTTTCTTTTGGCTATTTTTGGCTACAATGCGTATCTATGGCAATGCTTGAATACAACGAAATTTTAAACAAAAAGGTAATCCTTCTCGACGGGGCTCCGTACGAAGTATTGGACGCGCACGTGTTCCGCAAACAACAGCGTAAGCCGGTAAACCAGACGAAGCTTCGACACCTCATTACTGGCAAGGTTACTGAGCATGCGTTCCATGTATCAGAAAAAGCTGAAGAGGCTGACCTTTCGCTCAAGAACGTAAAATATCTCTACACTGCAAAGGGCGAGTACTGGTTCTGTGCAGAAAATAATCCTGCAGACCGTTTTGCACTTAGTGCAGACACCGTAGGCAACGGCGCACAGTTTATGAAAACGAATTCTATCGTAGAAGCGGTAGTGTTTGATGAAAAAATAATCTCAGTCCGCATCCCTATTAAAGTTGAACTTGTTGTAAAAGATGCGCCTCCTGCAGTTCGTGGCAACACCTCTCAAGGTGGTAACAAAATCATCACGCTTGAAACTGGCGCAACAGTAAACGCTCCCCTTTTCATCAACGAAGGCGATCGAGTTCTCATCAATACAGAAACAGGTGACTACGTAGAGCGAGTAGGTAAATTCTAAAATAGATACATAAAAAAGCCCCCAATTGGGGGCTTTTTTATTTGAGAGTATTTAGCGAACGATGAATGGCAGTAGTGCCATAAAGCGTGCGCGCTTTACTGCCTGTGCGAGCGCGCGCTGGTTTGCGGCCGAAAGGCCGGTACGGCGGCGAGGCATGATTTTGCCGTGCGGGTTCAAGAACTTCTTGAGAACATCGACATCTTTGTAGTCGATGCGCTGGAAGTGCGCGACGTAGTTGTCTGTTTGCTGTGGCATAGTAATTAACTTAAATTTATTTTTGCTTGATGCGTACTAGAAGGGAATATCATCAGGATTGATGTCTTCTTGAGGATAGTCTATTGCATCCTCTTTAGGTGCTGGCTGTTCGTGGTCGTCACGGCTCGGCGCTGATGATGAAGGAGAACCTCCCCCGCCACTGCGTGAACCGAACTGAACACGCTCTGCAACCACCTCTGTGCGGTATTGCTTACCCTTCTCTGGGGTTTCCCAGCTGCGGGTCTGCATGCGGCCTTCAATAAGTGCTGAGCTACCTTTTTTGAGGTACTGAGCGCTTGTTTCTGCCTGACGACCGAACACCACAACATTGTGGAATTCTGGTACATCTACCCACTGTTCGTCTTTTTTGACGCGGCGGTTAGTAGCAACACTGAACGTCGCCACCTGTCCCCCGCCCGGAAGAGTTTTTAGCTCTGGGTCGCGAGTAAGGTTGCCGTAGAGGATAACTTTATTCATATACTCCAAGTATACCGTGCCTATTCCTGTACAAGTGCGTCGATAGATTTATCGAGCTCAGCTTCTGAAACCTCGCCAGCTGGCTCTTCCGCCACGGCCTTAGGCTTCTGGATAGTCTCGCCTTCAAGGCGGTCAGATGCGAATACTGCGCGACGTGGTGTCGTGCTTATATCCTCACGTACCGTCTCGATAAGAAGAAAGCGGAGAACATTTTTATTAGAACGAAGTGCTTCTTCAAAAGCGGGAATCGACTCGCGCTCAAGTGCAAACTTCGTAAAACCAAAGTACGCTTCATCGTACTTTTCACGCTTGCCGGTGAGCGAACGCTCAACCGTGTATGCAAGACGCTTTTTTTCTGGGACCTGCTCACTGATAATTTCAGCGTTGCCGAGGGCGCTGCGAATTTGGTCTACAACACCAGCAACACCTTCATCCCCCACAGTTGGGAGGATGTGAAATCCGACCTCATACACAGGTCGTTTCTCAGAGTTCGCTTGGGTTAAGACCTCGGCGGTCTGCGACTTTTCAGCCATGTAAGGAGATTACCACAGAGATGTGGCTTTGCAACCGCGCCTCGATGGGTAGGTAAAAAGAAAGCCCCGACACGATGGAAGGGGCTATTCCCTTTCTCATCGGCCGGGGCCGAACTAATTGGTCTGGTTGCTGACGGTGAACAGCACCACCGCGTATTGCCCTTCGGGGCACGGCACCGGACCGGTGCCCGACTCCCAGACGAACCTGGCAGCCTGGGTGGACTGAATCCAGGCAACCTTGCCAGGATTCTTCACGGCCAGTCTACGCTGGTAGTCGCTGAGACTCTTTCCCTCGGGCGGCTGATGGCAACGGCCCAGCGAGGAGCTTGCGGCATAGAAGCCCGCACCGACGACCAGCACGGCCGACAGAGCAACTGACGAAGCGATATAGCGGATGATGCGCATAGGTATCTCCCTTTGTTAGCGCGTTTTGACTACAACAGAACTACCTATATAGTATAGGACTAAATATCTTATTTGTCAAGGCCTATAAAACGCCTTGAATTAAGGACTACCTGGGCAGCCATCTCCTCCTCAGACACCTCTTTTAGACGAGCCATAGCCTTAACCACCTCCCTGACATGTATAGGTTCGTTGCGCTGGCCACGGTATGGAACAGGGGTAATGTAGGGCGCATCGGTCTCCGTAAGCAGCATATCCATAGGGGTATTCTTTATCACATCGTCGTAGTCATGGGTAAACGTAAGCACCCCTGTAAACGAAAGTGTAAATCCTAAATCTAAAAATTGTTTTGCTATGTCCCAGTTCCCTGCAAAGAAATGCACATCGCCAGGATATTTTGCGCCTGCCCGTCCGCCAGGCGGGTGTGCCTTTAAAATCTCTAGGGCATCTTTATACGCATTAGAATCGCCATTGCTTTGGTGCGCCGCGTCGCGGATATGGAGCATCAGCGGCTTGTTAAGTTTATTTGCCAGTTCGATATGCTGGAGAAATACTTCTGTTTGGACTTTCTTTGTATCCTCTTCAAGGCGATAGTAATCCAACCCACATTCCCCTATCGCTATAACCTTGGGCGACTGTCCTAATTTTTCATACGCATCAAAATCAAATTTCTCCCCACGTGAGGTAAACGCCTCGCCCTCACCTCCCAGCTCTTTCTTGTCATGGAAGGATTTAGCAGTGTGGACTGGGTGCAACGCAATACTTGCATACACATCGTCGTGTTTCTCTGCCAGCTCTACAGCCGCACGCGATGTATCAATCTGCGTACCAACCAAGTTCATTCCCACCGAGGCCTCTTTGGCGCGAGCTAGTACCTCATCCCTGTCGGCATCATAGGCGACAAACTGCACATGCGTATGCGCGTCAAAATATTTCATATTAGTCTTTGCGAGCGAACAAGTTTTCTGGCTTTTGGTGCTGAGTGACGGCAGTTTTTATCTTCAAGCACGTCTCTGGCATGACTGGCTCAAGATCACACGCGATTGCGTATATTTCTCTCACAAGCTTTTTCATGAGTTCTCTGGCTTCTTCTTGTTCCTCTGGGTTTTCTGACTTAATTCCAGAGAATGGTTTCTTCAACGTAATGAGGGCGTCGCACTGACCTATTCGTTCCCACACAGCATCCATGGCTCGGTTAAATTCAAACTTCTCCATGCGTTCAGAAACTGAAACATCAGATTCAATCTGATTTAATTCAACAGGTTCAGTGAAGTGTGTCGTTGCCAATGTCATTACACGAGATACCAAGTTACCCAACCCGTTTGCGAGGTTGGCGTTATACGCCTCTTTAAAACCTTCTAGCGTTACATCGCTGTCATCAACCGGGTGCACATGGCGCGCAAGGAAATAGCGCAATGCATCGAGGCCATATTCATCGACGATAGTCATTGGGTCGATAACATTGCCAATTGATTTACTCATCTTCTGCCCACCTGAAGTGATGAAGCCATGATAGAACACTTGGTCTGTATTTTTGATACCGGCAGAAGTGAGCATTGCCTGCCACATGATCGACTGGAAACGGACCTGGTCCTTCCCTGCCATCTGCATTGCAAAGCCATTGTCCCAGAAGGTTTTAAAGTTTCCTTCTGCATCATCTGGCCACCCAAGGGTTGAGACGTAGTTTGTAAGCGCGTCGAACCATACATACATAACCTGTGTCTCATCATCAGGAACAGCAATACCCCATGGCATTTTTTCTTTAACGCGAGAGATACTGAAATCTTCAAGACCTTTCTGTACAAAGTTAAGCGCTTCCTGTCGGCGCCATTCGGGCACTATGACTCCTTCTTTTGAAAGATACTCGGTGAGTTTTTGCTGGTATTTACTGAGCAAGAAGAAATAATTCTCTTCTTCAAGTTCAATAAGTTCTGCGTTTGGATGGTTTGGGCAGCGGCCATTTACAAGTTCGCTCTCTTTCATAAATGCCTCATCGCCCACGCAATACATACCCTTATAGGTACGTTTTTCTATGTCGCCATTTGCCATACATCGGCGCCACATTTCCTGTGCCGCAACTATATGGTGCGGGTCGGTGGTGCGAATGAAGTGCAATTCTGGGTACAGGCCAAGTTTCTCCTTAAGCCCACGGAACTTTGCAGCATATTCATCAACATACTCCTGTATATCTTTGCCTGCCTTCTGCGCTGTCTCGTATAGCTTCTGTCCGTGTTCATCAGTGCCGGTAGTGAAGAATACATTCGATCCACGCAACTTTTTATATCGCGCAGTTATATCTGCTTGTACAAGTTCGAGCGCAAAACCAATGTGTGGGTCTGCGTTTACGTACGGAAGCGTCGTCGTCAGGTAAAAGTTTTTATCAGCCATAGCTACTTCGCAGGTTCCCCATTATCAGCCAAGCCCTGCTTCGCAAGCGCACGTTTTTTCTCGCGGTCGATGTCTGCCACATATTCTTGGATAGCACCGGCGATTGGTACCGAAAGCAAAATACCCAAAAATCCGAAAAGTTGGAAACCAATGAGGAGGGCCAAGATAACTAGGAGTGGAGGCACACCCACCACCTTCTTAACAACCACGGGGTAAATCAAGTTTGCTTCAAACTGTTGAACAATGACGTAGAGTCCGAGGATAAGCAGCGCCTCTGTTATGCCGCCGTTAAGGAAGCCCAGCGCAATTGCTGGAACCATCGCCAAGATCTGACCGAAGACTGGGATAAGTTCAAACACACCTGCAAGTATTGCGAGCAATAACGGGTGAGGGACATCCAGAATAAGCAGGCCAAGATATAGCAAAACGCCGACGATAATACCCAGGATCAATTGTCCTTGCATCCACTTCCCTATCTTTTGCTGTGAACGCTTCCACAAGTGGAGTACGTACGCCTGCTCTTTGACTGGTGTGATAACACGAAGGAAGTCATCAACGCCTGTTTCCTGTACTGAGAAATAGAATGAGAAGACAACGATAAGAATGAATGATGTTACGCCGCCGAAGAACGCAGAGAGTGCGCTAAATGCTCCACCTGTAGAATCGCGAAGTGAGTTTGCAAGGTTCTGTAGAACGTCTGCTGAGGCAATAGCGTCGCTTACGTTGCCCCATGGAAGGAGGCCATGCGTTACGTCAGTGATATTGAGGTTGGAAAGTGTCTTTGGTAGTTCCTGAAGAACAATAGCTGCATCGCTCAAGATTGGCGGCACGAAGAAAAATACGATAGCAAAAAATGTTCCGATAACGCCGGTGTAGAGCAGAAGCACCGCGGCAATTCTTGGAAACTTACGTTGTGTCAGCCACAAGATGCCAGGCTCAACGGAAGAGGCTATAACCACCGCCGTAAGGACGATAAGTACAATGTCGCGGAGGTACCACAAAAGGGCTACCAAAAGTAGAAAGAGGATGGTTTTGATGACCGTCCCGGAGCTGATGTGGACGTTGACGTCACGCTCTGACATGCGCCAACTATATCATAATTAGAGGCTAATTTTGGAGGTGATGAAGCTACTGAGTTCAGCAATAGGCATGCGGGTTTGTTCGCCTGTATCGCGGTCACGGACCGTTACTGTGTCTTTAAGTTCTGGAGTTTCTCCGAGGGTATCGAAGTCGATGGTAATGCACCACGGCGTACCAATTTCGTCCTGGCGGCGGTAACGCTTACCAATGTTGCCATTGTCGTCCCAGACAATCTGCGGCACTTGTTTTTTAAGGTCGTTGTAGATTTCTCGCGCCTTCTCAACCAAATGAGGTTTGTTTTTTACAAGCGGAGAGACCGCCGCTTTGATAGGTGCCACGCGTGGGTGAAACTTCAAGTACGTGCGAGTTTCTCCGCCAAGTTCGTCTTCTGTATATGCAGATGTAAGAACTGCGAGGATAGTTCTATCGACACCAAACGATGGTTCGATAACATGAGGAACAACAGGCTCCTCCCCTTCAGCCTTGTACGAGAGGTCTTGTGCAGACCCTGCTTGATGCGCTGAGAGATCAAAGTTTGTGCGATACGCCAAACCATAAAGTTCTTTACGGCCAAACGGGAAATCAAATTCAAAGTCTATCGTGCGCTTGGAGTAGTGGGCACGATCTCCATCAGCCACTTCAAGTTCATGCACCGCATCTGAAGAAATACCAACCGCTTCGTTGTACGCATGAACGCCTTTACGCCATGCCTCAAACGCTTCTTCCCATGCTTCTGGGCGTACAAAATATTCCACTTCCATTTGCTCGAACTCGCGAGAACGAAATACGAAGTCGCGTGGAGCAATTTCATTTCGGAACGCCTTCCCTATCTGGCCAATACCAAATGGAAGTTTTGGATGGAATGAATCAACAACGTTCTTAAAGTTTACGAAGATACCACCTGCAGTTTCAGGACGAAGATATGAGATAGCGCCTTCAGTCGCACCAATCTCTGTCTTAAACATCATGTTGAATTGACGGACTTCACCAAAACCACCGCCGCAATCAGGACACTTAGTTACATCTTCAAGTTGGTCAGCACGAAAACGATGATGACATTTTTTGCATTCAACGAGCGGGTCGGAAAAACCAGATACGTGGCCTGAGGCTTCCCATACTTTTGGGTTCATCAAGATTGCTGCATCGAGGCCGTACATATCATCACGGCTCTCGACAAACATGTTCCACCAAATATCTTTTATATTTTTCTTGAGTGCTACGCCCAAAGGACCGTAGTCCCAGGTACCAGCAAGGCCACCGTATATTTCAGAGCCCTGAAATACAAAGCCGCGGCGTTTGCAGAGCGAAACAATTTTTTCCATCAAATTCTGTGATTCAGACATAGTTTATTTTTTATTGAGCGACCGAACCCATATTTGGAGTATATCCAGCCTCACTACCCAACTGTGTTGTTGGAGGAATTGCAGTGGCACTTACCTGCACCTGGGCGAAACGATCCTGTCCTGAAAAGGCCGCAGGGTTTGTGAGCGCCGCCGGTTGTCCTTTCTGCGAAATACTTGGGAGTAGTGAAACTTGGAATGCCGCCACTCGTGACGCTGCTGTAAAGCCTGCGCCTGCCTTCACATCCCCCATTGCCCACGTAACCGTGCGGCTGCCAGAATCGTAGCTTATGCCGCTACCAGACTGCGCACCCATAAAAGTAACGTAGGGCGGCAATGTTGCAGAAACAACACCGTTTGCAATGGTATTCGAAGTGTTCGTTACTGTCCATGTGATGCCGTAGGTTGTGTTTTGTCCAGGCACTGGTGGCATAGGGCCAGTATTAGAGAATGGTCCGCTAAAGTGCGACGCCACTGCATTAAGTACAACAACTGATGAGACATACACTTGTGTTGAATCAGCCGAAGCAACATTTTGAGGCACATTAGTCTGTCCTTGGCGCACGCCTTCAACCTTAACGTTAAGGCTAATAGCAGGGTTGGAATACAACGTTCCACTTGTACCAGAGGAGAGCGTTCCGAAACGGAATGGTAGCGTACCTGTGCCGCCCGGTGGCACTTCAGCAAGTTGTGGGTTTTGGTCCTTCGTCCAAACAATGGTTGAGTCAGAGGATTGGTAGAAGCCTGTCGAAGCGCCTATCGCACTCGTATTAAGAGTAGGTCCTGCCAGTGAAAGCGTTAGTTGTACGTCTGCAACAGGGTCAGGCAAATTGTTTGTCCATGTGATTACACCTTGGATATCAGCACCTGCTGGCACCGAGATAGTCTTCCCTGTCTGTCCATTCACTGCAAGTTCTGCAGAGATAAATGGCCTGCGCACCGTCAACGTCTGCGGCACCGACAAGAACGGCACACGCAGTGTTGTGTTTGTTTTATCAGCATCTGAACCTGCGAGGAAGTAAAACACTCGCGTGTCGCCATCTTGGCCGTTAAGTGTGCCTGTGATGCGCAGTACTTTTGACTCACCTGGCTTCATTTCACCCAAGCGCCACAATGTGCCGCCAACCTGTGCCTGTGGCGATGTATTAGTGACACTAAATCCAAATGGATAACGAGCCTGGATCACCACGTCCTGCACTGGCGCGAGCGAGTTACTCTGCACTGTTACATCGAATGAAAATTGTTGATCAGAAATTGCTTCTGTTGGCGATGAGACTGCAATTGAGACCGGTGATGAGCCTATCGTAAAGTTTATATCTGCATTTCTTTCAAACACTGCGTTGGAGCCTTCAATACTATATTCCAACTGCACTGACACTTTTTGTGCCTGGCCTTCCTGGCCGTAGAAAATTGCTTGCGATGTTCGTTGTACTGTCTGACCTGCACTTATAGAACCAATGGATTGTCGCTCGTGGA
This sequence comes from Candidatus Adlerbacteria bacterium RIFOXYC1_FULL_48_26, assembly GCA_001773575.1. GTDB lineage: Bacteria > Patescibacteriota > Minisyncoccia > Phycocordibacterales > SBAW01 > GWA1-54-10. The sequence goes on along the minus strand of MEXB01000013.1, from coordinate 6,236 downwards.
TCAGTGACTGGTTAGCGTTCGTGGCATTGCGAGTTCCGTCAGGATAATTGATGATCAAGTCTGCTAATTTCAAGTTCGCATTGTTACGGTTAACAATGAGCACTTGGATTGTCGTTGGCTTACCTCCATCTATAACCGACGGCATGATAATCTGCACATCAATATTTTGAGGAGAGATCCCGTTATTGCCGTAGAAAAACATGTATGTGGCAGCTCCTGCCGCAAGAATAAAAAATACGAACGAGACTATAAGAAATTTTGTCGCAATAGACCAGCCCTTTTTAGTAGATGCCATATGAAGAAGTGTGGTGATTTGAGGTAAAGGAGACCGTGGCGCATCATTCCATGAAACAGGGACGTCCGTTGAGTGCGCCTCAAGTGGCGTTCGTTCATCTGGATTTATAGATACGTCATCTTTGCGGGAATAGAGCGCGGCTTTAAGCCACGCTATAGAGCCCTTCTTCTCTGCCATTCAAATAGTATACCAAGTCTTACAAAGGACCGTCTTATAGGCCCGTTTCGGCGAGGGAGGTATTTATGCTTCTGATAAGCAGTGGCCGATTCTTTTTAGCCTGTTCAATAAGCGCTTCTGAAAATGTATGTGTGTTGAGGAATACACCAAGCTCCTGCTTTTCTTCGACATAACCTAACTGGGCGACAATGCGTAGAACCAATATCGCTTCAATATATGGAAGATTTTCTTCGTTCGTTTCCTGCGAGATATGAAGTAGGCCGTGAACAATAACTTCAAACAGGTCGCGGACAGGCTCTTCGCCTTGGATAAGACGGATCAAGAGACGGCTCACCTTCCCCGCTGTTTTACGTTGAGCAATAGAGGCGTGGAGGAACGGACGAGAGAGTCCTTGTGTGCCAGTTAATTTCCAGTCATATTTGCCGCGCACAAGCGAGAACGTACCCTGCGTTAACGTCTCAAGCCCATACCGAAGCTTGGAACGCTCAAGACGTGCGGAACGTGCAGACACTCGTATAACGCCGAGGTCTTCCGTAAGCATAGAGACAAGTGTGTTTGCCTCCCCCACCGTTCGCTTACTGAGAACTATTCCGCGAGTGGAGATGACATCATGCATTCGTTTTTTCTGTCAGCTGCAGATCCTGGAGACCAGTTTGTGCAATGAGAGTAGAACGATATTTTTCTGCAATTGGTTTTTCTTCAGCAGTAACTTCAAGTGTGTAGGAAGGACGGTCGCTGATAGAAAGCTTTTGTTCTTTGCGCCACTCTTGGATACGACGAGCGAGGTCGCGCACCAAGCCCTCCTCCTTAAGTTCTTGCGTGAGGTTTGTATCAAGCACTGGTTCTGTAAGCGATGCGTCTTCTGTAACTTGTTTTACGTTGATTTCTTCAGCAAGGATCGTATGGAGCGTAGCATTGTGTGGCAAAGAGGTAGCCGAGAATTTTGCGAGAGGCTGGCGCACTTTTATGCCCGCGCGGTCGCGGAGTTCCAAGCCCTTACTTGCGAGCTCACGAATGGTCTGCATGTCTGTAAGCAACTGCTCATCAACTGAGCCGCCTTCCGGCCAATTGCCCAAGTGCACACTGTTCTCTTCTCCTAAACCACGAGAAACACTTTCTGTAATAAACGGCGTTATGGGCGCGAGAAGTTTTGCTACCGTCAAAAGCACATGTTTCTGCGTTGCCAAACACATCATGGCATCAGCACTGTCGCCGCGGGCGCGGTCGCGGGAACGGCGAACGTACCAGGTTGAATAGTTATCAATGAATGCGCGGATAGGGCGCGTTGCTGCAGGAAGGTCATATCTTTCAAACGCCTCCGTTGTCTCTGCAACTGTTTTGTTTAAGAGAGAAATTACCCAACGGTCCAGCGGATGCTCACTCTGTGTGTAGTCACTGCCATCAAGTTTGTCTTTGTAGAGTTCAAAGAATTTAAATGAGTTCCACAATGTACCAACAACACGGTTATGGACTTCGCGAACGTCTTCGTCACGGAAGTTAAAATCTTCTGCCTGCATAACCACTGAACCCATAAGGTAGAAGCGGTACGCATCTGAGCCCCACTTATCCATCAGTTCGTATGGGTCGGTGTAGTTCCCTTTCGACTTACTCATCTTTGTGCCGTCAGAAGAAAGAATATTTCCCGTGGTAACGACGGCTTTAAATGATCGTTTACCAAACAACATCACGCCCATCGCGTGCATGTAGTAGAACCACGTGCGGGTCTGAGCAATATATTCAGCGATAAAGTCGCCTGGGTAGCCCTTTGGAGCTAAGCCGAAGAAACGTTCAGGATTTACTTTTGATTTGTCACGAGGGTACTGCATAGAAGCGAATGGCATTGCCCCAGACTCTACCCAGCAGTCCAAGACTTCAGGAATGCGCTCGTAGCGGCTTCCCTTTTCATCAACCAAGACAACTTCATCGATGTATGGGCGGTGGAGATCAAGCTCGTATTTTTTATTGTGAGGGAAGGGTGTGAATGGTAGAGGTCTGTATGTACCTGGCTGCATAAAAGGCGCATCACGTTCCGCAGCAATTTCTTCGTTTGTCATATGACGAGCCACGCCGTCCAACAACCACGAAGGGCATTCGTGCGTAACAATAAGTATGTTTCTGCCGCTATAACGGCGTTCAACCTCGAAAAGAAATTCTCCAACGCGGCGGCGCACGTCTGCGTATGTCTCACCCCCCTCAGCAGCTTTACTGAAACGCTCAAGTCTAGACACAAAGTTGTTTCTCCAATCCTCAATGCGCTTGCCGTCGTAGATACCAACTTGGAGTTCAAGGAGTCGCTCATCTGTCATAAGAGCCGTGTCCGGCAACCCGAGCACCTTAAGAACAATTTTTGCTGTTTCCTGCGTACGCAAAATTGGCGACGCAATGACCATATCGATCTTTTCTTTTTTCAACTGTTCAGATGTAGCACGGACCACCTGCCGTCCAACATCAGTAAGGTGGTTGTCAGTGTTCTTCCCTCCGTCAAAAATCTGAGCAATATTGCTCTTCGCCTCACCGTGGCGCATGACAAAATACTTGTTGCCAGACTTTTTAGTCTTTGCGAGCAACTCTTCGAGTGAACCGACAACCATTAGTTTTTTTCCTTCAAGCTGCTCCCCTGCCCGAGACTGCTTCTCCTTCCAAATAGGAAGTGGTGACGCCCAAAAGCGGTTGCGGGAGATGGTCCAGTCGGGTGCGCTCTCGACGTTATTGTGGAAACGGCCGTGTTTAAGATGCTGTGGGAACCAGTAGATCTTATTGTTCTCCGAGAGCATCTTGCTCTTAACTTTTTGAATATTCAAAAACCATGACACAACTGCGTTGTAGATAAGTGCCGCGCCGCAACGATAGCAGTGTGGGTATGAGTGCGTGTGCGGTTCTTTACTATGCAGGAGACCGCGTGTCTCAAGGTCTGCGACAATCTCCTTCTCTCCTTGTTTGATAAATTTGCCACGGAGAAATTCAGGAACGATATTGTTGTAGTGGCCGTTTGGTTCAAGCATCTGCACCATTGGCAGTTTCTCCTTCATACCAAGTGCGAAGTCGTCTTCGCCGTACATTACGGCTGTATGTACGATGCCCGTGCCTTCCCCTGCCGTAACAAACCCCGCCGACCATACTTTGTACGAACGTGGAGATTTAAGTACGGGCACATCAAAGAGCGGCTCGTACTCTATGCCAGCAAGGTCGCTTCCCTTTATGTCTCCACCGTCTTCTTGCTCTATATAGTGTGCGCTTCCATCCTGCACTACTGCGTAGCGCATTTCTGGACCAACAGCCAAACCAACGTTGCCAGGAAGAGTCCATGGAGTTGTGGTCCATGCCAACAGGTATGTGTTCTCTGGCAACTTATATTTCTGTGGGTTTTTTACTTTGAAACGTGCAGTGACTGCAGTCTCAGTAATATCCTTGTACGTGTTGTCCATTGCGATCTCTGCTTTCGCCAGAGGAGTCTCGCAGTGCGGGCAGTACATAAGCACCTTCTTGCCCTCGTACATTAAATTTTTTCCGTGTAGACGCTTAAGAGCCCACCAGATGGATTCGATATACGAGTTGTCCATCGTCTTGTACGAGTTATCAAAATCAACCCAACGCCCTACTCGTTCGATGTATCGTTTCCATTCGTGCACATACTCCAACACCAACGAACGCGCAGTTTCATTAAACTTCTCGATACCGATAGCGAGAATATCTTTTTTTGTTTTAAGACCAAGTGTCTTTTCAACCAAAGATTCAATAGGAAGCCCGTGAGTATCCCAACCCCACACACGTGGCACACGGTAGCCGCGCATTGTTTTGTAACGCGGAATAACATCTTTGATTATTGAAGAGAGGAGGGAGCCTGAGTGCGGAAGACCTGTTGCAAACGGTGGGCCGTCATAAAAAACAAAGTCGCCCTTAGCGGCTGGCTTTTCAACCGACTTTTCAAATGTCTTATCTTCCCGCCAAAACTCAAGGATTTGCTCCTCTCTTAGTACTGTCTCGCTCTTATCTGCCATATCAAAAAATATACCACTTTGGGCCTTATTTTGCTTACATTTCCTGCGGCGCTGGAATTCCTAGGATATTGAGGCCTCGGTCGAGCGTATGTTCAACCGCACGCACAAGCGCCAACGCATCAGAAGAAACCTCCCCATCAACGATCAAACGTTCACTCGCATACCAACTATTAAAGCTCGAAGCGAGCTCTGTCAGATACGTAGCAACGTGATGTGGCTCTAGTTCCATCGAAGCGCGCGCAACAACATCAGGGAAATGCACCAGCAACCTAGTGAGAGCTGAGCGAGTTAATTCTGAAGCGCCCCCCGGCTGGCGCACAGCTTCAGAATTAACTCGGTCGGCGATGACGGCCTTCTTCGCCTCACGTAAAAGAGAACGTGTGCGAACAAGTGCGTATTGCACATACGGGCCAGAGTCGCCCTCAAGTGAAAGAGATTTCTCTGGATCAAAAATAATATCTTTGCCTGTGTTTTGGCGCAGAACCATAAACTTAATCGCCCCCACAGCAACATCTTCCCTACCTCGCGCTTCTTCAGTTAAATCTCTAATAAGAGATTCCCCTGTTATGACATTGCCCAAACGTGACGACATCTTACCTGTCGTGAGTTTCAAGAAGCCGTGGAAACGAGTGAGCATCTTATCTTCCAAATCTGGGAAGATCTTTTCTGCAGCCGCACGAACAACTCGGAAAAAGTCTCTCGTTTCATTAGCAGTTACCGTAAGCGAAAGGTCGAATTGTCCTTGTTTCTTTTTGGCCACAACAAGGCCGAGTTCTTTTGCTTCGTAGGTTGGAAGTCCTTTGCTGTTGATGAACACGCGGGTATGGAGGCCAACATTCTCACCACGGAATATAGTTGCGCCATCGCTTCTTTCAAACACTTCTGGATGCTTATCTACCAGATCGAGTCCAAGTACGCCCGTCTCACTTTCAAAGAAGTAGTAATCAAATTTCGTTCCAAGAGTTTTGTAAATTCCTTCAAAGTGATCCAAGGATTGATTCCTACCTTGTTCGTAAAGTTTATTTACCTCTACATCGCTCTTTTCGTAAATAGTTTTATTCAGTTCATCTATCTCTTCTTTGTTGGTTTCGTACTCTGCGGAGCCATACACATACGCCTCGCCCCACGACATCTCCGGCTTCTGTCGCTTAGCCCAAATAGCTTTAGCCACATGCACACCAACATCACCCTGATAGTTCGCACGTTTAACATCAGCCCCTCCTGCTTCAAAGAGCCGCGCAATGCTTTCGCCTATAGCGTTACTCATCAAGTGCCCGATGTGAAATTCTTTAAATGGGTTCGGGTCAGTGTATTCAACCAACACATGTTGGCCTAAGTAGAGCGAGTTCTTCCCCCACCCCTCTTCTGTTGCCTCACCTACAATGTCAGTTAGTACTTCTGGAGAAAGAGAAAAGTTTATAAAGCCCGCGCCTGCAACTTCAATATTTTTTACTCCCTCTATAGTGGGAAGTTTTTCTGTAAGAGACTGAGCAATCTCTCGTGGGTTTGCTTTGAGTGATTTTGCAGCGACAAGTGCGGCGTTAGTAGCGTAGTCGCCGTGCGACATATCAGATGGGCGCTCAACGACAAAAGAGACATCTTCTGCACCAAGTTCTGCTAAAGCAGCCTGTATTGCCTTTTCAATAGACGTGCGGACCATAAAGTTAGAGTTTAGCACTTGAAAGCGCCGGTGTGCTGCTTGAGGTTTTTACCGTAAATGTAATGCGGCCAATGACCTGTCCTGAGGATGTTTCAACCGTACAGCG
>MEXB01000012.1 GCA_001773575.1 Candidatus Adlerbacteria bacterium RIFOXYC1_FULL_48_26 | reverse complement strand
AGCGTTTTTAGCCCAGCGCATTCGCGAGTATGTGGGCATTCGCGCTCTAACTCCAGACGCAGGCACGCAAGCTCAAGTGGAGTTATAATATTTGAATAATGGAACTACTTGAACAGGGACAGAAAATAAAACTCGGTGTATCGGGTGCAGCAGAGACCGGCCACTGTGGAATAGATGCATATGAAAAGGGCATGGAGCTCGGGCGACAGATTGCTGCACACGGAGCCATTCTCCTTACAGGAGCCACCACGGGTTTTCCTATGTGGTCGGCTATGGGTATAAAGGAAGCGAACGGAATTTCTATAGGTGTTTCTCCGGCAAGTTCAGAAAAAGAGCACGTTGAAATCTACAACCTACCTCTGGAGTATATGGACCTTATCTTGTACACCGGCTTCGGTTTTCCAGGGCGCGATATTATCTTCACCCATTCAACCGACGGTATGCTCTTTGGCTGTGGACGCATTGGCACTGTACACGAATTTACCGTTGCCTTTGAAGATGGCAAACCAATGGGTATTCTTGAAGGGTCTTGGGAGACCGATGAAGTGATCAAACAAATACTCGATAATGGTCATCGTTCTAGCGAGAATATCGTTTTTGATAGCGACCCAGGACGCCTTGTTGAAAAGGTTATAGAGCTTGTAAAGAAAGAGAGGGCATCGAGAATGCCGACTCACACGCCTGTTATAGCTCAAGCACCTCAAGAGATTGGATAAAAAAAGACCTCCGATCGGAGGTCTTTTTTTATTTTACTTTGGCTACGATTCGAGCAAAGGTTTCTGGAGATTGTTCTGCGAGAGCAGAAAGCATTTTGCGGTTTATCTCAATGTTTGCTTTCTTGAGGGCGCCGATGAATTTGCTGTATGAGAACTTCTCGTCAATCATATCGAGGCCTGCGTTAATGCGAACGTTCCAGAGTTTGCGGTAGTCGTTCTTCTTATCGCGGCGGTGGGCGAAGGCGTACTTACCAGCGTGGAAGATAGCTTCACGAGCCTGCTTCTTTTTTGTAGAGCGGCCAAAGCGGTAGCCTTTGGTCATTGCAAGAATATTCTTGCGTCGTTTTAGTGAATTTACTCCTCCTTTTGAGCGTGCCATAGTAGTGAATTAAAAATAGATTAACGTTTTGATGGGGAAGCAGTGCCAATATAGCGCTGCGAAACCTTTGGAGCCAAAGTAAGTAGTTGGGAACGGTTATTACCCATCTGGGTTGAGCGACCCTCTTTCGCATTGAAATGGTTCTGTCCTGGCTTGCGGGCAACAATCTTACCGTTCTTGGTAATCTTGATGCGCTTCGTAAATGACTTGTTTGTTTTCATAGGGTTTCTCAACCAAAAAGGCCTCGAACAGGCCTTTTTGAAAGACCCGCACACTATACCACCATGACTCTAGAAGTTCAAGCGGTGGGCTATTTCTTGGCACCTGTGCGCTCTATGACCGTACTTAGGCCTTTTGGGCTCTTAGTTATTGGGTCGCTGAGCTTGTACTCTGCGGGGATAATCTTCAAAAAGCGCTCTAGACGCTCCTTCAAGAAAGCGAATTCCATATACTTATAGCGGCCCCATAGGAAGAGGTCTACTTTGACGCGATGACCTTCACCAAGCCACTCTGCGGCGCGCTTTGCCTTAAGCATCATGTCGTTTTCGCCGGTACCTATCTTCACCTGGACGGACTTGGTCTCTGTTGTGTGAGACTTGGCTTTGATTTCTTTACGCTTCTTCTCCTGTTCGTACTGGTACTTTCCGAACTCCATTATCTTGGCAACTGGAGGCACGGCGTTAGGGGAGATTTCTATAAGATCGAGGCCAGCCGCGTCAGCGTGAGAGAGCGCTTCTGCAAGGGTAATGACCCCAAAGTTTTCTCCCTCTGCGCCTATAACGCGAAGCTCGGCTGCACGTATTTGTTTATTGATGCGAGTATCCAAAGCGGTTTTGTGAAGGCAGTATAACATATCAGCCCTTTTTAGGTAATGCGGTACAATAACCTACGTCTACTCATATGGAGGATAAACAGAAGGAATTTGGGGATATATTCGAGAAGCATTCTGATGAACTATTCAGGCATGCGTTTTTGCGTCTTTCAGAGCGTGAACGCGCTCTGGAATTGACCCAGGAAACTTTCTTTAAGGCATGGAACCATGTCTCAAAGGAGGGGGCTGAAGAGATCCGCCAATGGCGTTCCTTTCTATATCGTATTCTCAATAACCTAATTATTGATGAATATCGCAAACACAAGACTCAGTCCCTGGATGCAATGCTCTCTAATGAAGAGACCAGCGTTATGATGGAAGGAGAATTGCTGCGAGATGAGACCAACGAGCTCGAAGCCGCTATCGTGCGGTTTGATGGTGCAAAGGCGCTTGCCGCGCTTGAGCAGTTGGGGGAGCAACACAAGACTGTACTTATGCTCCGGTATCTCGATGGGCTATCGCCACGAGAGATTGCCGAAAGCTTGGGTGAAAGTGAAAACACAGTATCGGTCCGTATCCACCGTGGAATAAAGAAATTGCAGCAGATCCTAAAGGAAGAACAACCACTATGAACGACCTAGAACAACATTTTAAAAAAGCGGCGGAGAATATCCGTATGACAAGCGCAGAGAAAAGCGCAATGCGTTTTCGTATACAACAAGAAACGGCTCCTTCTTCGTCGGCCCCTATTTCTACACCTAGCCCATACGTATGGATGTTTGCGCCACGCTCTTTGGCGATGCTTGGCGTTGCGTTGCTTGTGATCTTCTCGACTGGCAGTGCGTATGCGTCTGAGGGCTCGCTTCCGGGATCTCCTCTATACCCGGTAAAAACAAAAATCGTAGAGCCCCTAAAAGTGGCACTTGCTCCAACAGTGCAGGCTAAGGCGCAAGCGAATGCCGACATTGCAAGCGCTCGCGTGCAAGAGGCTCAGACAATGTCTGGACAGGGGACACTCACCCCTAAGGTGGTGCAGGAAATTTCAGAAAGCTACAATGCTCATGCTAAAGCAGCGCTTGCGCTTGTTGCAGACATTGATTCAGAAGACACTGGAGATGACGAAGATGATTCGCCTGTTTCAAATCAAGACACGGGAGTTGCTGTCACTGTAGCTGTGTCTGCTTCTTCTGATGAAGATTCAGATGACATGGCTCCAGATACGGCTGTTGTTGCAACAATGATGGCAGAACCAGTAGAGCCAGCAGAGCCGGCATCCTCTGACTCAGATTCAGATGATGGAGACGTTGCAATAACAGCTACGGCGCCTACGATGCTCTCAATAAGTATCCAGACAACGTCATCAAAAGATATCGAAGAGGTGCCCCCATCTGCTCCGACCGCACGCAGTGCAAAAACAGTTGGAACATATTCAACTTCACAAAAGTCTGCTTCAACAACGCGCGCTACTGAGCCAACGCAGGCCCCATCTGTGGCAGTAAAGGCTACAAGTACAGCAACGACAACAGTAAAGCAAAATAATTCTCGCAGCTTCGTTCGTACTCTCCGTGCATCGCTCTCTGCGCAAGCAGAGATTCTCCAACAGCTCGATGCGGAAGTGCGTCTGGGAAAGGGAGGGAAGGGTGACAATTAAATAAAATTCATACATAACAAAAACTCCCCCACCAATCGGTAGGGGGAGTTTTTTGTTTGAGAACTTTGTCTGTACTAGTTAGTTACAAACGTTGATGGCCATGTAAGACTAATCTTTCCTGAAGTGTCGACGGACTGAATCATATAGTAGTACGTCGTGTTTCCTGAAAGGTTGTTCAATGTTAGAGACTTTGCAGTACCAAGGGGTGCTGTGACTGTCTGCACGTTATTGCCAGACACGCTTATCTGCTGGCCTGGTCCAGTTGCTTCTGCCACTACGAGCGGAGAAGTGCTGTAATAGACAATGCCTGTTGATTGCTGGTCAGTGGCCCAAGAGACGTTCATGCCACCGTTGACTGTGGTGAGCGAGACGTTCGAGATTGTCGGAGCAGTGTCCCCGTACGAAGTTGTTCCTCCTCCATACACTGCGTTGAAGGTTGCTATTGTCGATGGGCCGACACGACCATACCCAGTTGTAGCTGCAGTACCACTCGAGACAATGCTATGACGTGCCTGGAAGCGCTGTACGGCTGCAGATGAAAGACTTCCGAAGTATCCAGTCACGAGACCTTGTGGGTATAATGACGCATCTGTTGCAAGCGTCTGCTGCAAAGTGGTTACGTCAGAGCCTGTGTCGCCGATGTCCATCTGTGTTGAGATTGTTGCAGCGAATGCAGGACCCGCCAACATAAGTGCTGAGAGACCAAGTGCTGCGGTTGAGAGACCAAGTACTTTTTTCATAAAATATTTCAAATTAATTAACTAATCGAAACCTATCGCTAGGTCACTAATGGTGACGGGTGCGTGATGTGCTCATTACCACCATGCAGCTCAACAATAGAAAATATCTACTGAAGGGTGCATGAAGAGAGGTTTTGTTTGTGGTACTCTGTTCGTTAATGTCCACACCAACACTGCGCACAGAGGAGACCGAGGCGCGATATCAGAAATTAAAGGAAGATGGGATTCTGGAGCAGAGTTGCGCTCTGTGCCGCGTTGAACCTAAGCATTTATTTACGTATTGGAAGATTATCCCAAACGAATTCCCATACGACAAAATTGCAAAAGTGCACGATATGGCAGTTACGCTACGTCATACTGCAGAATTAAATGAGGAAGAGAGAGCGGAGTTCGAAGTAATAAAAAGTTCGTACATCAACGACAACTACCGCTATTTGTTGGAAGCAACTACCCGCACTAAGTCCATTCCCGCACACTTCCACATTCACATGATCGAGATTAAGTAAGTGAACAAGCGCCAATTTTTACAATCACTGAATGATGTCTGGTGCCGCCTTGCAGTGACTGCGCACGGGGTGGGGGTTGTTGCTATACGCGATATTCCTAAAGGGATTGATCCATTTAAAAACTGCGACCCGCATGGAGACGTTCTCGAGATTTCAGAAAAAGAATTGGACGGAAGTGATGCGCCAAAAGAAGCAAAACAACTAGTGCGCGACTTCTGCGCACTACAAGACGGTGTGTACTTCGTGCCCGACTACGGTATTGATGCGATAGATAAATCATATTTCTTAAATCACTCCGGCAAACCCAACATGGTGGCTCGTGACAAAGGGGAGGTGTTTCTTACTGCCCGCAAAATAAAGAAAGGGGAAGAGCTTGTAGCCGACTACGGCGAGTACCACGAATATGTCCGCGTATTTACAGGAAAAACAAAAACCACCTAACGGTGGTTTTTGCGAGTCGAGTGGAGATGCCGGGAGTTGAACCCGGGTGCAAAGCAAATTCTTTAAGCAATCTACCAAACGTAGTCCGCTTTTGTTGCTCACCTAACCGAATAGAAAACGAACGAAAGCGCGGTTAGGCAAAGTTCAAGTCTTAGCTAAACGGGTGAACAGGCCGTCTAGAGCGACTCGATGTTATAACACTTGATCCTTCCTCACGAGTGTTGGAAGGGAAGTGACACGTTAAGCCTTAGCGTAGGCGAACGCGAAATCGTTCACCGTGAAAAACGGTGACGCAACTGATTTGCCAGTTAGAGTTTGGGACAGTTTAAAGAATTATCCCAGTTCTGCTCGGCAACTTAAAGAGTGGTTGCAATGTCTAGGCCTGTCATCCCCACCAAGTCCGCGACGCTAGCCCGTGCTTGGTGCAGATTTTTGACCTACTCACTGTCCATTATTGATTTTTCAACGTCCTTCGAATGTCGCGGTCGGTGTCCCTCTTCTTCAAGACGGCGCGCTTGTCGTAATTCTTACGTCCGCGCCCTACAGCGACCTTCACCTTTAATTTACTACCTTTATTATACACTGAAATAGGCACAATTGTCAAGCCTTTCTGCGATTCAAACGTTGCCAATTCGCCAAGCTCTTTCTTTATAAGGAGGAGTTTGCGGCTGCGGTCTGGGTCGTAGTCATCTGGGGTGTTTGCCGCCTGGTAGGGAGGGATATGCATCCCAACAATGTATGCCTCGCCGCCTCGGATGATGACGTGTGAGCCTTCGAGTTTCCCATGACGAGCGCGGATGCTCTTCACTTCGTGTCCGAGCAATTCGATGCCCGCCTCGAACTCTTCGAGGATCTCATAGTCTAGTCGCGCCTTCTTGTGTTCGATGAGATTCATCAAGGTGACTATACCAATTTTTTGGCAGAAATGCCTCAGAATGGTATTATGTTTCCAAATGGTTGATCAAAAAATGCCTCATAAAAACAACGGACTAAAGAAGCGCGACGGCAAGGTGCAGTTGCCTAAACTCCCAAAGAATTCTTTTTGGGTGAATGTTGCTACAACAGTTCTTATTCTTCTTATAATTACGAGCGCATACTCATACTTCACCGGCGCTGAAGAGAGTGCGCCGGAGATTATCCCTGTATCGCAGCTCGCGCAAGATATACAGTCAGGCACAGTCTCACAGATAGTAGTAAGCGGTGACGAACTCACCATCACCTACGCGCCTGTAGGGGAGGCTGAGCCCGTAAAGAAAATTTCTAAGAAAGAACCTGACGCCGCACTTACACAAACTCTCAACAACTACGGTGTTTCAAAAGACGCTCTCGATAAAATAATTGTTAGCATTGAGCGCCAGAGTGGTTGGCAGTACTGGCTCGGTATTCTCGCGCCGTTTATCGCACCACTTCTTTTGATAGCGTTCTTTGTCTGGTATCTCTCACGCCAAGTGAAGGGTGCTGGTATGCAGGCGTTTTCATTCGGCCAGTCAAAGCACCGCGTCATTGACCCTAACGACAAATCACAGAAAGTTACGTTTAAAGATGTGGCAGGTGCAAAAGAAGCAAAAATAGAATTGCTCGAAATCGTCGACTTTTTGAAGAACCCTAAAAAATTCTTGGACATCGGTGCGCGTATTCCAAAAGGTATCTTGCTTATGGGCCCAGCTGGTACCGGAAAAACATTGCTTGCCCGTGCAGTGGCGGGGGAGGCAGGCGTACCGTTCTACTCGATCTCCGGTTCTGAGTTCGTAGAAATGTTCGTCGGTGTTGGCGCATCGCGCGTGCGCGACCTCTTCCACATGGCAAAGCACGCAGCGCCTGCAATTATCTTCGTTGATGAAATCGACGCAGTCGGCCGCGTACGCGGCACAGGTGTGGGTGGTGGAAATGATGAACGTGAACAAACTCTCAACCAGATCCTCGTCGAGATGGACGGTTTTGAACCAAACGAAAAAGTTATCGTCATGGCAGCAACGAACCGCCCTGACGTGCTCGACCCAGCACTTGTGCGCCCAGGCCGCTTCGACCGCCGTGTCGCAATCGATTTGCCTGACCGCCACGACCGAAAAGATATTTTGACTACACATGCACGCAAGAAACCTCTTGCAGAAGATGTGAACTTGGAAGTTATTGCAGAGCGCACTCCAGGGTTCTCTGGCGCAGACTTGGCAAACTTGATGAACGAGGCTGCAATTCTCGCAGCACGCGAAGGCCGCAAGACAGTCGCACAGTTCGACCTCATTCGCTCGATTGAAAAGGTTATGCTTGGGCCTGAGCGCAAGTCGCATGTAATGAATGCGAAGGAAAAAGAGATCACTGCATACCACGAGGCAGGTCACGCTATCGTTGCGTCACTTCTCCCACACGCAGACCCAGTCCACAAGATCTCTATCATCTCTCGTGGCCGTGCGGCAGGCTATACACTCAAACTTCCGTTTGAAGATAAGCGCATGCAAAGCAAGAAAGAATTCCTCGACGATATTGCAATGTCACTCGGCGGCTATGTTGCTGAAAAGACAGTCTTTGACGATGTAACCACTGGCCCTTCTAACGACCTCCAAGTTTCAAGTGCTTTGGCACGCGATATGGTCACTCGCTTTGGTATGTCAGAAAAAGTTGGAACTGTTGCGCTTGAAGGAAGCGATGGTCGCGCACTCTTTGGTGCAGGTGTAAACGGTAAAGAATATTCTGAAAAGGTGTCTGCTGAAGTCGATGGGGAAGTGCGACGCATTATGGACGAGGCATACAAGAAGGCACAGAAAATAATTGACGACCACCGCCCACTACTTAACGCAATCGCTACTCGCTTGATAGAAACAGAAACTCTTGAACGTGAAGAATTTGAAAGTATTCTCATTGCACACGGCGTTACTCCAAAAAAGAAACAAGAAATAGAGGTAAAACCAGTCACCGTTAACTTCTAACGAGAAAGTGTGGGGATACGGTCTTAACGAACTATCTTTTAATGGTAGAGTTTGGGTAGTAAATTTATACACATAATCGTCTCTCTATGTCTCATTGGTTATCTTTTGTCACGCCCACAGAGCTATATGGTGCTGTTTCGAAATCAGAAATGGCTGCTTTAATTTCAATAGTCCTTGCTCTAGTGGCTATTGTGCTCGTCGCGATCACTCTCGTTCTTGTATCGAGATGGTACATGTTCAAAAAGATGGGTATGCCTGGCTGGTACTCACTCATACCTTTTTACAGCAGCGCAAAAGAACTTGAGTATACTCACGCGCCTCTTTGGTGGATATTTCTTCTCATTATTCCAATCGTAAGCATCATACCTTCGGTTATCTTGATTCATCGCCTCGCAGTAGTCTTTGGAAAAGGGTGGTGGTTTACTATCGGGCTTATTTTCCTTCCATTTATTTTCTACCCAATACTTGGATTTGGAAAAGCAACCTACGAAAATACATATCCAAAATCCTCGCCAATTACTCCAGCGATACAATACTCGCTTATTGCTGGGTTTGTGTTTCTTGCGTTGTTTGCCCCTTTCCCATCAGATGAAGGGTTCCACGCACCAATCCGTATTCTTGCTGAGAATAGTCCTTATGCTGCAGACGACATGTATGTGTACTACTCTGATAAGCTTTTGCCAAAAGCTGACCCCGATACATTTGAGGTAGAGGGCGCATATGGATACGACCACCGCACTGCCTATTATGGTGGAGAGATTATAAAAGGAGTTGATGCGGGCACTTTTACAGTGATCGGCGATTATTGGGCTAAAGACAAGGACCGTGTATACAGTGACGGAAATGTAATTGTCGGTGCCGACCCAGCAACCTTCGAGTTAATCGATGTGGAATATGAGTACTATGGTAGGGACGCAACGCAGGTGTTCACGTACGACGGTGTCATAAAAGGTGCTGAACCTGAGACATTTGTGCCGCTTCAATATGGCTACGCAAAAGATGCAAAAAATGTGTATTACAACATGGAGCTTATGTCAGACGCTGATGTCTCTACCTTTACTGTCTCAGGGTACGACTTAGACGTGCCCTACGACGCGCAAGATAAAAATCACACGTACTCCTCGGGTAAAATATACAAAGCTCCGTCCGTAAACTAGTTTCCTGCAACTAAGAATGCTGGTTTTTCCTCTGCGTAGAGTTTGCCAACTGCTTGTGCGGTGAGGTTCGTGGCGTACATTTGGATCTTTGCGATTGAGCTAGAAACTGCTGAGGCAGACGCAAGAGAAAATGTCAGTGAGTGGCCGTAGTTGATATTAACCCCATCGAGCGCCGTTGCACTCCCGCTTGCTTGCAGCGTCCCATCTATATAAACCTCAATAACGCTATTTGTGCGGTCCAGTACGCACACAAAATGGTGCCAGTTGTCGTCAAGCCAGCCGTTCGTCGTTGTAACGGTGACAGCTGGAGTACTGTTTAGTGTGCAAGAGAACCTACCAGTTGTTGCGACATACATAGAGAATTCTCTGTTTGCAGTGTTTGATCCTTTACGCATCAACACGGTCGTCGCGGCAGGAGGGTTTGGGTACCTTACCCACGCCGCATAGGTCATGCTTCCTGTGCCAGGACTAAGCGAAGGCTTGTCCAGCACACTCACATAGTCGGTGCCTGTTAAGTCGAGTGCGCAGCCTTTGCCTGTGGGTGTGTCCGTGCTCCACACTGGACTTCCTACAAATGTACCGTTGGCACCATATCCAGAACTATCAGCAACAGTAGTACCAGTGCATTCGCTTAAGTCCCACTGTCCCGTTACTCGGTCGCCGAGGGCGTTCGCAAGCTGCGCTCTGAAATTCTCACCGTTGGAAATACGAGCTTTTTGTCGTGCGCTGGAAAGAGACGCCATCACAACAGATGCAAGCACGCCGATGATGGAGATAACGACCAACAATTCGATGAGGGTGAAGCCTCGCTTAGACATAAGTTTTATTATAGACCAATATTTTTGGTGGGCGCGGAAGGGATCGAACCTTCGACCGGTCGTGTATAAGACGACTGCTCTACCACTGAGCTACGCGCCCTTGAATTTTACTGAGTCCCGACGTTTCAGTCGGGATCCCGACCAAGGCGTCGGGACTACGCGCCCTGATGCAAAGATAGTAACCCATTGCGCTTTAGTTGTCGCGGGTCTAGACTTTCTGCAGAGGTAATTACTGGAGGTGGTAATGGTGCTAGTGAAGTGGCTGGTGGGCTTCTGGAACAAGTATCTGGGACGACGCTGGGACTACTACATTCGGAAAAAGCATGATGTGTCGTACCCGTCTGGGATCTTCAAGGATGGGGCTGAAGTCATCTTGAAACACAAGATTTCCGACTGGCAACGTGATCGCGAGCGTAGGCGCAAGTTCCAACTGCGCCGTACCTGAAGTAAGGCCTGGCAACCCCAGGCCTTTTCTTTTTATTCAAAATGAACAGCATTTGCTCGTGCGAAGAGGGCGTGTTGGAGTAGGGGATACTTTTTCAGATTCTCATCTTTCTGTACAAGGGTAAGTGCTTCAGTGCGCGCAGCTTCAACAAGCTTCAGATTTTTAAGAGCTTCCATGCCGATATCGGAGATGCCCCATTGTTTGCGGCCGGAAAGTTCTCCAGGGCCGCGTTGAAGCAAGTCTTGTTCTGCAAGTTCAAATCCATTTTTTGCCGTAACCAACGCCTTAAGACGTGCGAGTGTTGTTTCGCCGCGGCTTTCAGGGCAGACAAAGCAATATGCTTGATGGTTTGAGCGTACAACGCGGCCGCGAAGTTGGTGGAGCTGTGCTAAACCAAAACGTTCTGCACCCTCTATAAATATCATTGTTGCGTTAGGTACGTTTACGCCCACTTCAACCACCGATGTTGCAACCAGAATATCTATCTCATGGTCAGAGAAACGTTTCATTACCAAATCTTTCTCCTTAGGCGTCATTTTGCTGTGCAAAATATCTATCTCATATTCAGGGAATACTTTTTCTTTTAGGCGTTTTGCTTCTGCTTTAACTGACTTTGCTTGGAGGGCAAATGCTTTATCTGGATCCGGTTCATCAATGCGTGGACAAATAACATACGCTTGTCGACCTTCTTTCAGCTGTTCGTGGATTTTTGCATATGCATCGCCTCGCTTATCCGGCTTAACAATTTCTGTAATGATCCGTTTGCGGCCCGCGGGCATTTCATCAAGAAGGGTGAGGTCTAAGTCTCCATATATAGTCAGAGCCAATGTGCGGGGGATAGGTGTGGCGGTCATAGAAAGTAAGTGTGGGACACGTACTTCTTTTTGTGCGAGTTTTTGTCGTTGTGCGGTGCCAAAACGATGTTGTTCGTCTATAACAACAAGTGCCAAGTGTTTGAACTTTACTGATTTCTGGATAAGCGCATGCGTGCCAATAAGAACAGGGATTTCACCATTCGCTACCCACTTTAAAAGTTGCGTGCGAGAAATGGTTGTAGATTTGCCGCGGCCAATTTTTGAGGGGAACTTGTAACACCCACTTCCTGTAATAAGCCCAATATTTATCGGAAAGGTTTCAAAATATTTTATAAACGACTCGAAGTGTTGTTTTGCCAAAATTTCTGTCGGTGCCATGTAGGCAACTTGGAGCGTGCCAAATTTTTGGTTCTCTGGGCGCGTGCGTACTGCAGCATATGCAGCAGTAGCCGCTACTGCTGTTTTTCCTGAACCCACGTCGCCTTCAAGTAGGCGTGACATTGGATGGCCGCTTCGCATGTCTTGTAAAATTGCCTCGATGGCTTTTTCTTGTGCGTTCGTGGCTTGGAAGGGGAAGGTCCCTATAAAATCATCAACAGCTTTTTTAGGTGCATCAACCGCAAAGCTTTTTTCTTTGAGTTGCTTTCGGCGCTCAATGCCACGCTCCAACTGGATCATAAAGACCTCTTCAAACGCAAAACGCTTTTTTGCTGCTTCAAAATCTTTTAGCTTCTCTGGTGCATGGATCCAGACAAGGGCAGTTTTCAGTGTCGGTAGGTTGTAGCGTTTTAGGATTTCTGGCGGAATAGGATCTTCTGCGGTTTCTATTGCACCTTCTGCGACTACTTTTTTAATTGCATGCCTAAACCACAGTGACGTAATGCCCTTAGTTTCAGGATAAACGGCAAAGAACTGCGGAACAGAAACTTCTTGAGAAAAAGTCTGGCGCAAGGTTTCCGAAGGAAACCGAGGACCCCCGAGGACTTTTTCGAGAGAAGGTTTCTGTGTAGCGAACAGCGTTACTTCGTCCGAAGACATTTTTTCGAGTTGTGGGTTTGCTACGTAGAGTTTTCCAGCAGAGCCCGTGACTTTACCCGTCGCTTTCACGTGCGTGCCGTCTGCATACATCTTTGCGATGTATGGCTGGTTAAACCACATCAACTTAACGCGCCCACTTTGGTCGCGAAGATATCCTTCCGACATCGGGATTCTACTTTTCCATGATTTTTTTGTTTCTAGTTTCTCTAGCGTTCCAACAAGTGTCACCTCTTGTCCAAGTTGGAGCTGTCCAACATTAGATTCTCCGCCAGCTTGGTCAAAGCGGGCAGGGAAGTGGTAGAGCAAGTCGTGAACAGTAGTAATGCCAAGCTTTTTAAGCGCTAGTTTCTGTGGTTCGGCCAGGCGGAAATGCTCAGAAAGTTGGTCGTTTGAGGTCACTCCCTTATTATATAGAAATGAAAAAAACCGACACAGCCAAGCGCGCTATTGCTTTACATAAGAAATGGGGTGGAAAGATCCGTATTGCACCAACAACACCTATCAAAAACCGTGCTGATATGTCACTTGCATACACGCCAGGTGTGGCAGCGGTCTCCATGCTTGTCGCAAAAAATAAAAAGTTGGCGCGCGAATACACAATAAAAGGAAAGATGATTGCTGTGATCTCTGACGGCTCAGCAGTGCTCGGTCTTGGCAACATTGGCGCACTTGGCGCCCTCCCTGTTATGGAAGGGAAGGCTGCACTTTTTAAAACATTCGCGAATGTAGATGCGTTTCCGATTGTGCTCGACACACAAAACGTAGATGAGGTTGTTGAAACCATCATTCGCATCGCTCCGGCCTTCGGTGGTATTAACCTGGAAGATTTTGCTGCGCCTAATTGTTTTGAAATAGAAGACCGTGTAAAAGCTGCGCTCGATATTCCTGTTATGCATGACGACCAGCACGGAACTGCTATTGCCGTTCTTGCAGCTCTTATAAATGCAGCGAAGGTTGTTAAAAAAGATTTCAAGAAACTGAAAGTAGTTGTCGCAGGGGCAGGTGCTGCGGGTACCGCTGTTACAAAACTTCTTTTGAAGGCAGAGGTAAAAGATATTATTGTGCTCGACCGAAAAGGTACACTTTCTAAAAAACGCACCGACCTTACGGGCCACAAAAAAGATTTGGCAGATAAAACCAATCCGCGCGATGTTCACGGCTCGCTCCAAGACGCACTTACAGGTGCAGATGTCGTGCTCGGCGTATCTGGCCCGGGCCTTATGAGCGCTACTGATGTCCGTTTGATGGCAAAAAATTCTATAGTTCTTGCAATGGCAAACCCAACACCAGAGATTATGCCTGAAGAGGCAAAGAAGGGCGGGGCAGCAGTTATTGGTACTGGCCGCAGTGACTATCCAAACCAGATAAATAACTCCCTCGTATTCCCAGGAGTATTTCGCGGTGCGCTCGACAACAAAGTTACAAAAATCACTGACGATATGAAACTCAAGGCTGCAAAAAATCTCGCAGCGCTCGTCAAAAAACCAACGGCAGAAAAAATTGTTCCCGGACCTTTCGACAAAGGTGTCGTCCAGGCAGTTGCGAAAGCGATAAAATAATCTACAGTATACGAAGCTATAGATCTCGAGTCAGAAAGAGAGGCATGTGTGGACGCATTATCAACTTCCGAGCCTCGGCAGAGGTGTGTCGAGGATATTTCAGAGGCGCTCGACAAAGCAGCCCGAGAGCTCCACGAGCTAGCTCACAAGTTGCGCCTACATCCTGGTATGGCGGCAAATTTTAGAGCTGCTCTTCCGGAGGCTGGTCCGCCTGAGGTTGTAGTCGAGGTGACTGTCTGCATGGTCACGGCCGGGGCAACCTTTGCGGCTGTCTGGGAAGACGGTGTGGTGAAGCCGAGACAGAGCAACTTGCACGGCGTATGAATCCAAGGCCTGCTCGAAAGAGTGGGCCTTTTCTTTTGCTTGCAGAATAGGGCGGTTTTGGTACGTTGCATTGTAGGTAAACGTCCTTTAAGGAGAGAAATATGGGCGAGATTCTTGTTTCGAAGTTTGGCGGTTCGTCCTTGGCCGACGCAGACCAGATCCGAAAGGTTCTGGAGATCGTCAAAAGCGATCCGCGGCGTCGGTTTGTCGTCGTCTCGGCGCCAGGCAAGAGTGAGCGGTATTCCACCAAGATCACCGATGAGCTGATTGCGCTCAAGCAAAATCAGAGCAACCAGAACGCGCAGGCGGCACATGCTCGTGTCATCCGTTCGCGTTTTGCTGACATCACTCGCGACCTCGGTTCTACGTTTACGCTCGGTGACGACCTGCACTTCCTCGGCCGACCGGCCGAATGTTCCGAAGACATGATCAAGAGTCGGGGAGAGTACCTGATGGGTAAACTCTTCGCCGCCGTATCTGGATTTACATTTGTGGATCCAGCTACGTTCATCAAGTTCGACTGGAATGGAAATCTGGACATGTCTGCGTGCAAAGAGGCCCGCGACAGATTGCTCGACCTCAAAGAGGGTTGCGTGATCCCAGGTTTCTACGGCGCGATGCCAAACGGTGACATCAAGACCTTCTCTCGTGGAGGGTCTGATCTCACCGGCTCCATCGTCGCTGCGATTGTGGGTGCCAACCTCTACGAGAACTGGACGGATGTTTCTGGTTTTTACACGGCCGACCCTCGGCTCGTGTCTAACGCCAAGAGCATCATCTCCATGACCTACGAAGAGGCCGGCGAGCTCGCCTATCAGGGAGCTTCCGTTCTTCATCCCGAAGCAACTCTTCCGGTTGAAGAGGCGTGTATCGCCATCCAGGTGCGCAACACTAACCGGCCCGACGATGTCGGCACGCTCATCGTGCCTGAAGATCGTCTTGGCGATAGGGACGACTGTCCCGTTGTGGGGATCGCTGCGCGGCAGGACTTCATGGCTATACGCGTTAAGAAGGCGTTGATGAATGCAGAAGTCGGATTCATTCACCGCGTGACAGGGGTACTCGCTCGCCACAAGATCAATATCGAACATATGCCTGGTGGCATGCGCACTATCGACTGTGTCGTCGAGCGTGGGCAGGTCAACGGCAAGGCCGGGCAGATTATCGGTGAAATCGGAAGAGACTGCGGTCCTGTCGAAGTTATTATCCAGCCCGACCTTGCACTCATTTGTGTGGTTGGGCAGCGGATGATGAACAAGCCAGGTCTGCTGGCGCGCGTTTCCGGGGCAGTGGCCGCCGCCGGCGTGAGCGTTCGTATGGTGGACCAAGGGCTCGAGGAAAACGATATTGTCCTCGGGGTCAAGACAGAAGACTGCGTCAAGGCCATGCGGGCAATCCATGACGAGTTCTTTGGTCCGTAAATTTCAACAACCGTTCCAGCAATGGAGCGGTTTTTCTTTTTATAAAAAGAAAGAACCCCGAAGGGTTCTAAAAACGATTTGCTTGTTTGTACTGCTCGGTGAAGTTGTTGATGTCGAACGTGCCGCTCACGCTGCTGTAGCAGAGGGCAAGATACACCGCCGATACTTTCAGCGCAGGGTGCGTGGTTCCCAGTCGCTGCCAAGTCATCATGTCGATGAGTACTTCAGTGCAGAGCCGGTGCTCTCTTTTCACCACGCACATGTGTGGAAGACGTGCGCGTGGCTGAACCGTTTTACATGGCTGCGCAGGAGTCTCATACGGGCGCACTATCCGCTCGAACAGAGCTCGGGCGAGATGTTCACGCTCTTTCTCCTCCATGTACTGCCAGGGGAGAGCCGCTTTCTCCTTGGTGCACCAGAAGGCCGCGTGTTTTTCCACGTTGTGCCAGTTCTCACGGACACCCAATGAATCCATCATTTTCTACCTCATATTTGTGACTGCCGAGAGTGAGATTAGCACCCTATCTATTTGATGCCAAGTTGGTACTGTTATATCAGCGGGCGAAGTTCTCGTACCGCTCACAAGAAGTACAAGGAGGCTCTCGATGCAAGTTAAACCGTATGCTCAAGGCTTCGGCGTGGCCGTCGTCGTCGGTCTCGTCATGTGGGCGTCAGGCGTCGTAGTTCTCGGAAGTTCTGCCAAGCGGGATGCCGCCCAGGCTGCCGCTTCGGCCACGGCCAGCGTGCAGGCAGACTATTGCGTGAAGTCCTATCTCGCCGCGCCCGATCGCACGGTCGACCAGGTGAAGCAGATGAAGGGCCTCAGCAACTCGGCGCAGGCCACTGACCTTCAGAAGGGCAAGTTCGCGCCCGACCAGGCTGCGGCCGAAGCCTGTGGCAAAGCAATCGACAGGCTGGATGACGCGCAGATCGCCGCAGGCATGAAGAAGGTCGCGGCAGCGGCCGTCGAGAAGAAGTAGCCCCAATGGGGCAGGGCACCGGCTCATCCGGTGCCCTTTTTATTTGTATTTTATTTTCCCTTTAGTTCCGTTTTCTCCCCAAAAATGCTAAGGTGTCTTTGTTCGCGTTCAATATAAGGAGAGGTGTCAGAGTGGTCGATTGTGCCTCCTTGCTAAGGAGGTAGAGGGTAATACCTCTCGAGGGTTCGAATCCCTCCCTCTCCGCAAAATGTTTTTGTGTTTTTAACCTTTGTTTGCTTGTTCCTCTGGAATTTGATTCTGGCTCTCTATCCATTGGTTGCCCACGGGTTGCCCAAAAAGTGATAAACGCTGGTTACGTCTGGTTGTTAGTGGGTAAGATTGGTGTTTCGTTTGGGGAAACTGCTGATCTCGAAAATTTTGCGCGGCGATTCCAAATTCCCTATATAGATATAGGCATGGAAGTATTTGATGATGATACGCACTACTCAATCGTGGGCCAAGCGGCGCGCTCTATTCCTGGTGAGCCATGCCTTTGGTGTATGCGCATACTTACACAAGAGTCATTGGCTGAAGAAGCTCAAAAATATGGAGCAGCAGGAGGACAACCACAGGTTGTGTGGCCAAATGGGGTGCTTGCTTCCACAGCGGTAGGGCTTTTTATCGAAATGGTAACCCCTTGGCATCAAGGTGGACGTCCTGCTGCATGCCAAGAATACGATGGCAACCGACATAGCTTAGAAAGCTCGAACATACTCAACCATCTAGTAGATGGCGAGTGCCCACATTTTAATTTGAAAGATGCTGGAGATTTCTTTTTCAAATTTCCACATACAAAAAAATAAAGCAGCTTTAGATCGATTGCGATCATTTTCCACCTGTACTGCTCTGTGCTGATAATGTCCGCGCTTGCCGGGGGTCTCGTTGTAATCTCCATATCTAATGGATGACACTGAGACTTCCGGGAGTCGAGAGCATCGCAAAGCCTCTTGTTGGTAGGTCAAATTGACTGATACCCCCTAGGGGGTATAATCAGCTTATGAAATACATGGACGAGAAAAACAAAACCAAGATTGTTCGTCGTCTTAAGGTCTTAGAGGGTCAGGTGCGTGGATTACAGAAAATGGTTGAGAACGACACCTATTGCATTGATGTCATCACGCAGACCTCGGCGGTAAAACAGGGACTTTCAAATGTTGAGGATATTCTGCTCGAAAACCACCTTGATCACTGCGTACATCATCAGATGTCCTCCGGCCAATCAGGTAAGGCAAAAGCGGAGGTGCTCAAAGTCTACAAGCTTAAGAGGAAATAATGTATGTCTACATCAAGCGTTTATAGAGTAAAAGGCATGACTTGCGCGAGCTGCGTTTCCCTTATCCAAAACAAAGTGGCGAAGGTGCCGGGTGTAGAATCTGTATCCGTCGGCCTAGCTAATGAAAAAGCAAAAGTTGTATTTTCTGGATCGCCACTTTCGGTGGAGACGCTCAACAACGTTATTTCACCACTCGGCTACACCTTTGAAGATACATCAAAGACCGCCGCTGAAATGAATATGTCTGCTGAGGATCACGCTCGTATGGATCACTCCGGTGGAATGGGAGAGAGGAATATGGCTCTTGAGATGAAGTTTGTCATCCCGATGGTTATTTTTTCTTTCGTCATGATGTTTTGGGATGTGCTTTCGGGCAACGGGGTCATTCCAGCAATGCCGAAAACGATCTACGAGTTCTTCCATCATTTGATGCCGATTTTTGCGAGCTTTGTGCTTTTCGGCATCGGCCGCAGGTATATTAAAGCCACATGGATATTCCTCAAGACAGGCGTTGCCAACATGGACGTACTGGTGGGCATCTCGACGATCGTCGCCTTTATATACTCTCTCGCCGTTACCGCGTTTGAAGCTCCTCTCTCTCGCTATCTGGATGTCAGCTCAAATTATTATGATGTCGTTATTATCGTCATCGGTCTCATTGCTCTCGGCCAGTTTCTCGAAGCACGCGCCAAGAAAAAGACTAATGAAGCCCTCCAAAAGCTCGCACAACTCACGAGTAAATTCGCAGTAGTAGAACGTGACGGAAAAGAAATTGAGATCCCTATCGAAAAGGTAGAGGTTGGTGATGTTGTGATCGTAAAGCCGAACGAGAAAATACCGGTAGACGGCAAAGTTGTCTTCGGTTCATCGAGCGTGGATGAGTCCAATCTCACTGGAGAGTCGGTGCCAGTCGATAAGCTGTCTGGTGCCTCCGTGTTTGCTGGAACCCAGAACTTTCAAGGCCTTCTTAAAATTGAGGTGCAGAAAGAAGTTAAAGATACTGCTCTCGCACACATCATAACCATTGTCGATAACGCGCAGAACTCGAAAGCGCCTATCGAGCGAGTTGCTGACCGGATCTCCGGATATTTTGTATATATCGTCCTTGTCATCGCAGTCGTTACTTTTGCATCGTGGATGATATTTGCTCCTCAAGCATTCGGAATGTCGAAGGCATTTGCACTTGCGATCTACACCACAATGGCTGTGCTCGTTATTGCTTGTCCGTGCTCGCTCGGACTTGCAACGCCGACCGCCATCATTACGGGGGTCGGCACGGGTGCCAGACGAGGCATTCTTATCAAGAGTGCAGAGAGCCTTGAAAAGCTCGCGAAAGTAACCGCGCTAGTGTTCGATAAGACAGGCACGCTCACTGAAAACAAACTCTCGATCGAAGGCATTTTTTGTAAGGACGAGAACCACGTGTGTGATGTCGAGGACACCAACTTCAAGCAGTCCCTTATCTACTCAATGACAAAATCATCGAAGCATCCGATATCAGCAAGCATCGCAAGCTGGCTCAATGATGCAAAAGCAAAAAGTGTTGAAGTAGCGGACATCAAGGAAGTGCCGGGTAAAGGTCTTTCTGCCACCCATAACGGCACAATGTACTACCTTGGTTCGATTGCTTACATTGGCGAAGTAACCAAACAGTCTGAAGAGCAAATCAGAAAGGATTTCCATGACGGACGGTTCGAGAGTGGACGCGAACTCTATCTCTCAAACAACAAGGAAGTGTTATCGCTCGTGAAAATCCACGACACCGTCAAAGCCGAGGCAAAAGCAGAAATCGCAAAGCTGAAAAAGCTTGGCCTCAAAGTAATCATGGCAACCGGCGATCACAAAAAGACCGGAGAAGCTGTTGGACGCGATCTTGGCATCGACGAAGTCTATACCGATGTGAAGCCAGAGGATAAGTTAAACCTTATTAAGGACTTACAGAAGAAAGGATTTAAAGTGGCAATGATCGGTGACGGCGTAAACGATTCACCAGCACTCGCACAGGCCGACGTCGCGATCTCAATGAGCGATGGCTCGGACATTGCTATTGAAAGCTCAGACATCGTGCTTCTGAAGGGCGATATCGGCAAGGTGGCTGAAGCGGTGAATCTCGCAAAAAAGACCAACCGCACAATCTGGCAGAACCTTATCTGGTCCTTTGGATACAACTCCGTAGGTATCCCCGTGGCGGCTGGGATACTTTTCCCGTTTTTTGGCTGGACGCTTTCTCCCGCAATTGCCGGAGCCATTATGGCATTCGAGAGCGTAACGGTCGTCGCAAACTCACTTAGACTTAAAAATGCAAAATTATAAGTTAATACTTTAACCATATGAATAATCAAAACAACAAAATAGTATACGGAATCGGCGGAATTATTATCGGTATTCTCTTGGTCTTAGTTTTCACTCCGATGATGCGGTATGGAGGTTTCGGAATGATGAACTGGGGAAATGGTCCCATTACAGATCAAAGAGTAAATGGCAATACTCAACTAGCCGGTACAATCGACAAGCACTTCATCGAGCAAATGATTCCTCACCACGAAGGTGCAATTGCTATGGCAAATCTTGCACTCCAAAAAGCCAAGCATCCGGAGATCAAGACTCTGGCCACAGCAATCATCGCCGCTCAGACAAAGGAGATTCAAAGCATGAATGGCTGGTATCAAGACTGGTTTGGAACTAGTGTGCCGAAGGTAAGTACGGGCATGATGGGTGGCGGCACGATGTCCTCAAGTGGAATGCACTTTAGTGGGCAGGAAGATATGACTGCACTAGAAAACGCGTCTGATTTTGACAAGGCCTTTATCGAAGAAATGATTCCACATCACCAGTTGGCAATCATGATGGCAAACATGCTTCAGTCAGGGACCAATCGTCCTGAAATGCAGCAGCTTGCAAAAAATATTATTTCCTCACAATCAAAAGAGATACAGCAAATGCAGGCTTGGTATGTGCAGTGGTACAAGTAAACGTATTAAAAATAACTAAACATAAAATATATGAAACTATCAAAAGTAATGCATGTCGGTAGTGTCGTAGCTGGTCTTATAGGAGTGGTTTCGTTTCTAGTTGCAGTCTTCGGGGGAGCTGACAACTCGGTATTTGGTGTTACTAAAATAGACGCTCTACTCTGCGCAGGGATACTCATCCTCATCGCAACATGGCTTCAGATCGCAACAATTCATCACATGATGCTCGAAAAGCGCGGTGAGATAATCTAACTCGACCCTGCGGTTTATGAAAACACTTACATTTCATGTCTCCGGTACACACTGCGCCTCATGCAAAATCCTCATCGAGGACATTTTGAGTGAACAGGATTTCATCAAGAAATCGGTAGTCGATCTAAAGAAAGAAACGGTTACGATTGAGACTGATAGCGATCAGACCCCTGAAGTAATGGCCGAGGAATTAACGGAGAAAGTCAGAAAGAATGGCTATACTCTCTCAACCGAGAAACGAATGGCCAAAAAACAATCCGATGGTGTTATTTGGAAAGCGATTCCCATAGGTCTTGCGTTTCTGATCCTGTTTTTCATTTTCCAAAAGTCAGGCCTTCTAAATCTCGGTATCGGTGGCACTACCACTCCT
Organism: Candidatus Adlerbacteria bacterium RIFOXYC1_FULL_48_26; assembly: GCA_001773575.1. Taxonomy (GTDB): domain Bacteria; phylum Patescibacteriota; class Minisyncoccia; order Phycocordibacterales; family SBAW01; genus GWA1-54-10. Next base: position 37,530 of record MEXB01000012.1, on the reverse strand, counting down.
GCGACGGGCTTTATCATTGGGCTCATCGCATCTGTTTCAAGTTGTCTTGCGATAGTGGGCGGACTGATCCTTTCGCTCTCTGCGAAAGTCGTGCAGGACGAAAGCACTAAAACCAGCAGAAAGCAGTTCATTCTATTTCATGGCGGTAGATTGTTTGGCTTCGCAATCTTCGGTGGGATGCTCGGTCTCGTTGGACAAGCAATCGGCATAAGCTTTACTTTTTCAGCGATTCTTGGCCTCATTGCGTCGAGCGTAATGATATTGCTCGGTCTGAATCTCGTAGGGGTCATCAAGAAAAATAAAGTCTCTCTGCCAACCGGCATATTCGCGTACTTTAGGAAAATAGAACATTCGACTTTTGCACCAATTCTCATTGGTATAGGCACGTTCTTCCTGCCGTGCGGCTTCACTCAAGCGATGCAGGTTGCCGCGCTTTCAAGCGGGTCATTCATATCGGGACTCCTAATCATGCTATCGTTTGCGCTCGGTACGCTACCGATGCTCGCGCTTCTTTCCTTTGGATCGGTATCGTTTGCTCACTCAAAGCATGCACCGCTATTCTTCAAGTCAGCAGGTATCGTTGTAATAGGGCTCGGAGTCTTTGCGTTCCTCGCAGGTCTCGCAGGATTGGGAATCATTCAGCCACTATTTAGTCTCTAACATATAATCACTGTATGAAAACTTCTTGGGCAATCTTGGGTGTCGCACTACTTATCGGCGGTGCCATCTATTTCACCTCCAAAAACCCGTTGCAAGTTGCTACTGATACCCCCGCAAATAACGTGAGTATCGTGGATGGCAAACAAATTGTTGAAGTAGATGTAAAAGGCGGCTATCACCCCAAAGTAAGCACCGCGAAAGCAGGTATGCCAACCATTCTGCGTTTCAACACCAACGGCTCGTATGACTGTTCAACGTCGGTTCGCATTCCAAGCATGGGTATTAGTAAATCATTGCCGCCTTCTGGTTCTACTGACGTTGATTTGGGCAGTCCGCAGGTAGCAACGCTACAAGGTGTCTGCGGTATGGGTATGTATTCCTTCCAAATTAATTTCAAAGGATAGTAACAGCTCATGCAACACAAAGACTACCGTTTTGTCGGTAGTCCGGTGTATTGCTTATTCGCTTCTGCCTGTACTGCTCTGTGCTGATAATGCCGCGGTTGCCCACGGGTTGCCCAAAAAGTGATAAACGTTGGTTATATCTGGTTGTTAATGAGTAGGGTTGGTGTTTCTATCTTTTTCTTATTCTTCCTTTAATTTTGGTTTATTATTGCTATATCTGCGTTTTATTAACTTAGTAAAAATAAGAGGTGTATGGGTTCGAATCCCTCCCTCTCCGCCCAAAGAAAAATCCGCTATCTTCTTAAGGTAGCGGATTGAATGTTGTAGCTACGAGGAAGTGTCTATAATGGCAACTATGGAGAGATGGATGAGTGGTTTAAATCAACAGTTTACTAAACTGTCGACCCTTAATTGGGTCCGCGAGTTCGAATCTCGCTCTCTCCGCCATAAGTTTTTACGAGTACGCCAGTGCAACGCAGATAATTTCCCGGGCTCCTGCCTCGCGTAGGGCGCGAGTTGCTTCTGCGAAGGTTGCGCCTGTTGTTGAGACATCATCCACTACAACGCAGACACGCCCTTTTACTTCCTTTTCGTCCAAAACCTTCATGGCCTTTGTGAGATTCTGCTCTCGCTCACTTTTATGTAGCCCTTGTTGTTGGGGGGTGGCTTTTACTCGAGCAAGTATACGCGGTTTATATTCAAAAAAGTCTTTTGCATGCACTAATGCGGCTCCGCATAACACTTCTGTCTGGTTGTGCCCACGTTCGCGACGGCGCGCAGCGTGCATCGGTATAGGTATAAGAAGAGGTGTACCTAAACTTTCTGCGGCAATTCCTACCAAAACATCGGCAAGTATGGCACCTGCAAGCTTTGCCGCACGTTTGTGTGTAAAATATTTTAATTCCCATACAAGCGCTGTGACGCGTTCATCATGGTAGGGGAGCGAACCGCTCTTATCTCCTCGTAGAGTCAGCTTACGTAGCTCTTGCAGTGTAAGCGCTCGTACTACTTCATCTGTCGCTCGTGGCGGAGCGATGCTGTCGAGTAAACGTGTCAGTATGTCGGAGATGTTCATTATAGAAATGATATACTGATGATGTTCAACGCTTGATATTATGGCCTTTTCTATTTCATCCTCACTTTCCTCGCTCTTCTCGCAGGAACAAAAAAGTGCACTCGGTATTGATATCGGCACTTCATCAATAAAAGTCGTTCAGCTCCGCCTCGAAAAGGGGCGCGTTGTGTTGGAAACGTACGGCGCGATAGCGCTCGGACCCTATGCTGGCGTAGAAATAGGTCGCGCAACCAGCTTGCCGTATGACAAAATTGCTGAAGCGCTTAAAGATGTAATCCGTGAAGCAAATGTCACCGTTAAAAACGCTGCTATCTCTATTCCATATGCATCAAGCCTTGTCTCTGTGGTTACGCTCCCTGCTGGAGTAGAAAAACAGCTGGCGCAGGTAATGCCTCTTGAGGCGCGAAAGTATATTCCTGTACCTATAAATGAAGTTTTACTTGATTGGTTTATTATCTCTGGAGGAGGTAAGAATGCGGGCCCAAATGACAAACTCCAAGTGCTTTTGGTTGCTATACACAACGACACCATATCGAAGTTCCGCTCTATCGCCAGCGACGCAGGCGTAAACGTCGCATTCTTTGAAATCGAAGTGTTCAGTGCCGTCAGAGCAGCTCTCGATCACGGCATCGCGCCTATTGCCGTTGTTGATATGGGGGCAGGGACGACAAAATTTTATGTTGTTGAACGTGGCATTATTCGAGAAAGCCACATCATAAGCCACGGAAGCCAGGACCTTACGCTTGCTGCTGCGCAAGCACTTAGCACCACTGTTGCCGATGCTGAACAACGAAAACGCAAGTTCGGCATGCAAGGCGAAGCAGTTATTCAAGGCAACGGAGTGCTCAAACAATCGCTCGAGCTGTCTCTCTCGACTCTTTTTTCAGAAATCGCACGGACTGTAACTTCGTACGAGGCGCAAAAGAACCAACCGCTGAGCGCGATCGTGTTTACAGGTGGGGGAGCGACGCTCAAAGGGCTGCAGGCATATGCCCAAGAAAAGATCCAGACAGAAATACGTCTCGCAAACCCATTTGCAAAAACCCAGGCCCCTGCATTTTTGGAAGAAATATTGAAAGAGGCGGGTCCGGAATTTTCTGTTGCGGTCGGTTTGGCGCTTCGTCAGCTGCAGGGGAATGGGTAGCTGTTGACAGTGCGCTTAGATATATAAATTGCACTATATAATACAGAGAGTATTTGGACACCATGCCCCCATCACCTACACCAACATCATTTATTCCGAAGAAACCACTCGATTCGTCTACGGCGTATCATGAGAGTGGAAGTCTTGGTTTTCTCTTTTTCATCTCACTCTTTATTTTTATTGCGTCAGTCGTTGCTGCTGCGGGTGTCTTTGGGTACCAAACATTTTTAAACGGATCAATCTCAAGTAAACAGGCATCTTTGCAAAAAGAGGAGGCGGCGTTTGACCCAGAACAGATAAACCAGCTTATCCGTCTGGACTCACGTATAAACAACGCAAAGACATTGCTTGGGAGCCATGTTGCTCCGTCAGCAATCTTCGCATTTTTGAGCCAGCAAACATTGCAAAATGTGCAGCTCACAAGCTTCCAGTACACACTGAACAATGACGGCACAGGAGCCATTGCCCTTTCCGGCATTGCAGATACATTTGCAAGCGTTGCGCTGCAGAGTGACCAGTTCAATGCTGCAAACCAAGTACTCAAAGATGTTGTTTTCTCAGGTGTAAACAACGACGGGGTGCAGAATGTTAGGTTCAGTGTTACTGCAACCATAGCCTCTTCGCTCATTAGCTACACTAAAAATCTTGGCAACACTAACGTGATAGTGCCGCCTCCGGTAACACCAACCCCTTCAACGACCACGACAGCCACATCGTCACCGCAAAGCCCTCAATAAATTTATGACACGTATTATCCTTCCAATTATTTTGCTCGCCGCCGCATTGGGGTTATTTGTTATGTACACTAATCCAAGCTTTCAGAGCATAAAACAGTTGGCAGTGGAGCAGGCGGCATATGATCAAGCCCTTGATAAGGCCCAAGAGCTGCGCGCCGTTCGCGACCAACTCCTTTCACGCAGAGCGTCATTTTCAGATCAAGATGTAGATAAGTTGTCTCACACCTTGCCGGACAATCTCGACAATATTCGCCTTATCATTGATATCAATAATATTGCGTCTCGACACAGAGCTTCGATCTCACAAGTACAGCTCGGTAGTACGCAGGGTAGTGGCACAGGAAGTTCGCTTGCAACTGGGCCATCTGGTTCATCAATTGGCACTGTTGAAATGGGTTTTTCAATAAACGCTACCTACGATGACTTCCTCGCATTTCAGGAGGATCTTGAACACAGCTTGCGCATTCTTGATGTAACTCGCATAGGGTTCTCGACTGGCGGTGACCTTAATACCTACTCATATAGCATTAAGACCTACTGGCTCCACTAACAACTATGAATTCTCTTACGCAAAATAAAACATTGATGGGAGTGATAATACTCGCAGCCTTTATAATTTTGGCCTTCCTATTTTATTCTTGGTCAAACCCATCATCGGCCGTAACGAACACAAATTCAGAAGGTAGCCAAATGGGACAAGCTCTCTTGATTACACTTGCAGGACTCAACACTATACGTCTCGACGGAGAAATTTTTACTGATCCGGTATTCGTATCACTCACTGATTTCGGCGTCATTATTCCGCCTCAGCCAGCTGGTCGTCGCAACCCATTCCTACCAACCGGGACTGCTAATTAACATAAGAGCCATGGACCTGCTCGAACTCCTCCAACAAAATGGGTCAATTGATTCGGCTCTTGTACCTCAGCTGCGTGCTGAGATTGGAAAAGCTGGAAACGATGAAGAAAAAGTGCTTATTGCTGCGGGTGTTCCCATTGCGAATATTCTGAAAGTAAAAGGGGACTACTACGGTGTTCCGTCTAAAGAAATGGCAGAGAAAACAGTGCCTTTTAAAGTACTGAGTTATATTCCTGAAGAGTCAGCGCGACACTACCGCATAGTTCCACTTTCGATCACAGATGGCGCGCTTGAGATTGGCGTGACAGACCCAGACAATTTGGAGGCTCGAGATGCGCTGACGTTTATTTCAGCAAAACTCGGTATGCCGTATAAACTGTTTCTTATCAGCAATGTAGATTTTGAGGCAGTCCTTGCGCAGTACAAAGGACTGTCAGGGGAGGTAGGAAAGGCACTTTCGGATATTGATATAGAGTCAGAAAGAGAGACGGAGACTTCAAGTAAAAATAGCCGAGCTATTGCTATAGATGAAAATGAAATTACCGACACTGCAGAATCTATAAGTGAGGGAGCTCCTGTTACTAAAATTGTAGCGACTATTTTGGAACATGCAGTAGAGCAGCGCGCGTCCGATATCCACGTGGAGGCGCTTGCAGAGCAAACACGCGTTCGCTTCCGTATCGACGGCGTCCTCCAAACAAACCTCACGCTTCCTTCCAAAGTCCATCCTGCCGTTGTTGCGCGTATTAAGGTGCTTTCAAATATGCGCCTCGACGAAAAGCGTAAACCACAAGACGGCCGTTTCTCTGCTCGTATTGAAAACCAGAAGACAGACTTCCGTGTCTCAACATTCCCAACCTATTATGGCGAGAAGGTGGTGATGCGTATTTTGGGTTCGGCAGCACAAGAATTGCGTTTGGATAGTCTTAGGTTGTCAGATAGAAACCTAGAGCTTGTTCGTGCAGCAATTAAAAAGCCATACGGAATGATTCTTATCTCAGGTCCTACTGGTTCGGGTAAATCAACAACACTCTATTCTATTTTGAACGAAGTAGACCGCGACCATCAAAACGTGCTGTCTCTTGAAGACCCTGTGGAATATACAATTCCCGGCGTGTCGCAAAGCCAGGTGCGTCCGGAAATTGGGTACACATTTGCTAACGGGCTACGCACTACTCTCCGCCAAGACCCAAATATCATCATGGTGGGAGAAATTCGAGATGCCGAAACCGCAAACCTCGCTGTGCAAGCAGCGCTTACAGGCCACTTGGTGCTATCCACAATCCACACCAACAACGCGATCGGTATTATTCCGCGCTTACTCGACATGGGTGTCGAGCCATACCTTATCCCACCCGTGCTTATTCTTGGTATGGCACAGCGCCTGACAAAAACTCTCTGCAAGGGCACCGGTAGAAAAGTAAAAGCGGATGTGAGTATGCAGCAGATGCTGAAAGACGAATTTAACGACCTTGCGCCGGAGTATAAGAAAAATTTGCCCGACCTAACTGAGTTTTACCGCATTGACCCAACTCCTGAGTGCCCAACTGGCACAAAGGGTCGTGTTGCAGTGATGGAAATGTTTGATATGAACCCAGAGCTTGAGAAAGCCATCCTCGAAAACAAACCTGAAGATGATTTGCTCAAAATAGTTCGCAAAAACGGAATGATAACAATAAAAGAAGATGCTATCATTAAATCAGCAAACGGCATTATTCCGTTTGAAGAAGTGAACATGCTTGGCGGCACCTTTGATCTTGATGATGAGGCGCAGCCGGTGGCGCCAGAAAAAGAGCCTGAAGCAGCTGAGGGCGTTGATGATGGGCCAGGTAAGCAAGTGGAAATTTAATTTTTGACCCGCGATGGATTACACCAAGAAATTAGCGCAGCTTATCGAGATGCTTATAGCGCAAGGCGCGTCGGACCTTCACTTGGGAGTGGGTGTTCAGCCTGTTATCCGAGTTGCGCGCGCACTTACACCAGTACTTTCAGAACCAAAATTGACCAATGACGATGTCATGGGGCTGCTCTCTGTAATGATGACTCCAGCTTTCAAAGAAAGATTCCTACAGGACCAAGAGATCGACTTTTCATACGCCTATGGTGACAAGGTGCGTTTCCGCGGCAATGCCTACTTTGAACGAGGTCATGTTGGTGTTGCGTTACGTCTTATTCCAAAAACAATCCGAACTATTGCAGAACTGGGCCTCCCTCCAGTGCTTGAAACATTTACGGCGCGTACACAAGGATTTTTCCTTGTCGTGGGGCCAATCGGGCAGGGTAAAACAACAACACTTGCAGCACTGATTGAAAAAATAAACCAGGAGCGCACAGAACACATCATCACCATTGAAGACCCGATCGAATATTTGTATGAAAATAAAAAATCTTTGATAGAGCAGCGAGAAGTGCGAATCGACACAAAAGACTTCGACACAGCGCTTCGCAGCGCATTCCGCCAAGACGCTAACGTCATTATGATAGGGGAAATGCGTACGCCAGAAACTATGTCAGCAGCAGTTTCAGCAGCTGAAACTGGTCACCTAGTCTTCTCAACGCTACACACAAACGATGCGGCGCAGAGCATCGACCGCATCATCGACTCGTTCCCTTCAAGCCAACAAGACCAGATCCGCATACAGCTCGCATCGTCGCTCGCAGGGATTTTCTCTCAGCGTCTCGTGCCTCGCATTTCAGGTGGGCTTGTGCCGGTATGTGAGTTGCTTATAAACACTCCAGCTGTTGCGAACCTTATCCGCGAGAAGCGCACACATGAAATACAAACGGTGATTGAAACAAGTTCAAGCGAGGGGATGATAGACATGAGCCGTTCGCTTGCTGAAATGGTGCGAATGGGAGAGATAACAATCGAAAGTGCATACTCCCGCGCCACAAATCCTAAGAATCTTGAACGCCTCTTGTAATCTTTATGACAGAATTTAAATACGAAGCACTCGACCAACAAGGAAAGACGCAAAGCGGCGTTGCTAATGCGCCTACGCAGGATGCGGCTGTAGAGGCTCTTCAGCGTAGAGGTTTTACCCTCACGACAATTTCCCCAGTTAACAGTCAGGGAGCGTTCTCTCTTAACAACATCACACTCTTTGGAGGTGTATCCAGCCGCGATATCGTGCTCTTGTCTCGTCAGTTGGCAACGCTCTTTGAAGCGCAGGTGTCAGCGCTTCGCATCTTCCGCTTGTTGGCAGAACAGTCTACTAAACCGATGTTGCGAAACGCACTTACAGTAGTGGGGGATGACCTTCAAAGCGGCACGTCGATTTCAAAAGCGCTCGCAAGACATCCAAAAGTTTTTTCCGATTTCTACGTCAACATGGTTCGTTCTGGGGAGGAGTCCGGTAAGCTCGACCAAACTTTCCTCTTCTTGGCCGATTATATTGACCGTTCATATGAATTGGCAGGTAAGGCAAAAAATGCACTTATCTACCCAGGCTTCATTATCTTTACCTTCGTTTCCGTGATGACACTGATGCTCACGGTTGTTATTCCAAAGCTCGGCGCTATATTGGAGGAGAGCGGCCAAGAATTGCCATTTTTGACGGAAGTCATTCTCAATTTAAGCCATTTCTTAACCGACTACGGCATCTTCGTCCTTATTGCGATTATCATCGGCGGCTTTTTCTTTGTCCGATACCTTCAAACTGAAAAAGGTCAGTACCTGGGCAGCCAGCTCAAGCTCTCCGTTCCATATATAGGAGATTTGTACCGAAAACTTTATCTTTCGCGCTTTGCAGACAACATGCACGTAATGCTTACCTCAGGTATCAGCGCTGTTCGTTCACTCGAAATTACTGCGAGCGTGGTCGAAAACAAAGTGTACGAACATATTTTGCTTGATGCGCTTGAAAACGTGAAAGCCGGACACTCAATGTCTGAGACTTTGAGCCATTACCCAGCTGAAATTCCGGCAATCCTTGTTCAAATGCTCCGTATCGGTGAAGAAACAGGGGAGTTGGGAAGTATCCTTGAGCGTATGGCCAAGTTCTATAACCGCGAAGTGAACGCCTCCGTAGATGCCCTTGTGTCCCTTATTGAACCGGCTCTTATCGTGGCTCTCGCCTTAGGCGTCGGCTTCCTCTTGGCTGCAGTCTTGCTCCCTATCTACAACAGCACTACAAGCATCTAGCTTGAGCCCGCCTAGGCAGGCAGTTATCCCCATAGTCCACGAAGGGCTTTATTTGCCCCAAGCTATACTTGTGGGAGAACGCCGAGCTATTAAAGCGTTTAATTATTAAAATTTATCTGTACGCATGAACACATTTTTTACTAAAAAGGCAGCTAAGGGCTTTACCCTTATCGAACTTTTGGTTGTTATCGCAATTATCGGTATCTTGGCATCTATCGTTCTCGTGTCTCTTAACAGCGCTCGCGCAAAAGGTCGCGATGCACAACGTGTAGCATCTCTTCAGGAAATGGCAAAGGCAATAGCTCTTGCTGACACTGATCCACCTGTTGCAATTGCTACCTGCACAGGCGCGAGCGCTAAGGCAAATACCTGCACAGGCCCATCTCCTATAAACTTTGCTGCATATGCAGACCCTACCGTGGGTACAGCTGGAACCGTCTGTGCAGTCGGGTCTGTCGCTCCTTGCCAATATGTTATCGGAACCAATACGGCTGCTGGTACAGCACCGGGTGCAGGCGCTACAACTCAAAACTTCAAAATCTGTACATATCTTGAGTCGGGGTCAGGTTCTATACCAACCGGCAGAGCAAGTGTTAATAGCAGTACTGGGTCTGGTGTCATGGCGGGTTGTTAATCTCTCATTGTTCACATACGCAAAACTTCCGCTGTCGAAGCGGAAGTTTTGCTTGTATACTTAGGGCATGAAATTGTCACGCGGCTTCACCCTCATTGAACTCTTGGTTGTTATTGCAATCATTGGTATCTTGGCCTCGATTGTTATGGTGAACCTTACTGTTGCGCGTCAAAAGGCTCGTGACGCAAGACGCATTTCTGATATTAAAAACATCCAGTTATCGCTCGAGCAATTCTACAGCGCAAACCTCTACTACCCCCTCAACATCTACAGCGACACGACATTCCACAGCCCTTCATACATGCAAACTATTCCGTACGACCCGAACAATGCAACTGTCTGTACCAACGGAACCCAATCAAGCTGTTACCCGTATTCAGCACTTAACTACGATGGGGGAGGCACTTCGTGTGCCTCAAGTCATGCGTCTCGATACCATCTCGGTGCTGTGATGGAAGCCAACAGTGCTGTCGCGCAAGATGCAGACTCAGCTGTTGATACATCTGATGTGTGCACCGGCAGTCAAAAGGCTGACTTCAACGGTGCAGCTGCGAGCTGTGTCGGCACTACTGCTGCGGCTGGCGGCGCTGACAACTGTTTCGACGTCACGAACTAATGAGTCTTACATTCATACTAGGTTCAATCGGACTTGGGCTTATTGCAGGGAGTTTTTTGAATGCGCTGTCATTTCGTTTTCATACTGGCACAAGCATTATGCATGGGCGTTCGCGCTGCATGCGCTGCGGCCACACGCTTTCAGCGCTTGATCTTGTGCCCGTACTCTCATATGTACTGTTAGGCGGCCGATGTCGTTATTGCGGGGTACATATTTCAATTCAGTATCCGCTTGTTGAGATAGTTGCAGGCGTGCTTTCTTTGGGCGTATATCTCACCAACCCGTCCATACTTATGTATGCATTCTGGTTCTTTGTCTGGATGCTTATACTTTTTATCGTTGTATACGATATTAGACACACTGTTATCCCTTGGTCTTGCTCGCTTCTCCTCATAGGTCTTTCTCTTCTATACATATTCGCAAACCAGAGCGTGCCTCTAGAGCAACTCTTTGCCGGTCCTGCACTCGCAGCACCTCTTTTATTTGTCTCGCTTATCTCACAAGGTATGTGGATGGGGTGGGGGGATGGAGTGTTCGAACTTTCGCTGGGTTGGTTGCTCGGTTTAACACTAGGCCTCAGTGCGTTGATGATAGCTATCTGGAGCGGCGCCCTCATTGGTGTGATTTTGATCGTTGTGGAACGAATTGTTGCGCGCCTTACCCCCACAGCATCTTCGCGAAAGTCCAAATGGGGGTTTACAATGAGGAGTGAGCTTCCTTTCGCGCCATTCTTAGCGTTGGGTGCCGCGGTCTGCTATTTTTTCCATGTCGATCTTTTCTCACACATTGCGATTTTCTTCTAAAGCTAAATCTCCTCGGGGGTTTACGCTTATTGAACTTCTTGCGGTTACCGTTATCATCACCATCATTACGCTTACAATGCTGTTGCGACAGTCTAGTTTCGACAGCACAACAGTGCTTCGTAGTGTCACGTACGGCGTTGCGCTCTCTGTTCGCCAGGCGCAGGTATACGGTGTGAGTGTTCTCGGTACTAATAATGGAGGCACTGTCACGTATGCCACAGCGTACGGACTTTATTTTCAGAGAAACATAACCAACACATATATCCTATATGCGGATTTTAATAGAAACGGTGGGTATGATAACGGGGAAGCCGTTAAGGTGTTTACACTAAGTCCTGGTTACACCATACCTGAGGCATGCGTAGTGCAATCTAGTGGAGTGAAAAATTGTACAGGTTCGAATGATACGGCGGGTGTATATACGGTAGATTCAGTGGATATACAATTTAGACGTCCAAATCCAGATGCTCTATTTAACAACAACACTGGCTATGTGAGCGCGTGGATTCAGGTGCGGTCCGCAAACGGCACTACGCGCAGTGTGCTCGTTACTACTCCTGGACAAATCACAGTACAGCCGCCAGGAACATTGCCATGAGTAACCGCGGCTTTACACTTATTGAAATGCTAGTCTCCGTCGCCATCTTCAGTGTGGTGATGGTGGTTGCGCTTGGTGCATTGTTGTCGCTTTCGGAAGCGAACAGAAGGGCAGAGCTGCTTTCTCAAGCAACAAACAACTTCAACTCTTCTATAGATAGTATGGCGCGCGCAATCCGCACCGGCTCGCAGTATCATTGCGGCACAGGAACTCTGACCGCTGTTCAAGACTGCGCGTCCACACACGGTACGCAGTTTGCTTTCCTCCCAAGCGGCGCGACGCTGTCTTCGCAAGTTGTTGTGTATAAGTACAACAGTGGAGCAGGGTGTCCCAATAGCGTAGCCGGCTGCATCCTTCGTTCGCAAAATGGCGGGTCAACATTTTCTGCTATTACATCTCCAGACATAATAATTACTTCGTTGAAGTTTTATGTAATAGGCGCCCCCCAAGGTGTGCAAACAATAGGATCGCAATCGCTGAGTGTGCAACCTAAGGTGGAAATACTTATCGGCGGCTACGTAACCGTTAAAGGTGGAGTAACTTCTTCGTTCAACGTGCAGACCTCCGTCACACAACGCCTATATGATCTCTAGAAACAAAAAAAATAGAGGGTTCACTCTTGTCGAAACATTGCTAGCTGTTTTGATATTGGCTATCGCTATTACAGGACCTCTTACTATTGCGGCAAAAGGCTTACAGCTCACACTTACTGCTCGTGACCAGGTCATGGCAGGGCTCCTCGCCCAAGATGCGCTTGAGTATATACACTTTATTCGTGACACAAATAGACTTAATAACCAGAACTGGCTTGCTGGCCTTAATGGTACTTCAAACAGTCATACGACAAATATTACGGGTGGGCAGGCGACATGCACGGGAGGAAATTTCTGCACCGTAGACTCGCTCGCAGACCAGGTAACACTGTGTGGTACGTCGCTTACCCAATGCGCTTCTACACTTCTCTACTACAATGCTTCAGGTGGTAACTACACATACGCAACAGCAGGGAACACACCGACGATATTCTCTAGATCAGTTTCAGTTACCACGCCATCGCCTGGTGGCAATGTAAATGAGGCAGATATCAGGGTGGTGGTGCAGTGGAGAGATATTGGAGGTAGTTTGCGTTCACTTGAGTTGCGGGACGCTTTGCTCAATTGGCAATAATGTATGACTAAACTTTTTCTAAAAAAGAAACACAGAGGCTTCACTATTTTCTTCGCAACTCTTGTGGCGAGTTTGGCTCTTGCTATCGGGCTTGGTATCTACGATGTAGTGGTACGCCAACTCAGTCTTTCAACAACCGTGTCACAGTCGCAGTACGCAATCTATGCTGCGGACTCAGGTGCGGAATGTGCGCTCTACTGGGATTCAAAATACAACGGTTCTAGCAGTGCGTTCGTGAACAACAACAGCGGTGGAGTGAGTGGGTACACATACCTTACAGCCGGCACAACCTGGACAGTACCTATCGACTGGGACAATTCAAATAACAGCATTGAAGTAATAGGTGGCGGCGGAGGCGGAGGTGCTGGATGGCTCAACTGGGATGCAGGCGCCGGAGGCGGCGGAGGCGCATACGCAAAAGTAACTAACGTGTCTTTGACACCCGGAATGGTGGTGACTATGAAGGTCGGTTCAGGAGGCGCTGCGGGTATTGCGAGTGCGGGTGCCGGAGGCAACGGTGGTGATACATATCTATGTAATAGTGCTTCAAACTGCTCGAGTATTTCAGGAAGCGCGGTCATTGTTGGTGCTAAGGGAGGCGGCGGCGGACAACCTACACGCTCAGGTCCGGGCGGCAGTGGAGGACTATCATCGGGAAGTATCGGTTCAGTAAAATATTCTGGCGGTAATGGAGGCTCGGTCAACATCACGGGCGGAGGTTCGGGTGGAGGTGGTGCCGCTGGCCCCAACGGGTCTGGTGGCGCAGGTGGTAGCTCTTCTGGCGTAACTGGAGCTGCAGGCGGAGGCGGTGGAGGCGGTGGTTCTGCGGGTAGTAGTGCGGTAAATACCGTAGGAGCAATCGGTGGTAACAATTATGCTTCGGCTGGAGCAGGTTCTGGAGGTGCTGCAAGTAGTGGAGGTGGAACGGGTTCTGCAGGCGGAGGCGGCGGAGGTGCTGGCCACGCTGTTAGTGGCGGTTCAACTGGTCCTGGCGGTACGGGCGGCGCCGGCACTGAATGGGATACAAGTCACGGGTCTGGTGGCGGAGGAGGCGGTGGTGGCGGTACCGACAACTCAGGGGGAGCGCAAACATCAGCTGGAGGTAATGGCGGTGGATATGGTGCTGCAGGAGGAGGAGGCGGTTCCGGCTCAGGTGTAGTGAAAAACGGCGGTGCCGGTTCTCCAGGTATTATCGTTGTTAGATACAACTCAACTGTCACGCCAGTTCTCCCAACAAATGTGGTGTGTGGGTCCTACGACATGTCAGCCAAAGGCACGCCACCAACTCCTTTTGCGCCACAACCTACAGGCTGGACCGCATGGAATGTTGTTTCAACCTCAAACGCTGCGACAACGACATTTACTCTAACGTTCCCAGGGTATTCGTATTGTGCAAAAGTAGAGGTCGCCAAATATCTTAATGCGTACGGAGGAATTGGGACGACGATATATTCTCATGGTTACAACACCTGCGTGCCTGGAGCAACTCAACTGGAGCGCGAACTAAAAGTTACCTATTAAATCTTCGAGATTCCGACTTTGCTAAGCAAACGTCGGGAAGGTACTCTATTTACATGGCTCCCACGGACGTTCGCGAACGATACGAAAAACTCAAAAAAACTCTCAACCACCACCGCCACTTATATTACGCACTTGAAGCTCCAGAGATCCCAGATAGTGCCTATGATGAATTGGAGAGGGAACTTGCTTCTATTGAAGAAAAATATCCTGAACTCATAACCTCTGATTCTCCTACACAGCGCGTAGGGGGAGTGCTCGGAACATTTAAAAAAGTTACACACACAGTATCTCAGTGGTCCTTCAACGATGTATTTAACGAAGAAGAGCTTCGCAATTTTGATACAAGAGTGCACAGAATGTTGGGGGAGTCCGCACAGACTCTCACGTACACGTGCGAACTTAAGATAGATGGGCTTAAAGTTGTTTTAACATACGAACAAGGCAAGCTTGTAACTGCTGCAACTCGCGGTGACGGCGTGACAGGGGAAGATGTAACACATAACGTACGCACCATCCAATCTGTGCCGCTTGTGCTTGAGCGAGCAATTGACTGTGTTGTTGAAGGAGAAATCTGGATGAGCGAAGAAGCTCTCAAGAGGACAAACAAAGAGCGCGAGAAAAACGGAGAGCCTTTGTTTGCCAACCCACGCAATGCTGCAGCTGGTTCTATCCGTCAGCTCGACCCACGCATTGCTGCCACTCGCGGACTCGATACATTTATATACGACGTTGCTTCAACAAGTGAAGAGATGCCGGGCAGCCAAGCAGAGGAGCTTGAGTATCTTCAAGAACTTGGATTTAAAGTAAATAAACATTGGAAGCTCGTAAAAAATATCGACGAGGCCATATCGTATTGGAAAACCTGGGGGAAGAAAAGTAAAAGCGAAGATTACTGGGTAGACGGTGTTGTTATTAAAGTAAACGACCGCGCTTCTCAAGAACAAATGGGGTATACCGGCAAGGCGCCACGCTTCGCTGTGGCATTTAAATTTGAAGCAGAACAGGTAACAACTGTAGTGGAAGATATTGTCCTCCAGGTTGGGCGCACGGGTGTGCTTACGCCGGTGGCTCACTTGCGCCCTGTCCTTGTTGCCGGCTCCACTGTAAGCCGTGCAACGCTCCATAACGAAGATGAGATTAATCGCCTCGATGTGCGCATAGGCGACACAGTTATATTGCAGAAAGCAGGAGATGTTATTCCTGACATCGTAAGAGTGCTTACAGAGCTTCGCACAGGAAAAGAACAAACATACAAATGGCCAAACTCTGTTCCAGAATGTGGTGGAGATGGACGTATCGAACGCGTTCCAGGACAAGCCGCGTGGCGGTGTGTGTACAAAGACTCGTTCGCACAGATCCGCCGCCGCTACCGCCACTTTGCAAGCAAGGGCGCGCTTAATATAGAAGGGCTTGGTCCAAGTACTGTAGATGCACTGCTTGAGAAAAATTTAGTTCAGCATCTTGATGATTTCTTTACCCTTACTGAAGGCGATCTGCTAACACTCGAAGGTTTTGCGGAAATCTCCGCAAAAAAACTTATCGAATCAATACAGAAGACTGCAGAAAATGTCACGCTCGCGCGCCTTGTTACCGGACTTTCTCTTCCACAAGTGGGGGAAGAGACCGCTATATTGCTTGCTCAAAATTTTAAAACTCTCAAAAAACTCTCAGAAGGTTCTGAAGAAGACTTTATTGCAATAGCAGGTATTGGGCCTATTGTTGGAAAAGCTATTGTTGGGTGGTTTGCTGAGAAAGAAAATCAAAAACTTATTGAGCGTTTGGAGAACGTACTGAAAATTACAAACCCTGAATACGTTTCTGCTGACGTAAAACAAAACCTTCCGTTTGTAGGAAAAACTTTTGTGCTCACGGGCACTATGGAAAGCATGTCTCGCGACGAAGCTAAAGAAAAAATCCGCAAACTCGGTGGGGATGTATCTTCCTCTGTTTCTAAAAACACCACGTATGTTGTGGCGGGGGAGGAGGCTGGCTCTAAATTGGATAAAGCCGAGGAGTTGGGTGTAAAAATCCTAACCGAAGAGGAGTTTTTGAAGTTACTGGAAAAGAGGTAGTATTGAGGGGTGATTTCAAAAGAAGACATACAGAAGCTTGCGGAATTGTCGCGAATTAAGCTTACTGAGGCAGAAACTGAGTCTCTTCAGAAGGATATTTCCAATATCTTGGACTATGTGGGGCAGGTTTCTGCTATAGAGGGAAGTGCGGATAAAAACGTGCCTCTCAACCATAACGTAATGCGTGATGACGTCCCCTATGAGGAGGGTTCTGCATTGAAGGACGCACGTAATGCGATTGTTGACGCTTTCCCGAAAAAAGAAAAAGACTACAATTCTGTACGCAAAATAATTCAAAAAGATGAGTAACCTCAACGAGCTTTCAATACAAGAGGCAGCTGCAAAGCTACAAGCTGGAGACATTACTGCAGTAGACTTGGCGCGTGCATGTTTGGCAGAGATAGAAAAAAGAAATAAAGACCTAAATGTATATTTGGAAGTATTTAATGATGTTGAAGAGCAGGCGCGTATGGCCGATGAGCGCCGCAAGGCAGGGGAGAGCCATCCACTCCTTGGTATTCCGCTTGCGATCAAAGACAATATCTTAATTAAAGGAAAGCGCGCATCTGCTTCAAGTCGGATGCTTGAAAACTATGTTGCAACATACGATGCAACGGTAATTAAAAAACTTAAAGAAGCAGGCGCTGTATTTTTGGGCCGCACCAATATGGACGAGTTTGCGCTTGGTGGCTCCACAGAAAATTCTGCATTTGGCCCAACCAAAAACCCTCACGATGAAAGCCGCGTAGCCGGAGGTACTTCTGGTGGCTCGGCTGCCGCTGTTGCCGCACACATGGCGCTTGGTGCGCTCGGAACTGACACAGGAGGCTCGGTGCGCAACCCCGCAAGCTTCTGTGGAGTAGTGGGGCTCAAGCCGACCTACGGCAGCGTATCTCGCTTCGGTGTCATTGCCGCAGTTTCTTCTTTTGACCAAGTAGGCCCAATAGCAAAAACTGTTGAAGATGCTGAAATAATTCTAAGCACCATCCAAGGTAAAGATCAGTTCGACTCTACTTCCATTGATGGAAATCTTTACCCAAAACATTCAGAGAAAAAAGTAATTGGCGTTGTTGAGGGTTTGGCTGAGAGCAAGGTCTCTGAGATTGAAAACGCAAAACGCAAAGAATTAGAGGCGCAGGGTTATACCGTAAAAAGTATTTCTCTTCCTTCGCTTAAATTTGCTCTCGCTACCTACTACATAACAAACTTTGCAGAAGTGTCATCAAACCTTTCACGTTTTGATGGCGTACGCTATGGCCTTGCATTGAAAGGAGATTCTCTTGCAGAAGATTACGCAAAAAGCCGCGCGGAAGGCTTTGGTCCAGAAACCCGCCGCCGTATTCTTCTTGGCACCTATGTTCTCTCAGCCGGCTACTATGATGCGTATTACGGGAAGGCAGGGCTTGCGCGTGAACAACTTCGCAAAGAATTTGAAACAGCATTTGAAGATGTTGATGTAATCATGACGCCGACAATGCCAGACGTTGCATGGAAGATAGGGGAGAAAGAAGATCCGCTCTCTGCATACTTGGCAGACATCTTTACCGTGCCAGCAAACTTAACTGGTAACCCTGCAATTTCTATTCCTGCCGGGCTCGTAGATGGACTCCCCGTCGGCATCCAACTCACTGCAGCGCATGGCGATGAAGCCGCACTTCTTCGTGTGGGCAAAGCACTTCTTGGAGAAAGCAAATAAGGCGTACAATAGAAGAGTATGTACTCTCCCGATTTCTACGGCTTCTTCCAGAGTGTATTTTCCTTTGGCCAAAGTGTTCCTGGTGCAGTAAGTGACCTGTACCTCACACTTACACACATTGCTATTGCCGTTGTGGTTGTTGGTCTTAGTGCTGCATTTATTCTTCTTATACTTATTGTGTATGTGAGCATCCGCATGGAGCAGTTCGAGCACCATGGCTTCCACCATTTGGAGATGATGCAACACGCACATCACGAGCCAGAGCATATTCAAGAGAAACAAAAAAACCCACGATGGGATGGAATTGTCTTGTTGGCACATTCGACGAGTGAGAGTGACTGGCGGCGCGCAATCTTAGATGCCGACATTATGCTTTCGCAAATGTTGAGCGAAAAGGGTTATCCTGGGAACACGCTAGGGGACCAGCTCAAGATGGCGAACCCACTCCAATTCACCACCGTAGATATTGCATGGGAGGCGCACCGTATGAGAAATGCTTTGGCCCACTTAGGCGAAGCCTTTCCACTTTCTGAGCGCGATGCACACGCAACCATAGAACAATACCGCCGGGTATTTGAGGAATTTGATTATATTTGAGTTTAGCCCAAACCGGCGGCGCAGAATTGCTTCGCAATCGCGCGGCCACGATGCAAAGAACCCCAAGCGTTTTTTGCTTGGGGTTCTTGCTTTTCGTGGTTGCGGGGGTGGGATTTGCACCCACGACCTCCAGGTTATGAGCCTGGCGAGCGACTTCTGCTCTTCCCCGCTATATTCAAACGTGCCTACAATGTAGCAAAAAATGCCCAGAAATGCTAGTTTGTTGAGTATTGTCGGGGTAGCTCAGATGGTTAGAGCACAGCATTCATAACGCTGAGGTCGCGGGTTCGACTCCCGCCTCCGACACACGAGTAGAAAAAGTGCGCACGATGCGCTACTATCTGCTTGTCCGCATTCATATGCGGGAGTAGCTCAACTGGTTAGAGCGCTGCCCTGTCACGGCAGAGGTTGCGGGTTCGAGTCCCGTCTCTCGCGCATCATTTGTTCGATAATCCCCACCGGGCTCTATGTGGTGCAAAAACTCATGCCATACTATCGCTATAGATAGTTTCTTTTTTGTATGGTGAACCAACAATTGCTCGACTATATAAAGGAGCAGCTCGCAGCGGGCGTGGCAAAGGATGCAATCCAACAGGCCTTGGTAGGGCAGGGATGGAATGTCACGGATATAACTGAGACGTTTGCTGCGCTGGTTCCTCAGCCCGCTCCTGCAGCAGCTCCTGTACCGCAGCCTGCGCCTCCCACTATGGCCCCAATCCAAAGTTCTGTTTCGGAACCTGTGACGAAGCCACAATCCCATCTGATGCTATGGATACTGATCCTCGTATTGTTAGTGGCATCTGCTGGAGGAGCAGCTGCCTACTATTACTATTTCATGATGCAGCCTATGTCTCAGGTAGAACAAACTGTTGATCAGGATGCTGCAATGCTAGACACTGACGCGAGCGCAGAGGCCACCACGACTTCAAACCCAGTGACCGATGTAACTCCGGCGGTAAATCCAGCAGACGATACAAATCCTTTTACTACTCAATCAAACGACAATGACTACCAAAACCCTTTCTAATGCAATACTCGCAGCGTTCGTTTTCTCCGCACTTGTCGTAGGAGTGTCTGTGCAGGCACAAACGACATCATCTGAGCCAACGTTCCCAATTGCAGAGCTTGGAAGTTGTGCTGACCGAGCGGCATGTAAGGCATACTGCGACATTGAGTCCAATCATTCTGCGTGCTCTTCGTATGCAAAGTCTCGCGGACTGAAACGCGCTGAGCAGGTTCAACAAAGCAATTCCGAACGCTCCAAACTCTCGGAGATAATTAAAGCGAATGGAGGGCCGGGGAAGTGTGGGGCCGGTGCATCTGATCCTGTGCAGGCGTGCAAAACATACTGCGATGACACTGCGCACATACAAACGTGTGTTGCATACGGGAAAACACACTCTTTGTTTAAAGGAGAAGCTCTTCAAAAAGCAGAGAAGATAAGTGCCGCCTTAAAGAGTGGTGTAACATTGCCTACGGGCTGCACGGATGCAAGGTCGTGCAAAGAGGCATGCGAGAAGCCTTCAACGGTTGATCAAGCAAAATCTTGCTTTGAGTTTGCAAAAGCTGCGGGTGTTTTGCCAAAAGGATTTAATGAAGACGGAGCCCGAAAAGTATTCTCTGCTATTGCAAGCAGCAGTGCACCGTTCAGTTCTCTGAAAGATTTTGCAAAGTGTAAGGAAGCTACCGACCCTGAGATCGTAAAGAAATGCACCGATTTTGCGGCGCAAAGTGGCCTTATAACTCCGGAGAGAGCACAAAAACTCCAGAAGATAGGAACGAGCACAGAGAATTCTATGCCTCGAAATTTTCCCGATATCAAGCGTCCTAAAAATATGGAGGGACGACAGAACGCAACGACAACGAGCTTCCTTGGATTTATTGGACAGACAGCAGCTGTTTTCTTCAGCGGAATATTCCGTTAGGTACATTCGGAAGCATATATTGATATTTTTTGTGTGAGAGGCTCTAGTCAAAGACTCATCTGTCTGATATCTTTTGCTACATCGCCGTTGTAGCTCAGCTGGTAGAGCAACGCCATGGTAAGGCGTAGGTCCCCGGTTCAATCCCGGGCAACGGCTCCAGGGCCAGTAGGCCAACGTAGCTCAGTTGGTAGAGCATCTCACTCGTAACGAGAAGGTCGCCGGTTCAATCCCGGCCGTTGGCTCCATAAGATAAAAGAAAATACCCCGCTTTAGGCAGGGTATCCAAGGAATTGTTGGACTAGTGTGCGATGAGCGCGAAAGAAGTCCGGCATTGAATCGACTTCTTCAAACGAAACCATTTTGGTTTCGAATTCTTCGTACATATCGATTCCAGGGAATATTTTTCCCGAAAGATCTTTTAGTCGTGCGTAGGGGAGCCTTACTTTACAGAAATACTGCTCGTGCAGGCTTCTCCCTTGTACGATGCGCACTGGACGAACTTCAGCGATGGAGATCTCTGGGTCGCCTAGTTCGACGATATTACCGATTTCGTCGCAGACAACACGGATTCTAAACCCACCTTCTTCCCATAGTGCCCGCACAAGCGTGTGTCGCCACGTCTCGCCGGGCTCGCTCGTCTCGCCAATAAACTTCCAGCGATTGGTTGCCGCTTTGTGGTTTTTGATCAGGAGAAACGTATCGGGGTCGCGACTGTAAATCGCAACCATAAGGGCAAAAGAGCCCTCCTTGTGTGTATGCATGGGTGCACCTCTAGCCGCACCGTAGCAGAGAAGGTGGGAAAGTCAACGGTATGCTACACTCGTCGTATATTTATGGATGAGAAGGAGCAGATACAGAAACGAATAGTAGAAATTGAAGCTGCGATGCAAGCGCCGGATTTTTGGAGCGTTCCTGCAAAAGCGCAGGCAATGATCAAAGAACTTCAAGATTTAAAATCAGAAGCAGAAGGAGGAAGTAAATACGATAAGGGTAATGCCATTATGATGATAGTGGCAGGCGCAGGCGGCGATGATGCTGAAGATTTTGCGCACATGCTCTTGGAGATGTACCGCAAATATACCGAGAAGCGCGGATGGGGTATGCGTGTACTGCACCAGAACGAAAACGACCACGGTGGGTATCGTAATATCACTGTCGAAATAGAAGGGAAAAATGCATACGGAACGCTGAAGAATGAATACGGCGTGCATCGCCTTGTTCGCATTTCTCCATTTAACGCCTCACAAAAACGCCAAACATCATTTACACTCGTTGAAATTTTGCCGGTGGTGGAAAAAATTACTGATTTTGAAATTCCAGAAGATGAGCTTGAGATAACATTTGCTCGTTCAAGTGGCCCGGGTGGACAGAACGTTAACAAGCGAGAAACTGCAGTGCGTGTTGTGCACATTCCTACAGGTATTTCTGCGCATGCAGACGGTGAGCGTTCACAAAACTCTAACCGTGAAAAAGCATTGGCTATCGTTAAAGCAAAACTGTTCCATCAACTCGAAGCGCAACGCAAAAAGACAGTCGCAGAGCTTTCAACCAATACCTCAAAGATTGAATGGGGGAGCCAGATCCGCTCCTATGTGCTTCATCCCTACAAACTTGTGAAAGACCATCGTACAAATGTGGAAGTTCATGATGCTGAGGGGGTGCTTGAAGGCAACATAGAGCCATTTTTGGAGCCCGAAAAAATGATGTAGAATACATAGGTTGCAAAATGATATATTACGACCGAGTAGGTAAAGTATATGCAGATAACTCCATCGCTCTTGAGGATGTCAGTTTTTCAGTAGAACCTGGTGAGTTCATCTCCATCGTTGGTCATTCAGGTGCCGGAAAAACGACACTCGTCAAAATGCTCCTTGCAGAAGAAAAGCCCAGCTCGGGCTCTGTCTTTTTTGAATCTATAAACGTGCACGAGGTGCCGATGAACCGCATCAACCATCTTCGTCGCAAAATTGGTACTGTCTTTCAAGATTTTCGTTTGCTTCCACAAAAAACTGCGTATGAAAATATTGCGTTCGCGATGGAGGCTGCTGGCCGCGCTGAAGAAGAAATTCATTCCGATGTGCCACACGTGCTCGACCTCGTAGACCTCACCGACAAGGCGAATAATTTTCCAGACGAACTTTCTGGTGGGGAACAGCAGCGCATTGCTATCGCGCGTGCGATTGTGAACCAGCCCGATGTCATTATTGCCGACGAGCCAACCGGTAACCTCGACCCAGTAAACACGTTTGAAATCGTTCAAATCCTAAAGAAGATTAACGATTTAGGAACCACAGTTATCCTTACAACACACAATAAAGGCGTTATAGACGCGCTCAAAAAGCGCGTTATTACTATGGATCGTGGGAAGATCATCCGTGATGACCGCGAAGGGAAATATATATTGTAAACTGTATCTATGTTTGACTCCGTTATTCTAAAAAGAATTTTGCGTGCTGGGTTTCTCGATTTCTGGAGAAACGGCTTTGTCTCCCTCGCATCTATCCTCGTAATGACGGTGACGCTCTTCGTTGTCGGCACAACACTGTTTGCAGGTGTGATGTTGAATTCCACCCTCGCGACATTGCGCGACAAAGCAGATGTGACGGTGTACTTCACTACGCGCGCACCTGAAGAGCAGATTTTGCAGTTGCAACAAACCCTGCAGACTTTGCCGCAAGTAGAGGCGGTAACCTACACCTCTGCAGAAGATGCGCTTACTGCATTTCGTAACCGCCACCAGAACGACCAGCTAACCTTGCAGGCATTGCAGGAGCTTGGAGACAATCCACTTGGCGCAGAGCTCGACATTAAGGCAAAAGATATTTCTCAATACGATGCAATTGCGCAGTTCTTGCAGCAACAGCAGCAAAACGGTGGAGGTGGGGCCAGTATCATCGACAAGATTAACTACTTTGACCAGCAGCACCGCCAGGCACTCGACCGTCTGCAGGAGATCACAGACTCAGCAGGGCGCATCGGCCTTATCATTATCTTGATATTGGTTGCAGTAACTATCGCTATCTCGTTTAACACGCTCCGTTTGGCTATTTACACCTCGCGCGAGGAGATTCAGGTTATGCGCCTTGTGGGTGCCGGCCAGTTCTATATCCGCGCACCATTTATGGTGGAGGGTGTGCTCTACGGCCTTATATCGGGAATCATTACGCTCCTACTCTTGTACCCAGTGACCTACTGGATGGGGGAGGCAACACAGAATTTCTTCGGTGGTATTAACGTATTCCACTACTACCTCTCGCACTTCTTCGTCTTTTTCGCTATTATCATCGGAACGGGCGTATTGCTCGGTGCGGTTGCAAGTTACCTCGCCGTGCGACGATATTTAAAGATTTAGTAAATGATGTTTTCTTTTTCAAAAGCAAAAACCGACCCGAAATACATTTTCGTCGTCGGCGGAGTTATGTCGGGCGTGGGGAAGGGTGTCGCTGCATCTTCCATAGGAAAGATTTTGAAAGCCAAGGGTTTTAAAGTAACGGCGATAAAGATCGACCCATATATCAACGTTGATGCCGGAACGATGAACCCAACAGAACACGGTGAAGTGTTCGTGTTGGATGACGGCTATGAGACTGACCAGGACATGGGTAACTACGAGCGTTTCTTGGATGAGTCATTCCCTTCGATAAACTACATGACTACTGGTCGTGTGTACCAGGAAGTTATCCGCCGCGAGAGAAATTTGGAGTACGGAGGCAAAAACGTAGAAGTGGTGCCAGATGTGCCACTTGAAGTTATTCGTCGTATTAAAGAAGCTCAAGCACAAGCTCAGGCTGATGTAACTATTGTAGAAATAGGCGGCACCATTGGTGAGTACCAAAACATTATCTTCCTTGAAGCAGCTCGTATGCTTAAACAACAGCATCATAAAGATGTTGGAGTTGTTATGGTTTCGTACGTGCCAATCCCAGGAAATATTGGTGAGATGAAGACCAAGCCAACGCAGTATGCGGCTCGCTCGCTTAACTCAGTAGGTTTGCAGGCAGATGTTATCTTGGCTCGTGCCGCTGTACCGCTTGATGAAAAGCGCAAAGAAAAAATCGCGATATTCTGCAACATTCCAAATGAGCGTGTTATCTCTGCTCCGGATGTAAAAAGCATTTACGATGTGCCGGGCAACTATGAACAAGATGGGCTTGGAGATATTTTGACTGATGTCCTTTCGCTTCCACAGACCAAGACAGATTTGCGCGAGTGGCAGTCTTTCGTTGATAAATCTAAAAACGCCACAAAAGAAGTAGAGATAGCGGTTGTTGGTAAATATTTCTCATCGGGTGAGTTCGTACTTTCAGACGTATATATCTCAGTCCTTGAAGCAGTTAAAACAGCTGCGTACCACTTGGACCTTAAACCAAAAATTACCTACCTTTCTTCTCAAGAGTTTGAGACAGGTAAAACACCACTTTCTGAACTTGATAAGTTTGGTGGCATCCTCGTGCCAGGCGGCTTTGGTGAGACCGGCGTAGAAGGGAAGATCAAAGTTATTGAATACGCTCGTACAAAGAAGATCCCATACTTTGGTATCTGCTACGGCATGCAGCTCGCTGTTATAGAGTACGCACGCAATGTGGCGGGTATGAAGGATGCGCACACCGCTGAAGTTAAAAAGAATATTGAATATCCAGTAATAGATATCATGGAGTCGCAGAAGGCGATTGTTCAAGAAGGAAAGTTTGGCGGCACGATGCGCTTGGGGGCATACCCATGTGTTCTTAAAGACGGCACCCTTGCTCGTGAGATCTTTGGTACCGATAAAATTTCTGAACGTCACCGCCACCGCTACGAAGTGAACCCTACATTTATTCCAAAGCTTGAAGAGGCTGGAATGGTGTTCTCTGGAACATCACCAGACGGAGTGCTTATGGAAGTTGCAGAGCTCCCTCGCGAAGTGCACCCATTCTTTATAGGTATTCAGTCTCACCCAGAATTCCTTTCTCGCCCTCTTACACCGCACCCAATTTTCTCTGCGTTTATAAAAGCAGCAAGCGAAAAGAAATAGCCGGCCTTAGATTGTTTGCATAGGGCAAACCTGGTTCTTGTGAATTTCCACAGGGATTTCGCGTACTCCTTTTATGCGGCCGTTTGAAAATGTAATAGCGACCATAAGGCCGTGTGTTGTCTCGTATGAGAAGTATTGGTCGAATATAAAATTCCCCAGCGAGTAGTAGATAGGCGCGCGGTTATATACTTCTGACTCTCCAACAACGTGGGGGTGTGAGCCTATAACTGCTACGGCACCTGCCTCCACAAACTGATGTGCAAGCTCTCTGATAGAGCTTGGCGTTGTTGTAGCGTATTCAATACCCCAATGCGTGTAGACGATAGGGAGGCGGCCTGCAGCTGCTTCAGCGTGTATCTGCGAGAGTGTTATAGAAGCGGCCTGAGAGTATCCAATAAACTCGTTGTAGTTTATTAAAGAGAGCCGTGCGTCTTGTATATCCTTCCGCGCCACCGTGTGCGTGATAGGGTCTCCAAAATATTGAACCCCTGCGGCAGATAAAAATTCCATCGTGGAAAGTGTCCCTGTATTTCCAAAGTCTCGAATATGATTGTTGCCAATGTTCACGACACCTACGCCGTGCTTTGCGAGCAACGCTGCTGTTGAGGTGGGGAAGGTAAACGTATAGTTGCCTGGGCCTCCAGGTACAGAGCCAACACTTAGAGAAGAAGTCGAAGTAATAGGCCCTTCAAGATTTAAAACAACCAGGTCGGCGGTTTTAAATGTTGGGCTTATGCATTCAAACAAATAGTCGCCGCCTTGGCGCTCTGCAGTGAGGCGCACTGTCCTGTCGAACATTGCATCTCCTGCAAACAGTACGGTCGCCTCGGATACACCCTCTTTTATTGGCCCTATATCTTCGCGCACCACAGCAAACCCGTATGCCAGCACCAATGTGCCCACAAGTACCGCCGCGCCTATGAGTGTCCGCTTCATAGCATCACTCTAACAAAATATTGGGGTTGAGGGGTTGGTAAAAAAATAGACGACCGGGTTAGGGTCGTCTTGCTTTGAATTACAGTCCCGATCAAATCAGGGCTTCCACTTGTTCTCGCAGCCAAGCGCGGACTGCAATGTCTTGCGTCCTGCTCATGTCTTTCCGACGCACGTACTCCACCGAAATCTCGGTCTTTTCGTCTCCGTCATGCGTGCGGATCATGGTACGAAACCATGCGACAAAATTGTCCTTGTCCGCTGTACGGACTTCCAGACGCATCTCCTCCGAGCCTTCTTCGGTCGTCTCGCGGACTACAAAGCCAAATTTGCTGAGATCCATTCTCTCCTCCAAAGAGCTTCTTCGCAAAATTACCCTAAATTTGGGCAGTAGTCGAGTTAAGGCAGACTACGTTCCTTATAAAGAAAAACCCCACCTCTTTCGAGATGGGGGCCGGACTCAGGCGGCTCGTTAAAGTTACGAGCGCGGGACAGTAACCAGCCACGGTTTTTTTACGGAGGGCTGCTTCTAAGCCTGCCGTCTGTCGCGCATGATGACCCTGAGTCCGACCGCCTTGTTATACCAGAACAAGGAACATTGAAAAAGTCCCTATTTAAGTGTATTTTGAAGCGGTATTGCCGTCTCCGGTGTACAAATTGCCAGATCGTCTAATGGTAGGACAACAGACTCTGAATCTGTTTATCTAGGTTCGAATCCTAGTCTGGCAGCAAATAATAACTAAGAAGCAATATGTCTGAACTCGATACACGAAAAATGACAGTTGATGAGCTCGTCGAGTTAGTCGGTAGTACCGTAATAGGTACTACAAGTGGTCTGGGAGCTCAAAAGGGGCAAGCCGAAATCAACCACCGACTCATAGAGGCTTTGAATGCTTCTAAAAAATCAACCGATAAATACAGTAGATGGTTATTGGGGTTAACCTGGGTACTAGTAGTTCTGACCATAATACTAGTCCTTACGACAGTTCCTCCGTTACTAAAGGAAGGATCTTCTGGCCACATAAGGCAACAATGTTTTGCAGAAGCCGAATTTAATCCAACGGCTATTGCTACTGCTGACGATGTTGCAAGGCATAAAATTATAGATGATTACTATTCCGATTGTTTGAACAGATTTGGGCTAGAAAACTAACTCCCAAGGAGCTGGTAATTAAACGACTTAAAAATCCTGAGAGCACATTATGTCAGAAGGATCAGAAGATAAGGAAATAAAATCGACTGACCTTTCCAAGCATAAGAGGGATGGTTCTATTCTTAAACCACCATTCCGTCAGCTAACAGGAATGACACCTGCTTCTTGGAAGGATGACCGTTTGCCTGAAATGTTATGGGCTACATTGCTTGTTGGAAATCTAAAACGAGAAGAAGCGCTTGATATCTTTCGCAAAGTAGCCTTATTTGTTAAGAGAAGTCCTGAGTTGTGTGATGTAACTCAGTCAGGGATGGCAAAGTGGTCAAAAGAAAAACGACTTGAACTTCTTAACTTACTCAAAAATTCTCACCCCGATACACAGAAAGTTCTGCAGTCTATAGCAATTTTTACAGAACTCCCTGCTCATCCTGAGTGGGTCGAAGTATTTGGTAGTCCTTCGGATGAAAGACAAGTTGCAGATCATCTTGCCAGGGCTGTGCAGGCAACTTTATGGCATCAGTCGCAAGGAGCGACAGATTGTCGATGGATCAGATTCCTGTGTGAAATCCATGGCGGTAAGATTAAATTTTCAAATTCTATTGAAGGCATCCATGAAACTCTACGTGGAGTTTTAGAATATCCAAATTATGGCGATCTTCGACACATCCGTCCATTTATACGTTCTTCAGAAATTAGCATGAACATGCGCAATGGTGAAGAAAAAAACGAATGGCCCAAGCGGTTTTGGAAAGCATGTCTTCAGTCTACAATATGCTCACCTTTCCCAAGGAGGGAGCAACGAAAGGATGCAATTCGGGTGAGTCATGATCAGGTAAATCGTATAAGACACTTATTGTTATTGCATTACCTGAAAACTGATGAATCAAGTGACGTTGAACCGAGACACGATTCAATTTTTGGACTCGGATTTTATGCCCTTCGTTTGGTAGATGAATTGGTTGCTACAAATTTATCCAGAGGGGTAATCGGTAGAATCGTACTCAGGTCTATCGTTGAGTGTTACATCACTCTTGCCTATCTGATAAAAAAAGATGACCCAAAAGTGTGGAAGGATTTCAGAGACTATGGAATAGGAAAAATGAAGTTGAGTTATTTGAAGACGCGAGATTTAAAAGATAAACCTAGCTTTATCGATGAGGAGTTTCTAAAAGATATTGCCAATGAAGATAGATGGGAAGAGTTTTCTGACATAGAACTTAGTCACTGGGCAAGTTCTGATTTAAGAAAAATGAGCGAAGAAGCTGATTGTAAGGATCTCTACGATACTTATTACGATTGGACTTCGTCGTTTTCTCACGGTAATTGGGGGGCAATTCGCGAATCCAGCTTTGCAATTTGTGCTAATCCTTTGCACCGTCTTCACCTCATGCCCTCGGTTAATCTTTATGTATTGCCTGGGGTTTTAGAAGATGTCGTCAGAGTGACAAATCTTACTCTCCAGTTAATAGGATCTCAATACTCTGATTTAGATTTTCAAATAACCAATGATCCAAAACCACCTAAAATTCCTTGGTATAAAGAAATTTATTATCGATTTCGTTATCGTAAAACACAGAAGTTTTTTGACTTCATCACAAGAGGCGAATAAAATTACCCGGAATCAGGGTCAGGCACCTCAAAATAAGAAAAAGTATTGTGTAATTAAAGACTCTTTCTTTTTACAGCCCAATTGCCTGTAGAAAAGTACTGAGTTCTGTTTTTTGGATTGCTCGATACGCACCTTCTTTTAGGTTGCCAAGACGTATGTCCATAATTCGCACACGGGTAAGTTTGGTGACGCTTTGGCCAAAGGCTCCGCACATGCGGCGGATTTGATGTTTTTTGCCCTCGGTTAAAACAATCGAGAAGCTATTGTCGCTCAATATCTGTACCGAACACTTTTTTGTAACGTAGTCGCCAATGTCGACGCCGCGTTCCATATTTCGTTTAAAATCTTTCGGCAGCCTGTCCAATGTCGTGACAACATATTCTTTTTCATGCTCATGCTTTGGGTTAAGTAGGGCATTGGTCGCGCGGCCATCATTTGTAAGGAGTATAAGACCGTCTGAATCTTTATCGAGCCTGCCGAGGGGGAATATCCAAGGCATATGGATGCTGTCGGCAATGGACACTTCATCACCTTGGGGTGAGTGGGTAATAACGCCGCGCGGTTTATTGTAGGCGTAGTATTCATATACTCGCTCTGGCGCATCTACCTGTACGACATCCGTCTCCAATACTTTGTCACCAAGCTTTGCGTATACTCCGTTGATGGTTACAAGTTTTCGCTCAATAAGCGTATCCGCCTCGCGTCTGGTCGAGTGCTTCTTAAACGCCAGATATTTGTTGATCCTCATAGGGAAATCTGCCATATATTCTGTATGTATATCAGTAAGCTGAGTTTATTACTACACATAACAGAAAAATCATCGTTTGATGTTAAACTGAACTATATGAAAAATTTTACAGTTATATACATGGCACCGGCAGCAGGTATGGAGGAGTGGATGAAGAAACCGGAAGCAGAGCGTAAAGATGAAGAGGCAAAAATGAAAGCCGATTGGGATGCATGGGTGCTTGCCCACAAGGACTCAATCCTCAACACAATTGCCCTTGGAAAGACAAAGCGCGTAAGCGCATCTGGTGTAGAGGACGTAAAAAATGACATGATGCTCTCGTCGTATGTACAGGGAGAGTCTGCAGAAGCCGTAGCAGAACTTTTCAAAGACCATCCTCACTTTGGTATTCCTGGAGCAACCATTGAAATAATGGAAGCGCGCCAGATGTAATAAAGAAATATACGGATGAAGCCAGCAAGCGAAGCAACTCTCAAGCGCGTATACGCAATGGCCTTTGCAAAGGTCTATCCGTTGTATATCGCAAAGGCAGAAAAGAAGGGTCGAACAAAAGACGAGGTTGATGAGGTCATCCGTTGGCTTACTGGATATACCCAGAGTAAGTTGGGTACACAGGTCAAGAAGCAAACAAACTTTGAGACTTTCTTTAAAGAGGCGCCAAAGCTCAACCCCTCACGCAAACTTATTACTGGAATGATTTGTGGCGTGCGAGTGGAGGAAATTGAAGATCCTATCATGCGCGAGGTGCGTTACTTGGACAAACTCATCGACGAGCTGGCAAAGGGAAGGCCAATGGAGAAGATAAAACGACAAGCGAAGTAATATCGATGCAACTAAGTGTACGAGTAACAGCGGGTGCCAGGAAAGACGTGGTTGAAGAAGTTTCAGCTAAGCGGCTCAAAATCTCTGTTAAAGAGAAACCCGAACAAGGTGCTGCGAATGCACGAGTTGTAGTTCTTGTTGCCACGCATTTTGGTGTACCCAAGTCTCATGTGCGTATCATCCGAGGACACAAGACACCGTCTAAGATTATAGAAATTAAAGAATAGAAATCTGCAATAACCTTTCAATTTTTTGAAACTTTGTTATTGTCCTGACGGAACGTTATTGAAGGAGAGATCGTCATGAGTGGATGTCCCCACGGGAAGCGGTACAAGCCGTTGCCCCTGCGTAGGGGCTTCTGGCGAGACTATCCTGCCAAGATTAAAGAAGGTGTGGTTCTCATTCCACGAGATCTACCAGAAGGTCAGGACATGAGTAATGCGGCACAGGCAGTGCTCATTAGTCATATTGAGTCACGGCTTATGGAAAAGTTTAGGCGTCCTGCGCTGTCGCGCTTCGGAGAATTCTATGCGGAATTCAATCGCGCATATACGGACGCAACGTCTACTCAAGAGCTGCGTATCTGGGAAGAAATCGGCTGCGAAGTCGATGCCTCCCTTGCAGAACAACCCGACCGCGAGCTTACCGACAAGGAGGCTGCGTACCTCACACTTGTGATGTGGGGCCACCCGACGCCGCCGGAGAGTATGGAGCTCTACATGTTTCTCCCTGCGTATGCACGAGTATACGAGGAGCTTCTTCGAGAGAAGTATGGAGAGCGTTATGCGCCGGTGCTTTTCTACAAAGCACTGCGTGAACATATGCCCAAGTTCATTCTGCAGATTATCGGGATGGATATGGTCATCACGTTTCTCCTTACGATGAACCTAGCTACAGGACCTATCGAAGAGGGCTTTATCTTGAAGCCGGATACAGTTCTGGATTCGCGTCTCATGGGTCTGGGGGAGAACGACGGGCTCTTTCTTCTCCCTAAGTTTATAGACGTGATACACGAGCGCGCGCAGGAACAGAACTTCAAGGAAGACCAGAATGGCCGCACTGAAGACCGCGGTTGTCCGGTCCTCTTTGCTTCTAAGCGCGATGCGATAATCCGCTTTGCGATAGAGGAGCTTATTGCTCAACACGAGCTCTACTACAAGACATAAGGGTCGGCGAGAAATCGCCGGCCTTTTCTTTTGCGTTCTGTAGGGAACGTACCGAGCTTGTATACTATCTACACATGGCGACCAAGACTGTTCGGGTACACGACAAGATGCAGAAGGGGTACGCGTACGCGCTGACCGAGCCTGCGGGAAAAAATTTTGATACTCGATTTAAGCCCGACCTTATACCCAAGCAAATGCTCGCACTCGGAGTATTTGGCGGTGTATATATGCGCGACTGCGTTAAAGAATTTCCTAAGGATTGGTTTACTAAAGCAAAATTTCAAAAGGAGGGTGTCTATGCGCCCGATGCGAAGCGTAACTTCTTTGGTGTAAATGCAAGCCAGCCACTTTCCGTATGGCGCAAGAAGGGCTGGATATATAAGGACGACCCGCGCGGCTGGTTCCAATGGTATTGCCGGTATTACATGGGCCGTCGAAGTTCCGATGACGATCGACAGATCAAACGATGGGTCGCGATGCGCCGCCACATTGCGCAAATAAAAAATAATTGCCGTGCAGGAGATTCTGACTGTCACACCAAACAGCGCCAGGCAGTTTTGCACTGGGCGTACGACAGCCGGAAGATGTAATGTAGTAATTGAAGTAATGAAAAGAAGTAAAACTATAAAAGCGGGTTTAGTATCAGGAGTCATATTTGTTGGCTTGCTAGTGTTTCTATACATCATCTTCCAATCGCGTTCAGTGCGCGCATTTCCTCCTTCAAACGTTGCGTGCTTCGATGCGTTTATGGACAATGCGTTGAGCGGTTATGCTGACCTTGAATTAAATACACCACCGTTTGATCTAAAGAATATTTCTGAGTTTAGGTGTGCATCAAGCAAAGGCTTTGAACAGTATGAAGTAGCGGGTGTAGATACTGCCGGCCACGCGTTTTATGTCCACCACAGCGCTGGAGGTACGGCGGCATCTGGAGCCGACAGCTACCTGGACCATTGTTATAAGAGTGATGGGGTATTGGTAAAAAGCATAAAACTAGTTGGCCGCAGCTCAGAGCCTCAGGAGGGGAGCTGTGCGTTTGATGAGAACTTCCCAACAAGCCCAGAAAGTTCCTATAGCTTTGAGGTAAAGTTGTAACTTATACTTAAGGGGTATAGATAATAATAATGATTATGGCGACATACGTAGACGGATTTGTGTTCGCGGTTCCAAAAACAAAACGCGCAGCATATAAGAAAATTGCAAAAGAGGCCGCAGTTGTGTGGAAGAAGTTTGGCGCGCTCGATTATAAAGAATGCCGCGCGGATGATGTAAAACCAAAGTTCGTAACGTTTACATTTCCTACAATGGCAAAGGCAAAACCTTCAGAAGAGGTATGGTTCTCATTCATCGTGTTTAAGTCAAAGAAACACCGAAACGAAGTAAACAAGAAAGTAATGGCAGAATTTGAAAAGAAAGGCGAGATGCCTGACATGCCATTCGACATGAAGCGCTTTGCCTACGGCGGCTTCACAACTGAGGTTGAATAGAGTTACCGTATGAACCTAAAATCTAAACGAGTTGTAACGACGAGCCTCTCACTTTTTGCGGCAGCGTTGATGATCGGTTCATCGCTAGTGCTTAAAGACACCCAGTACGAGAATGCATGGCTCTACATATTTATTGTCTGGGCCATTGTTACTGCCGTCATCGAGATTTCCTGCTTTAGGAAGAAATAATTCATGAATCCGGATATACAGAACAGAAACTTTTGGCACCTCTCGTTTGAGGAAACAGCGGAGGTATTTGAAACAGATATAGAAAAAGGTTTATCTGCGCAAGAGGTTCAGAGCCGCCTCTTGGCGTTCGGTAACAATACAATCAGCGTTTCTAAGAAAATGCCTGGGCTGAAAATATTTCTCAATCAGCTGAAAAGTCCGCTCATCCTAATTCTTATTTTTGCAGGCATCGTCACTCTCGCCATCTCACATTACCAAGATGCCATCTTTATCTTCGTGGCAGTAGTTGTCAACTCTGCTCTGGGCTTCTATCAGGAGAATAAAGCAGAGCGTGCACTGTCTGAACTTAAAACATATCTCAAGCAGAGGGCGCGAGTTATTAGGGATGGAAAGGAGCGAGAGGTAGGTGCTGAAGAACTTGTGCCGGGCGATATTATTCGCTTGGCGCAAGGTGACCGAGTTCCGGCGGACGCTAGAGTAATGTTCGCCAACGACTTCCAGGTTGATGAGGCGGTGCTCACAGGGGAATCTTTGCCAGTATCAAAATCAACAGATGCATCGCCAGAGTCGGCCGGGCTCTCAGACCAAACGTCCATGATTTTTGCTGGGACGTTGGTCACGCAGGGGATATGTACAGCTATTGTATGTCGCACGAATTCAAGTACCGAGCTCGGCAAGGTCGCCTCGCTTATTGCTGCGTCTGAGAACGAAAAAACTCCGCTTCAAAAAGCAATAATCAAATTTAGCGTCCACTCAAGCATTGCGCTTGGCGCTCTGACCCTCGCAGTGTTTGGTCTTGGTCTTCTTGCTGGATACTCCGCACTCGACATGTTCCTTACGTCCGTGGCGATTGCTGTGTCTGCTATTCCGGAGGGGTTGCCTATATCCATGACCGTCATTCTTGCTGTCGGTGTTGAGCGAATGGCGAAACGGAAGGGCGTGGTGCGAAAGCTTGTTGCCGCTGAAGCACTCGGCAGTACCACCGTTATCCTTACCGATAAGACTGGAACTTTGACGATGGCAAAAATGGTGATGTCAAAGATCATCCCTGTCGGTGCCCTCGATGAACAGAAGCTACTTACACGCGCTCTCACCAATGCGAATGTGTTGATTGAAAATCCAAACGACGACCCTGACTCGTGGCGCATGAACGGTAGGATTATGGAAGCGGCTCTTGTCCGCGCCGCCGGCCTTAAAGGTATGGCCTCTGCAGAAATCACCGCTAAAGAGCATATTCTCCAGACCATGCCATTTAATGCTGTGCAGAAATTCTCCGCATCATTAGTCAAAGAGAATGGCAAACACATAGTCGTGTTTCTTGGTGCGCCGGATATTCTTGCGCAACGCTCATCACTTGATGCAAAAGAAAAGGAGGCAATACTAAGGCACATTGAGGACCTCGCTCTCTCCGGAGAGCGCGTGCTTGGTCTTGCAACTAAAGAAATAACTGACACGGAGAATTTCTCGTTTTCAAAAGACACACCCACACACCTCTCGTTCAATGGTCTTATTACCTTCCGTGATCCGATCCGTCCTGGTATAAAACATGCCCTTAGTCGTGTGCGGGGCGCCGGCGTAAAAACAGTTATTTTGACGGGCGACCATCGGGGAACTGCTATAGCAGTCGCAAATGAAATTGGTATGGATATCGATGATGGGTCGGCCCTCGACGCCTCAGAACTTTCTACATTGTCTGAGGAAGAATTGCGCGCACGTCTCCCGCACCTCGTCGTCATTTCTCGTGTTACGCCATTTGATAAGCTTCGTATTGCAAAGCTCTTCCAGGATATGGGGGAGGTTGTTGCTATGACCGGTGATGGAGTCAATGATGCGCCGAGTATCAAGCAAGCCGATGTGGGTATCGCCATGGGTTCCGGTACAGAAGTGGCGCAAAGTGTTGCCGACTTGGTATTGCTTGATGATAATTTTGAAACCATCGTTGCAGCAATTGAAGAGGGTCGCCAAATCCTCAGTAATCTTCGCAAAGTGCTCGTGTACCTTCTTTCTAACGTCACCGACGGCCTTATCCTTATTGGGGGGTCGCTTTTGACAGGGTTACCTCTGCCGTTGAATGCGCTGCAAATCCTGTGGGTGAATTTCTTCACGGATAGTTTCCCAGCTGTATCGTATGCGTTCGAAAAAGAGCCAGACAGCCTTTCTCATAAGCCAGTGAAAAGGGGGAAGGTTCAGTTGTTTGATCCGGTCATGAAATTTCTTATTCTTGCGATTGGTCTTTCAACCAGCATACTGCTCTTTGTGATTTACTACGTCCTAATGCAATTCAATTTCGACGAGACTATCGTTCGCACGTTTATTTTTGCAGCGTTCGGCACGTACACTCTGCTGGTCGCTCTCTCAGTTCGAAGTTTGGACAGGAGCATATTTTCGTACCCGCTATTTTCAAACAAATACCTCAATGGAGGCATTCTCATCGGTCTCGTTCTTATGGCTGCGGCTATCTATGTGCCTGGACTGCAAAAAGTTTTCGATACTGTGGCCTTGCCACTTGCGTGGGTTGTGGGTGTGGCAGTAATAGGTCTCTTGAACGTTGTGTTGATCGAGATGGCGAAAGGATTCTTCAGGTATAGGCAAAAAATGAGTTCAGTACGATAAAGCCATATGTACTACGTGTACATTCTCAAATGCAAAAACGGCTCGTTATATACGGGGCTTACGACTGACGTTACACGCAGGTTCCACGAACACAAAACCGGGGTAGGGGCGCGGTACACACGATCACAGAAGGTAGACAAGATAGTGTATACAGAAGAGCACCCCGACAGATCGTCCGCCTCAAAGCGGGAAGCTGAGATAAAAAGCTGGAAAAGGGAAAAGAAGCTTATATTGCTTAAAAAAGTGACCCCCTAGCCAAAAACTTAAAACCTGTCATACTAGTAAGGTCTAAGAGACTAAAGAAACGGGTCGGATTTCTCCAAAGAAAAAACAAGCAAAAAATATGACAGGAACAATCAAAACAAAGACGGATCGCGGATTTGGTTTCATCTCTCGCGAAGGCGAGTCGAAGGACCTCTTCTTCCACTCTAAGGACTTGAGCGGTGTCACGTTTGATGAACTTCGCGAAGGAGACATGGTGTCTTTTGAAGTTCAGCAAGGTGAAAAAGGCCCAAGCGCCGTCAACGTAGTACGCGCGTAAGCGCTCTCGTTACAAAAAAGCCGCCCTATGGGCGGCTTTTTTGTTTGTAAAAACACGCGATATACTAACTGTATGAATAAGATACTTTTTTGGGCACTGGGCGCTGCTATTGTTTTGGTGGGTGGGTTTTATGCATTCAACGCATATATCTATAACGAGAAACAAGCAGAGGGAGTAAAAGACTACAAAAATGCAGAATATGTTATAGACGGTCAGAAAGTAAAACTTGGGGAAGGCGGCACTACGTATTTTGGAAATGAAATAAAGACAGACTTGGACGGAGATGGCCGTGAAGATATTGCGTTTATCATTACGCAAAATCCTGGTGGCTCTGGAACTTTCTACTACGCTGTTGCGGCACTGAACACTGCGCGCGGATACGTCGGTTCAGATGGATATCTTTTGGGCGACAGAATTGCACCGCAGAGTACAAACTTGAGCACGAACCCAAAACAAAAATACGTCGTTGTATTTAATTACGCAGATCGCGCTCTGACCGACCCAATGACGACTCAACCTTCTATTGGTAAAAGTGCATACTTGAAACTCGACCCAGGTACGATGCAGTGGGGAATCGTTGAACCTAACTTCGAAGGGGAGTCTC
>MEXB01000011.1 GCA_001773575.1 Candidatus Adlerbacteria bacterium RIFOXYC1_FULL_48_26 | reverse complement strand
TGTGCCAGATGCCTGTTGGCCAAACTCAAAATATCTCATGTCCCGCTGTAACGAACCCTTCATGTCCGTACGGAACACTCGTATCACTGGGAACTGACTACGAGGGGTGTTCACTAGGTTCTTACTGCCAGCCGCGCCAGTGTAGTTACATACAGCAGATTACCTCCTGCCCTGCAGGACAAACCCTTGTGTCCGGTAACGACCAATATGGATGCCCCAATGTCTCATATTGTTCAGGCACTCCTACCGCGGCTACGACTACCTCTATTATCGATAAGCCTGCTGGCTGCTCTGTATACTATCCGGCCTCATGTCCCGCCGGACAGCATAACCAAATGCTCTATAGCTACAGGGACCTAAACAACTGCCCAATAGAAAGCTTCACTTGTGTCCCTGATTAACTTGCAGAAATTGGCCGGGTTGGTTACTATGGCTCTAACACGTACAAAAGCCGTGTTTGGCTGTGCTTAATTATTGTGTAATTAGTATTTAATCCATTTTTGTATGGCATCATTTGACAGACAAAAGCCGCACATGAACGTCGGCACCATCGGTCACGTCGACCACGGAAAGACAACGCTTACAGCGTCTATTCTCCACACTCTCGACATGCTGAAGGCAGAGGGCTACAGCTCTCGCGTTGAAGGCGTTGACGGTATCGACAACGCTCCTGAAGAAAAGGCTCGCGGTATTACTATCGCGCTCCACCACTCGGAATATGAGTCGCCAAAGCGCCACTACGCGCACATCGACGCTCCGGGCCACGCAGACTACATTAAGAACATGATCACCGGTGCCGCTCAAATGGACGGTGCAGTGCTCGTAGTTGCTGCAACTGACGGCGTTATGCCCCAGACTCGTGAACACATCCTTCTTGCAAAGCAGGTTGGTGTGCCTAAGATCATCTGCTTCCTCAACAAAGTAGACATGGTTGACGACAAGGACCTCGTAGAGCTCGTTGAAGAAGAAGTTAAGGAAGCTCTTGCAAAACAAGGCTACACTGACGCTCCAGTTATCAAGGGTTCAGGTCTTAAGGCTCTTGAAAGCACTGACGTAAGCAATGAGTGGTCACAGGCTGTGAAGAGTCTCATCGATACGATGGACAGCTACTTCCCAGACCCAGTCCGCGAAATGGACAAGCCATTCCTCATGCCTATCGAAGACATCTTCTCTATTGAAGGTCGCGGTACGGTAGTTACAGGCCGCATTGAACGCGGTGCGGTTAAGGTAGGTGAAGAAATCGAAATTGTCGGTCTCGTCCCAACTTCAAAAACTACTGTTACTGGTATCGAAATGTTCAACAAACAGCTCGAATCTGGTATGGCCGGCGACAATGCAGGTATCTTGCTCCGCGGTACAAAGAAAGAAGATATTCACCGTGGTCAGGTTCTTGCAAAGGCAGGTTCAGTAACTCCACACACAGACTTTGAAGCAGAAATTTACGTTCTTACTAAGGATGAAGGAGGTCGTCACACACCATTCTTCACAGGCTACAAGCCTCAGTTCTACGTTCGTACTACGGACGTAACAGGCGAAGTAACCCTTCCTGCAGGCGTAGAAATGGTTATGCCAGGCGACACTGTTACCTTTAAGGTAAAACTTACAGCACCAGTTGCGCTTGAAGACAAGACTCGTTTCGCAGTTCGCGAAGGCGGTAAGACCGTTGGCGCAGGCGTCGTTACGAAGGTCGTTGCGTAAGCAAAAATTATTGGAGTAAGCTAAATCAGGTATAGGTTACCTCGAAAGGGGAGAACTAGACCAAACAATTATGGCTACCGAAGAAATAAAAAAAGCACCAGCCAAGCGCGCAAAGAAGACTGCAGCTCCGGCCGCAGTCCAGAAGCTCCGCATTAAAGTGCGCGCATATGAGCACAAAGTGCTTGATGCGTCAGTTCGCCAGATTATGGACACCGCGCTTCGCTACGATGCGAAGATCGCAGGTCCAATACCTCTGCCAACTGAGATCAAAAAATACACCGTCAACCGCTCTACCTTCGTCTACAAAGACGCACGCGAGCAGTTCGAGATGCGTATCCACAAGCGTGTGATCGACATCCTCGAACCAAACGCAAAGGTTATTGAGGCTCTCACCAACCTCTCACTCCCATCTGGCGTGACGATCGAGGTGAAGATGGTTTAATCTCCAATCAAGTCGAAAAGAAAAGAAGAACTCCTCCAATTCGGGGGAGTTTTTCTTTTTTATGCTTATCCACTTTGAATCAACTACTTTTTCTTATATACTTGGAAAAAGTTGCTCATTAGTTAGTTTGTTCGCGATCGCATCTGTTTGTAAACGATTTCTGCCTGATATCATGAATCGGGTTTTTTGTTTGGAGCGTCTTGTAGGAGACTACGCCCCGAGCAAAGAAATTCTACGAAAAACCTCTCTACGGCCGTAGAGAGGTTTTTCGTACCCGTATTTGCATAAAATAGCGACCCCGTGTATAGTCTTGTGGACTCTTACATAAGGAGTTGATCCATGTCCCGGGCACCGGCGCCCAGAGGGACCACTAGACAACATGAAGTTTATACTCGGAACAAAGCAAAACATGGTTACCGTCTTTGATGAAGGCGGCATTGCGCATGCAGCAACTATCATCGTTGCTCAGCCTGCGGTTATAACCCAGCTCAAAACTAAGGAAAAAGAAGGCTATAACGCCGTTCAGATCGGTTCTGGCGAGGTAAAAGAAGGCCGTGCTAACAAGGCACAGGTTGGCCACGCTAAGGGTAAATCACTCAAGAACTTTAAGGAAATCCGCCAGCGCGACGGCAAGCTCCCAGAGGGTGTCGAAGTTGGTGGAACTATCGACGTAACTGTGTTTACAGCAGGCGAGAAGGTGCAGGTATCTGCAATCTCAAAGGCAAAGGGTTTCCAGGGTGTTATCAAACGCCATGGCTTCCACGGCGGCCCTCGTTCTCACGGTCAGAAGCACTCTGAACGCTCACCAGGTTCTATCGGCGGTTCAGGCGGTCGTGCAGGCGGTCGTGTGGCTAAAGGTATGCGCATGGCAGGCCGCATGGGCGGTGATCGTGTTACAGTTCGCAATCTTGCAATCTTGCAGGTACACCCAGAAACAAACGAAATCGTTATCGCAGGTGCCGTTCCAGGCCGCCGTGGTACGCTCGTAGAAATTCGCGGCTAATAAATTTTATGGAAGCAACACTTTACAACATCAAAGGCGAAAAGAAGGGAACAGTTACTCTCCCTGAAAACATTTTCGGTTTGCCATTTAATGCAGACCTTCTTCACGATGTCGTAACTGCAATGCAGGCAAATGCCCGCACCC
Organism: Candidatus Adlerbacteria bacterium RIFOXYC1_FULL_48_26; assembly: GCA_001773575.1. Classification (GTDB taxonomy): domain Bacteria; phylum Patescibacteriota; class Minisyncoccia; order Phycocordibacterales; family SBAW01; genus GWA1-54-10. Next base: position 13,926 of record MEXB01000011.1, on the reverse strand, counting down.
CAGTTGCGCATGCAAAGACTCGCGGCGAAGTTCGCGGCGGCGGTAAGAAGCCATGGCAGCAGAAGGGTACTGGCCGCGCACGCCACGGCTCATCTCGTTCTCCAATTTGGCGCGGCGGCGGTGTTACTCACGGCCCACGCAATGACAAGATCTATGCACAGAAGATCAACCGCCAGGCACGCCAGAAGGCATTGCTTGTAGCTCTTTCACGCAAGTGGAAAGACGGTGAAATCATCTTTGTGGACAGCCTCGAAATGGCAGCGCCTCGCACAGCTGAAGCAAAAAACATCATTGCAAACCTCGGTAAGGCAGGACTTGTTATGAAGAAGAAATACAACGGTGCACTTATCGCACTTCCTGAACGCCACACAGCAACAGTAAAAAGCTTTGCAAACATCGGCAACGTTACTGTTGAAGAAGTTCGTACGCTCAACCCAGTCAACGTCCTTTCGAGCAAATACCTCATCATCGCAAATCCTGAAGCTGCATTCGTAACGCTCGGTAGCAAGCGCGTTGTAAAGAAAGACAAATAGTATGAAAAAGCACCCTGGAAATATCATTATCTCTCCGCGCATCACTGAAAAAGGCGCATACATGAGCGAAAGCGGCGTCTACGTTTTCAACGTTGCCCTCACTGCGAACAAGAAGGAGATCGGAGAAGCGATCACCGAGCTTTTCAAAGTAACTCCACGTTCAGTACGCGTTGCGCACATCCCACGCAAGCAGGTTGTGACACGCAATACGAACCGTAAGGGTATGACAGCAGGCGGCAAGAAGGCCTATGTCTACCTTAAGAAGGGAGATAAGATCGAAATCGTGTAAATTTTCTAAGACACCACTATGAAATCCTATAAACCATACACAAAATCGCGTCGCCACATGACTGGCATCAACTTCCGTGAGAAGTTGTCAGGTCATGCGCCATTTAAGGCTCTCACCACAGGAGGTAAGCGCTCTGTTGGTCGCAACAATGCTGGCCGCATCAGTGTTCGCCACAAGGGGGGAGGCCATAAGCGCCTTTACCGCGAGGTGGATTTCACATACAAGAAAATGGTTCCTGGCGTTGTTGAAACTATTGAATACGATCCAAACCGCTCTGGCTTTATCGGCCTCGTTCTCTACAAGGACGGTGAACGCCGCTACATGCTCTTGCCAGGTAGCTCAAAGGTAGGGGACACAATCCAGACTGGTGAAAACGTTCCTGCAACTCCAGGTAACCGCATGCCTCTTAAGGATATGCCTATCGGCGCTTTTATCTACAACGTAGAAATTAAGCCAGGTAACGGTGGTAAGCTCGGCCGCTCAGCAGGTACCCACATTGAACTTATCGCTCGCGACCAGGGCTACGCAGACTTGAAGATGCCTTCTTCAGAAGTCCGCAAAGTACTTGATACGTGCTACGCAACCCTCGGTGAAGTTTCAAACGACGAACACCACTTGGTTGTTGTCGGTAAGGCAGGTCGCTCACGCTGGATGGGTATCCGCCCAACAGTTCGTGGTACTGCGATGAACCCAGTAGACCACCCACACGGCGGCGGTGAAGGCCGTCAGGGTCGCGGTCTCCGTCGCGCAAAGTCTGCGTGGGGTAAACCAACAGGTAAGGGTCAGAAGACTCGTACTCCAAAGAAGTACTCAAACTACCTCATCGTTTCTCGCCGCAAGGTCGGTAAACGCGGAAGCGCTCAGTAAAACTAAACTCAATAACAAAGAAAAACCCCTGCCTTACGGCGGGGGTTTTGTTTCAGGGTTGGTCCTGGGGGACCCTTTTCATCTGCACGCGCAGATCAGCCTCAAGAGCTTCAGAGGTTGCAGTGAGCCAGCACTCGACAAACTCCGCCTCAGTCTGTTCGCTGAAGGCTTTGTGCAGGGCGGCTCCCGCATGCAGGCCTCCAAGGTCTTGTGGCGTGGTTGCCTTTGAAATCGCAACTTCATTTGCGTCGGTCATCGGTCTTGCCCTCCTTCTGCCCTCCAGTATACGCCCAGTTTGACTCCCAAGGGTCAACCTGTTAGTATCTCTGTACTTCCGTGCCGCAAGGTCTAGCCGCTCTTTGGCTACGACGGGCAGGGAATTTAATTTTGCAAAATGGCTCGATCACTTAAAAAAGGACCATACGTAGACGAGAAGCTCCTCAAGAAGATTGAGGGCAAGAAACCACAGACAGCTGAGGTTATTAAGACTTGGGCACGCCGCAGCCAGATCGCACCTGAAATGGTGGGGTTTAAATTCGGCGTTCACAACGGTAAAACACACATAGAAGTGCTTATCTCAGAAGACATGGTAGGTCACCGCTTGGGTGAATTTGCGCTTACGAAGAAATTCGTTCGTCACGGAGGTAAGATGCAGAAAGAAATGGAACAGAAGGCGAAGGAGTCTGAAATCGCTTCTGCACAGGCCGCAAAAGCAGCTACCGACACTAAGGACAAGAAGAAATAATATATGGCAGGCGCAACCGCAAAACTTAAGAATTACCGCCAGTCGCCCCGCAAGGTGCGTTTGGTTGCCGATCTTGTTCGCGGCAAGCGTGTAGCCCAGGCTCTCGCAGAACTCTCAATGCTCCCTAAGCGTGCTTCTGAGCCTATGCAAAAGCTCATCAAGTCTGCTATGGCAAACGCAGGGGAGGGTGCTTCTGAGCTCGTCATTTCAAAAATCGAAGTTAACGGAGGTATTGTCTTCAAGCGTTTTATGCCACGCGCCCGCGGCAAGGCATCGCCAATCCGCAAGAAGACAAGCATTGTTACACTTACGGTGACCCCAATGCCAAAGAAGAAGAAAGAAACCGCAAAATAATATGTCTAAAGTAGTAAATCCATTTGCACATCGTTTGGGAATCATCCATGACTGGCGTCATCGTTGGTTCGCAACAGGCCCTAAGTTTCAGGAATATCTGAAAGCGGACATTCTCCTACGCCAATTTTTGCAGAAGGAACTTCGCGGTATGTACATTGGCGGTATTGAACTTGAACGCAACGACAAGACCCTCCGCGTTAAAATCTCAACCTCACGTCCAGGCGTCATCATTGGCCGCTCAGGTGAAGGTTCAACCAAACTTAAGAACAAGATCACTGAATTTTTGACACGTCGCAAATTGAACGCGCCTGAAATCAAACTTGATATTGAAGAAATCCGCACTCCTGAAAGCAACTCAGCTATCGTTGCCTACATGATCGCTGAAGGTTTGGAGAAACGCCTCCCATTCCGCCGTGTTTTGAAGCAGACAGTTGAGAAGGTTATGGCAAACCGCGATGTTAAGGGTGTTCGTATCGCTCTTGGCGGCATGCTCGGCGGTGGTTCTATGTCCCGCACGGAAGAGCTCAAGAAGGGTCGTGTGCCTCTCCAGACTTTCCGCTCAAACATCGACTACGCAAAGGAACGCGCAAACCTTCCACTTGGCGTAATCGGCATCAAAGTATGGATCTATAAGGGAGAAGTATTTGATCGTCAGGACAAAGACAAATAAAATTTATGTTGTTTCCTAAAAAAGTAAAATTTAGAAAGTCTCACACGATGCGTCGCAACCCTAAGCGCGAGCTGGTTGCTTCACGTGGTGCAACGATTGCCTTCGGCAGCCACGGTTTGAAGGCTGTAACTGCTGCACGTATTCGCTCTAACCAGCTTGAAAGTGCTCGCAAGGTTATTGCACGCTCACTTGGCAAGACTGGTAAGTCTTGGGTCCGTGTCTTCCCTGACAAGCCATACACACAGAAACCAGCAGAAGTTAAGCTCGGTAAAGGTAAGGGCGACCCAGTTGGATACGAAGTCCAGATTTGGCCAGGCCGCATTTTGTTTGAGGTGGACGGTGTTGATGCAAAGCTTGCAACCGCGGCACTTATCAGCGCCTCAAAGAAGCTTCCACTTAAGGCAAAAGTCGTAACGCGCACTCACTAAATTTTATGGCAAAGAAAACATCACTAAAAAATCATTCTGTCGAAGATTTGAATCGCCTTGTTAAAGACAAGCGTGAAGAACTCCGTGCCTTGCGCTTTTCGGTCGCAGGTAGTAAAAATCGTAATGTGAAGCTCAGCAGAACGCTCCGCAAGGACGTTGCGCGCGCCCTCACAGCAGTAAACGCCCAGAAGAACGCATAACCTATATGGAAACCACTACACAGAAAAACATCAAAACCCTCCGCGGTGTCGTCACCTCGGATAAAATGCAGGAAACTGCAGTGGTTTCCGTGCAGCGCTATGTAAAGCACCCTAAGTACAAGAAGTTCTTGAAGCAGCACAAAAAGTACCACGTTCACAACCCAGGCAATCGCGCAAAGGAAGGCGAGAAAGTCGTTATCCGTTCATGCCGCCCAATCTCGAAGACTAAGTCTTTCGAAATTGTATTTGAGAATTAATATATGATCCAAGACCGCTCACTCGTTGTTGTTGCAGATAATTCAGGCGCCAAGATTGGCCGCGTTTTCAAGATCCCTGGATCTTCTCATAAGCGTTATGCGCAGATAGGGGAGATTGTTGTTTTGTCAGTGCAGACAGCTGAACCTCGCAAGGCAGTTAAAAAGAAGGACATCCTCAAGGGTGTTGTTGTTCGCCAGCGCCAGCCATTCCGCCGCAAAGATGGTTCATACATCCGCTTTGACGAAAACGCAGTTGTTATCATCGAAGGTACAGGTAAGAATCCAAAAGAACCAAAAGCAGGCCGCATCTTCGGTCCTATCCCACGCGAACTCCAGGAGCTCGGTTACCAGACAATCATCTCCCGCGCACCGGAAGTCGTATAATTTTATGAATACTCTACACATTAAAAAAGGAGACAACGTTGTCGTCTTGTCAGGTAACGAAAAGGGCAAGTCTGGCAAAGTAGTTAAGGCATTCCCAAAGACCGGTATGGTATTGGTAGAAGGCGTAGGTATGCGCAAGAAGCACCAGAAGGCTCGCCGTGAAGGCCAGCAGGGTCAGATTGTCGACAAGCACCACCCAATCAACGCAAGCAAAGTAGCAAAGAAGAAATAATATATGGCTAACCTCATTCAGGAACAACAGAAGACTGTTTTTAATGACCTCAAAAAAGAATTTGAGTGGGTTAACGTCATGCAGTCTCCAAAGATCGAAAAGGTAGTTGTTTCAGTTGGTATTGGTTCAACCAAAGACAAGAACAAGATCAAATTGATCGCAGACCGCTTGGCAACAATCACAGGCCAGAAGCCTGCAACTCGCCTTACAAAGAAGGCTATTGCGTCATACAAGACTCGTGTAGGCGACACAGTGGGCTACCAGGTAACTCTCCGCGGCTCTCGCGCACAGAATTTCTTGAACCGCTTGCTCCACATCGCACTTCCTCGTACGAAAGACTTCAAGGGTATTCCAGTAACCGCAATCGACGAGATGGGTAACTACACACTCGGTATCAAAGAGCACAGCGTATTCCCTGAAACTGCAGATGAAGAACTCAAGGATGTCTTCGGAATGGCTATCACTGTTGTAACAACAGCAAAGAACAAGGCAGAGGCAAAAGCATACCTCACGTACCTCGGCTTCCCATTCAAAAAATAAAACTAAGTTCTCTCCTAGAAAAAGCGACCCACACCGGGTCGCTTTTTTGTTTCTGGTTGTGTAAGGTGGCGATAGAACTTTGAAGGAGGACGGTAATGGGTGATACTCCAGTAGCTTCGCAACCCCCGGTTGGGAAAAAGAAGTATAGGGCCACGTTTCGGAAGGTAACCCCCAATCCTTTTCGAGGTAGGGGGATGGTGCCAGCACAGGACGTCCAAGAAGTCGAGGTTGATGCAAATGTCCCATTTCAACAGGTTCAGGCCTGGGCTCGTGAGATGGCCGTAGGTGGGAGCGAATTGGTCAGTGTTGAAGAAGTTAAATAGAGGTTTGAGGCGGTCTCTAGGGGCCGCCTTTTTCTTTTGTTGACTTCCAGGGTGGGGTCAAGTATATTGCTTGAAGCCCATCAGGGCTCCTTTTTTCTGTAAGGTGCCGCTTAGTCGAAAGGCGAGGCATACCCCCAGAATCATAACTCCCAAGGAATGGGGAGTAACCATTCAAAAATGGCAAAAAAATCTACAGTTGCACGCTCAAACAAGACCCCGAAGTTTAAGTCGAGGGTCGTTCGCCGTTGCTTCCGTTGTGGTCGCAAGCGCGCCTTTATGCGTGACTTCGGTATGTGCCGCGCCTGCTTCCGTGAAGCAGCCAACGAAGGTCTTATTCCGGGCGTCCGCAAATCATCTTGGTAATTTATGTTAATGGACCCAATCTCAGATTTCATAATCCGAATCCAAAACGCTTCTCGCGCGAAGCTTAGTGTTGTTTCTTTGCCATACTCAAATATGAAAGAGGCAATTGCTGAGGTTCTCGAGCAGGAAGGCTACATCACGGGAATCGACAAGAAAGCAAAGAAAGATGGTGTCCTTTCAGTCACTCTCGCTTACAAAGACGGTATGCCAGTAGTACAGGGCGTAAAGCGCATCTCTAAGCCATCACGTCGCCTCTATGTAGGTGTTCGCGATATCAAGGCAGTTAAGCGTGGCTATGGCGCAGTCGTCCTCTCAACTCCATCAGGTGTTATGAGCGGCAAACAAGCAAAAATAAAAAATGTTGGTGGGGAAGTCCTCTTCGAAATCTGGTAATTCTGAAATTTATATGTCACGTCTTGCAAAACAACCAATCTCGATACCGCCTAAAGCTGAAATTTCTGTTTCAGGCAATTCTATCGTGGTAAAAGGCCCAAAGGGCACACTCAGCAAGCCTACACACCGCCTTATCAGCGTTGAAGTTGGTGCTGAAGGCGTACAGGTTGCTGTCCGCGGTACCTCACTTGAAGGCAAGGCGCTTGTTGGTACATACGCATCACATGTGAAGAACATGTTTAAGGGCGTCACTGAGGGTTACACCAAGAAACTTTTGATCGAAGGTGTTGGCTACAAGTGGGATGTTGCAGGAAAGAAACTCAATCTTGCGCTCGGCTTCTCACACCCAGTCCATGTTGATATCCCAGACGACCTTACTGTTAAGGCTGACAAAGGCGCTCTCATCATCGAAGGACACGATAAAGAACAGGTTGGACAATTTGCTGCAAACATTCGTGCGATGAAGAAGCCAGAGCCGTACAAGGGCAAGGGCATTCGCTACGAAGGGGAAGTTATCCGCCGCAAACAAGGTAAGAAGGCCGCATAACATACTATGGAAAACCGACAACGCCGTCACAACCGAATACGCGCAAAAGTTAAAGGCACTCCTGAACGCCCACGCCTCTGTGTGTACAAATCTAATAAGTACATGGAAGCTCAGATTATTGACGATGTACACGGACGCACACTTGTTGCAGGTAAGATGGCTGATGCTCAGAAGTTGGGTACAGAGCTTGCTAAGAAGGCAAAAGCAGCTGGCATCACCAAGGTGGTGTTCGATCGCGGAGGTTTCCGCTATACTGGCGCAGTTGCACTTCTTGCTGATACGGCACGACAGGCAGGTTTGGAATTTTAAACTATATGGCTGAACTAGAACAAGAAATTAAAGTAGAAGGAACACCAGAGGCGGTTGAAGCAACTGCGGATGTTGTTGCTGCGCCTGCAGAGGCAGCTCCTGCTCGCGCTCCTCGTGGCCGTGGTGGTCGTCCTGAACGTGGTGGCCGTCGTCCATCAAGCCGCCCTCCTCGTCCAAAAAGCGAGTTTGATCAGCGCATGATCAACATTCGTCGCGTAGCCCGCGTAGTTGCAGGCGGTCGCCGCTTCTCATTCAGCGTCTCTATCATTTTGGGTAACAAGAAAGGTAAGGTTGGTGTGGGCCTCGGCAAAGCAGGGGACACAACACTCGCTATTGAAAAAGCAGTTCGTGATGCAAAGAAAAACATGATCACTGTTAACCTCACAAAGGACAGCTCTATTGCACACGAAGTTTCAGCAAAATACTGTGCCGCACGCGTTTCTATGATGCCAGCAAGCGGTCGTGGATTGGTTGCAGGTTCATCAGTTCGCCCAGTTCTTGAGCTTGCTGGTGTTACCAACACGGTCGCAAAAATCCACTCAGGCAGCAAAAACGGTCTTAACAACGCACGTGCTGCAGTCGAAGCACTCCGCAAACTTAAAGCGTAAACTATCATGCAACTCCACGAACTTAAGCGTAAAACTGAACATAAGGAAACTAAGAAAGTCGGCCGTGGTGGCGGACGCGGTAAAACCTCTGGTCGTGGTACCAAGGGTCAGAACGCACGCGCAGGTCACAAGAAGCGCCCAGAAATCCGCGAAATCTTGAAGAAGCTTCCTAAGCGCCGTGGACGTGGTATTGCAGGTCTTGTCAGCATCAAGAACAAGCCATCTGTCGTCAACATTTCATCAATCGAAAAGGCATTTACAGCAGGGGAGACTATTACCGCAAAATTGCTACTTGAGCACGGTCTCGTACGTGGCCGCAAAGGCACCGTTCCTGCAGTAAAAATCTTGGGTGATGGCGAGCTTACAAAGAAATTCACATTCTCAGGTCTCGTTGTTTCAACATCTGCGAAAGAAAAGATAGAAAAAGCTGGAGGTTCGATAGCATAAACATTATGGGAAGTTTTTCTGAAAAACTGACGCTTCTCCTTACAGACAAGCTTCTACGCAACCGCTTGTTGTTCGTGCTTGGCGCACTCGCAATATTCCGCGTCCTCGCTTCTATCCCAGTTCCTGGTATCGACGTAGCGCAGCTCGAACTATTCTTCAGCAATAACCAATTCTTTGGCCTCTTGAACCTGTTCTCAGGTGGCGGATTGAGCAACCTTTCCCTCGTACTCTTGGGCGTTGGCCCATACATCACCGCGTCTATCATCCTCCAGCTTCTCACTATGATGATCCCTGCGCTTAAGCAGCTGTATCAGGAAGAAGGGGAGATAGGTCGTCAGAAATTCAGCCAGTACACACGCTTCCTCACACTCCCTCTTGCTGTTGTACAAGGCATCAGCTTCCTTTTGATACTCCAGCGCGAAGGTATTATGCCAGGCCTCACTTCGTTCCAGTTCGGCGTTAACTTGCTCGTTATTGTTGCAGGCTCAATGCTCTTGATGTGGATCGGTGAGCTTATCTCTGAGTTCGGTCTTGGTAACGGCGTTTCAGTAATCATCTTTGCCGGCATCGTGGCTAGCTTGCCAAGCCAAGTGTCACAGGCACTCTTCTCGTTCAATGCGGCACAGCTTCCGGTGTATATCGCCTTTGTTGCAGCAACGATCGCTGTGGTTACAGCCGTGGTTGTTATCACAGAAGCAGAACGTCCAGTGCCAGTGACGTATGCAAAACGCGTACGCGGTATGAAATTCTTCGGTGGTGCATCTACCTACCTCCCACTCCGCCTTAATCAGGCAGGTGTTATCCCAATCATCTTCGCGCTCTCACTTCTTTTGATCCCACAAATGATGGCAAGTTTCTTTGCAACCTCAGCATACCCATGGCTTGCAAGCGCATCACAGTTTGTGCTCAATATGTTCCAGCACCTCGGTGTATATGGCGCAGTCTACTTTGTACTCGTATTCCTCTTCACATACTTCTACACCGCAGTTACGTTTGACCCACACCAGATTTCAGAAAACTTGCAGAAAAATGGCGCATTTATCCCAGGTGTCCGCCCAGGCGGTTCAACCATGGAATACCTGGGACGCGTTATCACACGCATCACCTTCGTCGGCGCGCTCTTCCTTGCTATCATCGCTGTTCTTCCTATTGCAATGCAGTCTATAACTGGCATTACCTCCCTCGCACTCGGCGGCACAGCGCTTCTCATCGTCGTCTCAGTTATCCTCGATCTTGCTCGTCGCATTGACGCGCAAATCTCAATCCGCGAATATTAAGCAATGAAAGGAAAGCTTATTCTTGTTGTCGGGCCGACCGGTAGCGGGAAGGGAACACTCCTGTCGTATCTACGCGAAACAGAAGGCGCCTCGTATGTCTTTCCTATATCGTGCACAACACGCGCACCTCGCCCAGGAGAAAAGGATGGGGGAACGTATTATTTTTTGACCAAGGAGGAGTTTGAAAAGCGTGAAGCGGCAGGCGAATTTCTTGAATGGGCTGCATACGGTAGTAATTATTACGGCACTCTGAAGTCAGAGATCCTCCCATATATTGAGCAAGGCAAAACAGTTATACGAGAAGTGGAGGTTCAGGGCGCTCGCCAGATCCAAACACTGTTGTCTAACGATGATCTCCAAATCATCTTCATTGACGCGGGAGAGTGGGCAGATCTTGAGCGCCGTATTCTTGCGCGTGCGTCTATGACCGAGGCAGAATTGCTTGCCCGCCGTAAGCGTTACGAAGACGAACTTACATTTAAGGGTGAGGCGGCTCGTGTCGTTGCAAACCCTGATGGTGGGCTTGAACAGGCAAAAATAGATTTTATACAAGCGGTCCATGAATTAGCCGCGCAGTAGTGTACAATGTCTAACGTGAATAAACAGACACTCATATTTTTAGGTCCTCAGGGGTCGGGAAAGGGAACACAAATAGATTTACTAAAAGAACATCTCGCAAAAGTTGATGCAGACCGCCCGATACTTCAGTTTGGTATGGGTCAGGGTTTGCGTGAGCTTGCAACCCGCGGTGACTTTACAGGCACAAAGACCGATGGAATTTTGAAAGCAGGCGGCCTTATTCCATATTCGATAAGCTGTGCTGTGTTTGCCCAATACTTGATGGACAATGCGAAGGGAAACGAACACATCATTATCGATGGGTTCCCACGAACACCAGACCAGGTGCCAATGTTGGACTCAGCACTAGATTTCTTTGAAGCAAAGCCTGCAACGGTAGTGTGTATTAACATCTCAGACGAAGAGGCTATTAAGCGCCTACTTCTCCGCGGCCGTAGCGATGATACAGAGGATGGTATTCGTAAACGTCTTGCGTGGTCGCGCAAAGACACAATGCCTAATATTGAATGGTTCCGTGCAAACTCCTCATACAAGGTGCTCGATATAGACGGTGAGCGCAGTGTTGAAGAGATACAAAAGGACATCATCGCACAGCTCGGCCTCTAATTTATATGATCGTAAAAACTCAGGAAGACATAGAAAATCTACGAATCTCTGGGAAGATTCTTTCTGACGTGCTGAAAGAAATTATCCAGCTTGTAAAACCTGGCGTCACAAGCGCAGAGCTCGATCTTGTTGCAGAAAAAGGAATCCGTGACCGTGGCGGCGTGCCGGCATTTTTAAACTACAAACCAAAGGGTGCGGCGTTTCCATACCCGGCGGCGTTGTGCGTAACGATAAACGACGAAGTTGCACACGGCATTCCAAGCGAAGACCGGGTCATTAAAGAGGGAGATATTGTTTCTCTCGATCTTGGCGTCTCGTACAATGGCTATGTTACCGACTCAGCGCTTGCCTGCATTGCAGGAGAGGGCGATGAAGACTCAAAACGTCTACTTGAGGCGTCGCGTGAAGCTTTGAATGTTGCTGTGGCGGCTCTAAAGGCGGGGGCGCACGCTGAAGATGCTGGTGCCGAAGTAGAAATTATTGCAAAAAAATATAATGTAGCGATAGTAGAAGACTTGGGCGGACATGGCGTAGGGCAGAGCGTACACGAAAAACCATATATTTCTAATGTCGGCACAAAAGGGAAGGGCGAAATTTTACCTGCAGGAATGGTGCTGGCGATTGAACCACACCTTACCCTTGGAAAGGGAGATATTGTGCTTGAAGACGACCAGTGGACATACTCAACCGCCGACGGCTCTCGTGCCGCCCACTTTGAACAAACCATTATGCTTACTGAGAATGGGTGTGAAATCCTAACCCCTCTCTTGTAATTTTCCGTATATATTGTAGAGTAGCGAAATGATAAGTCCAAAGGAGGAGAAGACATTTGTGCTCATTAAGCCTGACGGCGTCCGCAAGGGCCTTATTGGCGAGATAATTAAGCGCATGGAACAGCGCGACCTTAAGATTGTCGCTCTCGAAATGTTTCAGCCTTCTAAGGCAGAGATGGATAAGCACTATCCTAAAGATGAAAAATGGCTTACTCGTATAGGCGAAAAGACGAGCGCAACATATAGCAAATATGACCGCGATGTACGTCAGGACTTTGGTACCAACGACTTGCTTAAGATCGGTAAAACCGTACGTGCATGGCTTATCGACTTCATGGTAAGCGCGCCAATGGTAAAGATGGTGGTGCAGGGCGTCCACGCTGTAGACATGGTTCGTAAGATTGTTGGTCCTACAATGCCGTACATGGCAGAAATGGGTACAATCCGTGGCGATTTCTCAGCCGACTCAGCAATTTCAGCAAATACAGAACACCGCGCAGTCTTCAACCTCGTTCACGCATCAGAAACTCCTGAAGAGGCAAAGCACGAAATCAATCACTGGTTCGGCAAAAAGACGGTTTTCAAATATAAACGCTTCGGTATAGACGAGTAGTTTCCAGGGGTTACCCCCTTGTGATATATTTAATTCAGACTGCTGGGGCAAATGTCCTTAAGTGAATCTTCCGGGAGCTCGATGTCCGGACACTCTGTGGAGTGCTCGGTAGAGCACCCACCTAACACAGGGAGACACTTGCTCCTGCGGTCTACAAAGAACCCCCCCTCCCGAGGGGATTTTTTGTACCCACATTCGCGAGTTATACTATGTCAGTGCAATCAACTATATCTTTCTTTGGGGGAGCTGGAACCGTCACCGGTTCTAATTTTTTACTCGACACAGGAGGTGCTAAATTTTTGATAGACTGCGGGCTTTTCCAGGGGGCTCATGCGTTTGATGATGAAAACTGGAAACCATTTCCGTTTGACCCAAACAGCATTACGCATCTTATAAACACACACGCACATATCGACCACATTGGTCGTATACCGAAGCTTGTAAAAGATGGCTACCGTGGACGTATCCTCTCAACTGAAGCGACCAAGTCGCTGGCAGAGCCTATGCTTCTAGACGCAATGGAGTTGTCGCGCAAGACGGCGCTCAAGATAGGCAAGGAGCCTTTGTATACCGAAGATGATATTGCCCAAGCTCTTTCGCAGTGGGACACGGTGCCGTATCACAAGGTTGTTGAATTATCTGACGGGATGACCGTAGAGTTTTTAAACAGCGGCCATATCTTAGGTTCCGCTATGGCAAAATTTGTGCGTGGAGGGAAATCAATGGTATTTACAGGAGACTTGGGTGGGGGAGCTTCACCACTTTTGGCCACCTGTGAAATTCCGGTGGGCATAGACTATATGCTTATGGAAAGTGTCTACGGAGACAGAACGCAAAGCGATAAATCACAAGAGAGCCGTTTGGAGCAGGTTGCTGCTCATATCAAGGAGGTTGCTGAGTCGGGCGGGGTACTACTTATCCCTGCGTTTTCTACCGAGCGCACCCAGGATTTGATCTACGACATCCGCTCTCTGATGATGGATAAAAAAGTCCCCTCAATGCCTGTGTATCTGGACTCACCGCTTGCGCAAAAAATTACCGCAAGCTATATAAGCCACCCGAAATATTTCAGCGAAGCAATGCAGGAACGTATGAAAGCGGGGGAACATCTTTTTGAGTTTCCAGAACTGCACTACATACACGATGGGCAGGAGTCGCGGAACATCGGTGCGCGTGGTGGAGCAAAGATCATTATTGCGGGTTCCGGTATGAGCAACGGCGGCCGCGTTGTGCAACACGAACTTGATGTGCTTGGCGACACCCGCTCCACAATTCTTATTGTGGGGTACCAGGCGGCAGGGAGCTTGGGCCGTAAGTTGGCCGAGGGCTTCAAGAGTGTTCCCATCAAAGGTAAAAAAGTTCCAGTTCGTTGCCGTATTGAAAAGATATACAGTTATTCAGCGCATATGGACGGTTCACAATTGCTTGAATTTGTTGAACAGATTGGCCCATCACTCACACAAGTGTTTGTCACGATGGGAGAGCCGGCTTCCTCAGCGTTTTTAGCCCAGCGCATTCGCGAGTATGTGGGCATTCGCGCTCTAACTCCAGACGCAGGCACGCAAGCTCAAGTGGAGTTATAATATTTG
>MEXB01000010.1 GCA_001773575.1 Candidatus Adlerbacteria bacterium RIFOXYC1_FULL_48_26 | reverse complement strand
TTGGGATTTGTCCCCAACAATCCTAAAGACGATGCAAACAAGCCCGATGATCTTTTTGCGTCTTTTACCAGTGTACCTTCCGCATATGCGGATACCCCCGAGGGCGGTCAGGTTTCGTCTTGCGACGGCGGATTGCCTAATACTGATGCCGGTCCTTGCGCGTCTGGCGGCACCGGAGATTAGAAATTGAATGAATCGCCCGTTAAAATACATCGCATTGGTAATTGTGGCCCTACTATTGATAGCAGGAGGGGTCTTTTACTACGTTAGTGTCTATATTCCCGATAAAGAAATTCAATTGACAATGAAATCCGTTGCTAACTCTAAACCAGCGATACAGGCTCTATATACCGGCCAATACGACATAGCGGAAACTAACTTGCGCGCGCTTATAGAACAAGCCCCCACTAAGAGCGAAAAGGCACGCCTACAGGTAATCCTCATGGCCACCCTCTTCGACACGGGGAAGGAAAGTGATGCAGAAGAGGCCGCATCACTCGCGTACACCCTTATTAACGACTACTCAGTCCCTGCATGGATACGAGCGACAGCATATAATACGCTCTCACGGGTTGTGTATGCACATACGGATACTATATCCTTCTATACAACCTATTTTAATAAAGCTCCGCTCGATTCCTATCTCGGAACTTCTGGTACCGATACAGACCGCATATGGAGCGCGTATCTCAAATTACTCCAAGTATCAGACGATATATACCCAACCTCCCTTGCTGAGTATGGCATAGCTCGTTACTATGTTATGTTTTTGTCGGACAACTCTCTTACTCAACAAAAACGAGAAGAAATTGCGGTACTGATGCAAAAGTACATCGCCGAGGGAGATACTCGGAAAGACGGAGGCCTCTATGCCCCGTATAACATCATCCTCAACCAATTATCTAGAGCGGATGCAATAGCCCTGAGTAATAAAATACTTCAGAATCATGACCTTGTAGAATCAGAGCAGGCGTATGTTCAGGTAAAGACGGTCGCTGATGGGATAGAAAGTGGTGGTGTGGACATGAATAACTCAAAGATACAAGCTGTATTGTTTACGTGGAGATTCACCTATGCGGGTTTTCTTTTAACAGAATTCGGTACTGCGCGTACACCCGATATACAAAACCTGCTGGCACCTTTTGGAACCCTTACATCGCAAGACATCATTACTTTTCTTAAAAAAGCAAAAATTGGCAGCATTCAAGATATTCCTTCTACCAGCGGAAGGTATATAAAGACACTAAAACTTGCAGCCATCTCGCCTGAATTCAAGACTTTCCTTGTAAGGACGGGAACCAAGTTCTAATTTTTTCTAAAGTATTTTTTTACCTGGACGCAGAGGTATAAATTCTACGTTTGGAGCCAAGTAATCGATCACCCACTGGAATTCGTTTTCAATGGCTTCTGCGGTGTGTGCGTACTCTATTGCACTGTCCCAAATAGAGAAGTTATCCATACCTATAAGTCCTACGCGCTTCGCCCCCATCAGGGCAGTAATTTTTGCCGCTTGTGTGGGTGAAAGTGAAGCGTGTTCCCCCACAGTTCTTTTAGAACCCGCTCCCCAACGAGACAAATGGTTTGCAGCCGATATAAAGAGCATGTCGGGCTTAAGGTCTCGAACAGTCTCCCACATTGGATCGAGAGAAAGTCTATTTACGTCAGCGTTTACACACGCATCCGTGACATGTACAAAATGTTGCTTGGGTGTTTTTACAACAAAACCCAAATGGTGTGGCTTAGGATGTGTAAAGACACGCACAGTAAGGTTAGGGAAGGTATGTTCCCTCGCCTCGTCACTTGCTTCAAATGTTATCTTTTCATACAGTTCGCCAAGAGATGTTCTTAGCCACGCATGGTCATCTTCTGATAGTGCGGGGCAAATAACGCGTATGGGTTTTAGTCCGGCGAATTTTTTTATTGATTCGAGCGGTGCGTGATGGGTGTGGAAGTGTGAAAGCAAGACAATATCGGGCTTAAGATCTATGCCTTTGAATACTGGGCGTGGAATAAGAAAATCTATCGTGCGTTGATATGGTTGTAAGCCGCGTAGTACAGGCTGTTCAAATGTAGAAGAATACAACCATGGGTCAACAACAAGAGAACCTTCTTCCGTTTTAAGCCAGACGCCCGCGTGCCCTATAAAACGTAAGCCTGGAGAGAATTCTTCAGATGGATGTGTCCCACGATTGAGTTTTTGAAGAGCTTCTTGTGCTTTGGGTGTAAACAGTTCCGCAAAGGGGACATAGTGGTTAATTTCCACCATTGCGCCTTCATACATGACATCAAAAAGGTGGTCTATTGCGTTTGCCAGAAATATATGGAGTATCTCTGAAGTTTCTTCTTTCGTCAGAGGAATCGTCGCGTATGTATCTTTATGCAATGCTGAGTAGCCGCTAGGGGTGCGTTTTGATGAAATCGTAAAACGATCAATGCTAGAAAATAAGGATACCAAACGAAGAGCTTTTTCTCCTATGAGTAGACGGACCTGTTCGGTGTCTGCTTCTCCCAACAACTCTTTTTTAAAATGGTCCGTACCAAACACAGAATGAAAAAGTCCAGCTAGTTGAACGTGTTCTGGGGTATTCCATCCTTTGAGAGTCTCTTCTATACGCGAAAGGTGGTCGAGTAAGCTGCCTCTGACATGGCGGATATTCTTAGCCCCCTTGTTTGTAAGATAGGTCTTTGCAGCTGCAGAGGCTAGTGACATGTGCTCAGTCTACCAACTTAGATTGTTAAAAACAAAGATGTGCTCGTGACCGAATGTTGAACATGGAGGTGGATAGAGTAATTGCGGGGCGGTATCCCGGTAAGCGGCGTCCAATGCTAAGGGGAGCCAACAGAGGGGGCTTGCTTTTATTTTTAAAAGATGTTATTATATTCTCATCTACCAATGTTGGTGGAATGTGTCACAACCGCAGAGGGAGTACTTTGTTATGAATACGTTTCGTACGCTGCTCACTGCAGCCATTGGCGTTGCGTTGTTCGCTTTCACCCCGGCCCACGCACAGGTCGTCAAGGCCGCGTCGCCGACCGCTTCGGCGGCGGCGGCTCCGGATCAAGTCTTCAGCGGCAAGCTCTGCGACGTCAAGGTGGATGTGGTCCTCAAGACCCCGGGCGCCGATGCTAACCCTGAGCTGAAGAAGTTCTTCGGCGTCTGGGGCGAGGGCGTGTGGGAGAATAGTGCCTGCACCGCCCTGGCCGTGACCGAGGTCAACGGCAACGTCGCAACCGTCCTCTACGTCTACGGGGCCGGCAGCAATTCCGTCTCGTCGCCACCCGGCTCCTTCGTGATCCAGGACGCCACGGTCGTCAAGGGCCAGCTGTTCTTCAAGAGCAGGAAGGGCTATTCGGTCTACTATCAGCTGACCAGTCAAGGTAGGCTCGATGGCCAGTTCGGCACCAACCTGATGAAGCGACATTTGCCCAAGCTGAGGTAACTCAGTCGGCACAATAAGGCCCGTTCCCTCACAGGAGCGGGCCTTTTCTTTACGTAATGGAGAAAACGAAAGTCTCCTTTATACACTCGCGGTAGGGAAGGGAGTCTTGTAGAGAAACAAAGACTGTTATACTGAGGGTATATGGGTAGATTTCTAAAGAGAGCACTACGATTTACTGCATTCACCACCCTCGTGCTCTTTGTTTTTTTGACGAATATTGTGCACAAATTGGGATTTGTCCCCAACAATCCTAAAGACGATGCAAACAAGCCCGATGATCTTTTTGCGTCTTTTACCAGTGTACCTTCCGCATATGCGGATACTCCTGCGGATGGAGGGTCTTGCGACGGCGGTTGTCCTAATACTGACGCCGGTCCTTGCGGTTGTAGTGGTTCTCCACACTAAAATTGAATGAGAAGTTCTCTAAAATATATCGCACTTGTTATCATAGCCTTGCTATTAGCAGCCGGAGCTACTTTTTATTACGTTAGTATTTATTTTCCCGGGAAAGAAGCGCAATTAACCATGACATCTATTAAAAACTCCAAACCGGCTGTAGACGCCCTTTATACCGGCCAATACGACATAGCGGAAACTAACTTGCGCGCGCTTATAGAACAAGCGCCCACCAAGAGCGAGCGGGCACGATTGCAAGTACTCTTAATGGCAACACTCTTTGATGCCGGGAAGGATAGCGCGAACGCAGAAGCTGCCTCCATCGCGTATAATCTCGTCAACGACTATTCTGTCCCTGCATGGATACGAGCAACAGCATATAACACACTGGCTCGAGTAGTATATGCGCATATAAATGACGTATCCTTCTACAAAACTTATTTCAATAAACCCCCCTTCGATGTGTACTTGGGAACCTCCGGTACCAACCAAGCTCGTATGTGGGACGCATACTTCGCGCTGTTTAAGGCGTCCGACGAGATATACCCAACATCTATGGCTGAATATAGTATCGCTGGGTACTATTTTATGTTGTTGGTAACAAATTCTCCTATCCAGCAAACACGAGAGGAGGTGGCAGCTCTCATGCAGAAGTATGTTGCAGAGGGGGATACTCGCGACGACAGGGTCTCTCAGGCTCCAGGCGTTGCCATTTCTCTCTATGCACCTTATACACTCATTCTTAATCAACTGATTAGAGCTCAGGCAACAGCGTTGAGCAACAAAATTCTCAAGAATCACCCTGCGGAGGAGTCGGAGACGGCCTATATTAAGGTTAAGACCGTCGCTGAGTATGTTCAAAGTACTGGAGTAGATATGAATAACCCAAAAATACAGGCTGTATTGTTCACCTGGAGGTTTGCGTACGCGGATTTTCTCATGACAATCTTTGGTAGTGATCGCGCAGATGATATTAAAACTGTGTTGGCACCATTTGGGACGCTTACATCGACGAGTGTGATTAACTTTCTCGAAAAAGGAGGAGTTGGTGGCATCCAGAATCTTCCCGCAACTAACGAGATACGTATAAAAGCATTGAAACTTGCAAATGTTTCTCCCGAATTTAAAGCTTTTCTTACAAGAATGGGGGTTAAGTTCTAATTATTTGCTAGATAGGTCTTTGCAGCTGCGGAGACTAGTGACATAGACATGGTCTACCAAGCTGGGTTGGCAAAAACAAAAACCGCCCATATGGGCGGTTTTTGGTCAAACGTACCTGCCTGCGGCAGGCAGGTTGGAAATACTATTTAACAGCCTCTTTCAAAGCCTTTGCGGCCTGGAACTTAGGCACTGTCATTGCGGGAACCTGCACGGTTGCGCCGGTGCGTGGGTTGCGAGCAGTACGAGCTGCGCGCATCTTGGTCTTGAAGATACCAAGGCCTGCGATAGAGACATCGTCACCTTTCTTAAGGCTAGAAACGATAGAATCGATCATAGCTTCAACAGCACGTTCTGCGTCAGCCTTGGTGCCGCCGAGAACTCCGTGTACTTTTTCTGCAATATCTTGCTTGTTCATACGTATGGAACTTGAAATAAACGAGTAAATTAAAGGTTTTGCCCTGTGCCAGTAGTATAGATGATGCAAAAAATGGCGCAACCAGGCCACAAGGACAAGTTTGAGGCTAAAATATTTGACAAAAATCTAAAATATTTCAAAAAAATTACCCAAATACGCAAAACGCTCGCCATCCCTAGAGGACAGAGAGCGTCTGCGCGAACAAACCTACACCATTATACACTAATCGCGTGAACAAATAATGAAATCGAGATAATTATCTTGCGAATTCTATTGCACGAGACTCGCGGATAACATTTACTTTCACTTCGCCAGGGTATTTAAGCTCAGCTTCAATGCGATTTGCGATATTGCGAGCAAGTTCGCGAGCTTGGAAGTCGTTCATTTCATCAGGTTTAACGAAGACACGGACTTCACGGCCAGCTGAGATGGCATAGCATTTCTCAACGCCAGGGAAGGAGTTGGCAATTTCTTCAATATCACCCAAACGTTTAAGATAATTTTCTACTGAGTCACGGCGGGCACCTGGGCGGCCGCCTGAAATTGCGTCTGCTACCTGAACGATGATGCTTTCAACAGTTTCATAAGGATATTCTTCGTGGTGGGCCTGCATTGCTTTGACCACTTCTTCTGAAACGCCAAACTTCTGGAGAACGCGACGACCAATTTCAACGTGGGTACCCTGTACTTCATGGTCGAGAGCCTTACCAATGTCGTGGAGGAGTGCGCCAGCTTTAGCGATCTGGACGTTGGCACCCATTTCTTCAGCGATCATACCGGCAATATGTGCCATTTCTGTTGAGTGCTGGAGCACTGACTGGCCATACGAGGTACGGAAGTGGAGGCGGCCGAGGATCATCATAAGACGAGGGTCGAGGTTAATGACGCCAGTTTCAAAACATGCGGCCTCAGCTTTCTCTTTTATGATCTTGTTGACGTCAGCCTTTGCTTTCTCAACAGTTTCTTCGATTTTTGCTGGTTGGATACGTCCGTCGAGGATCAAGTTTTCAAGCGCCATACGGGCAATTGCGCGACGGAGGGGGTCAAAAGAGGAGAGAACAATAGAGCCCGGAGTGTCGTCGATAATAACTTCAACGCCAGCTGCACGTTCAAAGGCTTTGATGTTGCGACCTTCTTTACCGATGATCTTTCCTTTAATTTCATCGTTGGGAATGGTGACAGCTGTCGCCATTGTGTCTGCGGCAACTGAGTTGCCGAGGCGGTGGATAGCAGTCGTGAGAATTTCCTTTGCGCGGCGCTCGACTTTCTCCATACCTTCACGTTCAAGCTTCATGACGCGTGCCATCAAGTCTTCACCAGCTTCTTTCTCAAGTTCCTGGTAAAGCTGTTCTTTGGCCTGGTCTTTGCTAAGGCCTGCAACGCGAGCAAGTTCAGTGGTGCGTTCGGAAAGAAGCGCATCAGCACGATCTTTAATGTTTTTTACTTCTTCAATTTTGCTCTTAACTAGCTCGACTTCCTTATCAAGCTCTTGTTGTTTTTTGTCGAGTGTTTCTTCACGTTTAAACACACGCTCTTCTTGGCGTGTGATTTTCTCTTCTTTTTCGAGTGCGGCAGCTTCAATATTTAAAGCTTTCTCCTTTGATGCCGCTTCTGCTTCTGCTAAAAGCTTCTCTGCTTTTTCGCGAGCGTCAAGCATGAGTTGCTTGACCTCGACTTCTATAGAACCTTTACGCGAAAGACCAAGTAACCATCGGAACACATAGCCTATGACTGCGCCCAGCAATGCGCTGGAGCCCAGTAGGGCTAACAAAAGTTTTATTGACATAGTAGGGGAAATTCATAGTTTTTTGATATGTTTGAACACCCCAACAATACCAGGGAAATCTCACTTCGGCAAATATTGCAGTAAAAACTATTTCTTTACGATAGGGACAGTTTTGTTGACCAAAATCTCATCCACAAGTCCGTATTTCTTAGCATCTTCAGCTGTCATAAAGTAGTCGCGTTCGACATCTTTTTCGATCTTAGGGAGAGGTTGTCCTGTGGCTTTCGACAGAATTTTATTGAGACGTTCACGGGTTGCGATGATATGTTTTGCGGTGATTTCAATATCCGTTGCCTGTCCTTGTGCGCCGCCCCATGGCTGGTGGATCATCACTTCTGCGTTAGGGAGTACGAAACGCTTACCTTTTGCGCCAACAGCAAGAATCACAGCTGCTGCAGATGCTGCCATGCCGACACATACTGTCGCAACATCAGGTTTGATGTGGTTCATCGTGTCGAGGATTGCCAAGCCGGCGCTTACTGAGCCGCCTGGGGAGTTTATATAAAGTTGAATATCGCGCTTAGGATCTTCAGATGCCAAGAAGAGGAGTTGGGCAATAATAAGGTTCGCGCCATGGTCTTCAATAGGGCCGCTAAGGAAAATAATACGATCCTTCAAGAGACGTGAGTAAATATCAAACGCCCGCTCACCGTACGGGGTCTTTTCAATAACCATCGGCACAAGCTGGTTCCTGAGTTCGTATTTTTTGAGGTGTTCCATGCAGGAACTTTACTCCTTTTCTGTCTTGCCTTCAAGCAATTGCAAAACCTTCTCGTTTCGGAGCACTGTTTGTATATGGATACGGACGAGATCAGGACGGGCATCGGGGAAGTGTTCAAGAGCATGCTTGAGTTCACTTTCTACTTTCTCTTCATCGGCCTCAATCTTTTCTTCTTCAGCAATTTTGTTCAATGTGAGCTGGAGTTTTGCACGTTTTGAAGCTTGTTCGCGGAAATCAGCACGGATTTGTTCTTCAGTTTTTTCAACACGCTGTAGGTAGTCTTCAAAGGAAAGACCAAAACGCTGAGTGTCTTCGCGCATCTGGCCGATTATTTTATCAAGTTCACTTTCAACGAAGATAGAAGGGACGTCGATCTGCACTTTCTCTATAAGAGCATCAACTACCTTGCCACGGCGGCTGTCGCGAGCTTTCTGCTCTTTCTCAGACTTCATATTCTCTTTTATCTTCTGCTTCAAATCTTCAACGCCTTCAAATTTGCCAAGTGATTTCGCAAACTCATCATTTAATTCAGGTAGATTTTGTGGGTCTGCGAGCTTAGCTTCAGCATCTGCAACTTCAGTTGGGGAGGTGGAAGTAGAAATAGGTTCTGAACCGTCCCCTTGCTGACCTGCAGGGGAAGAACCTGTTTCTGCTGAAGAAGCCTTAGCGTGGGCGCGGCGAATAGAAGTGAGGGCTTCATCAACTTCTGCATCTAGAATGTCTGCAACTGTTTCAATTTCGATTCCTTCACCAACCTTCTTCCAATCCTTTGGAAGTTCAATAGTAGGGTAGACGCTGGTGACGATAGTAATGCCAACAGGGTTTCCAGGTGCGAGTTTAGTGATGCGGATGTCGGGGCGACCGAGTGCGCTTGGTGCATGAACATCAACAAGGTCCGGATAAAAATCGCGCATAAAAATCTCCACAGCTTCTTCAAGAACAGCTGTTTCACCAATGCGTTTAAGAGCCATTTCTGCTGGAACATGGCCTTTACGGAACCCATCCATTTCAAGCTGGGCTGAAAGGAGGGTAAGCGCCTTTTCGCGGTATGGGGCAACGGTTTCTGCCGGGATCTCTCCCGTTAGTTCTACCTCTGAATCGGGTAGCGATTTCTTAATAAACGACTTAGCTAGTTCTTCAAATTTCATCAAGCGATACTAACGTATTAGGAGTTTGCTGGCAACTCCGCCTGCTCGTTTTGGAGTCTAATGGCTTCTGCGCGCTGCTCCTGTTTTATAAGAAAATACACGCCACCGACAATAAACAAAACCACGATAATTATCGTTGCCACTATCGGACCCAGAGAGCCAGGAGGAGTAGATTCATCCATGCCGTTATTCTACAGCAGGAAGCGATATCCACAGCTATTATTTATTGAACTTCTGCTTGTAGAGCTCAACTGAGCGGCTGATTGCCTCCATTGCCTGAGCCTTACCGTTTACTGCTTTGATTTCAACTGGTGCTGGTTTGCCCTTGAGCAATTTGTAGGTTTCGAGGAAGTGCTGGAACTCCTTAATAGAGTGTTGGTTTACATCTTTGATGTCTTGTACGTCGTCCCATCGTTTGTCATCAACTGGTACAGCAATAATTTTGAAATCACTTTCGCCAGTGTCAATCATTTCCATAACTCCTACTGGGCGGACAGTAACAAGAATGCCTGGGTCGATAGGGTAAGTGGTAAGAACGATAACATCGAGCGCGTCGCCGTCGTCCCATAGGGTTTGAGGAACAAAACCGTAGTCATAGGGAAATGCCGCATCGGAATAGTTTGCGCGATCAAGCTTAATCAAGCCTGTTTCTTTGTCGATTTCGTACTTGTTGTGTGAGCCTTTGGAAACCTCAACGATGACATTGATTTCCTCAGGAACGTTATTACCCAACGGTACGTCGTGCCATAGATTCATATGTTTTTATTATAGCTTATTCAGTAGGAGTCGTTTCTTCTGCGGGAGTTGCTTCCTCAGCAATCTTAGTACCCTGTGTCGACTGGATGTCGATGCGCCAACCAGTGAGCTTAGCTGCGAGGCGTACGTTTTGGCCACCGCGACCAATTGCGAGTGATTGCTGGTCTTCAGCGACTTTGATAGTTGCCTTGTGTTCAGCCTCATCAAGATCTACTTCTGTAATGCGCGCTGGTGAGAGAGCTTCTTCTATAAAGGTCTTTGGATCCTCAGACCACTCTATGATGTCGATTTTTTCGCCGCCGAGTTCTGAGGTAACTGTTGAAACGCGAACACCACGCTGTCCAACAAGAGAACCAACTGGGTCAACGTGTGGGTCGCTTGAAGCAACCGCAACTTTTGAGCGAGAACCTGCTTCGCGAGCGACAGCCTTAAAGAGAACTGTGCCGTTTGCGGCTTCTGGCGCTTCCATTTCAAATAACTTTACGAGGAATTGTGGGTTTGCGCGGGAAAGGCGGAGGTAGATACCGCGGGAGCTTTCCTCTACTTGGTAGAGAACGGCGCGAATGCGTTCACCCTGGCGGTAACGTTCACCGGGAATCTGCTCATCGTACGGAAGGATGCCAGTTGCGCGGCCGAGGTCGATAAAGATGTTTCCGCGTTCCATGCGCTGCACGGTTCCGGTAACAATTTCACCTTGGCGCTTACCAAATTCAGCAACAACAGATACTTTTTCTGCTTCGCGGATTTTCTGGATGATGACCTGCTTTGCTGTTTGTGCGGCAATACGGCCATAATCGTCCTTTGTTTCGAGCGCAAATACGAGCTCGTCGCCGACGACTGCGTCGCGTTTTATGAATTTTGCGTCTGCAAGAGTGATGTGCTGTTCAGGGTTAAAACGGGGAAGGGGGATTATAGGATTACCTTCGGTATCAAGTTCAAATTCCTTGTGTTCATCTTCCTCTTCTTCGCTGATAAAGCGTACAGTGCTTTCATCAACAACTTCTTTTATTTGCTGGAATTCAGGTGTGCCAGTATTCAAATCCAATTTAGCGCGGATTATTTGGCCGCGTTTTGCGTATTCTTTTTTATATGCAGTAGCAAGAGCAGCTTCAATAGCCTCGATAACTTTCTCGCGGGGTATGCCGCGTTCTTCTTCGAGCTCGCCGAGCACTGAATTCATTACTTTAAGATCAAACATATACGATTTTGGTTATTTTCTTAAAAGGAGAACCGCCCCTCGGGGGCGGTTTCCAGATACTTTTAATATACTCTTTTCTTTCGCTAAAGTCAAGGTCAATAAAAAGAGCTCTTTGTCGAGGTATAATCTCAAAAGAATTGATGAGCTATGATCCAAATATACAAACAATATAAGAAGAGACAGCAACTATTGTTACTAGTTTTGTCGACTGCTGTAATTGCGGCTGGTGTGTATTGGGGTGTTTCTGCAATGTACAAAAACGGGTTTGCGCGTTGTATAGAGTTTCAGGTTACTCATTCTGCAAACGCTGCGTTTATCTGCGGCAATCATTATTTTGGTGTATACGGGTCATCTGGATACGATATAAAAAAAGCTGAATACTATTTTGCTAAAGCGGTCGAGATTGACCCAACTACGCCCGATGCGTGGCATCAGTATGCTCGCATAGCGTTTCTTCACGGTGATTTTACAGAGGCTCTTTACCGAATCAATATGCAGTTCAAGATGCGAGGAGATGAGCTTATGGCCTCGTACTACATTCGAGGGCTTATAGAAGGATATGCAAAGCAATACCCTGCTGCAGAAGAGGATTTCTCAAAGTTTTTGGAGTGGGATCCTGATAATTGGGCGGCAAATAACGACCTTGCGTGGATATATTTCGTGCAAGGCAAGTATAAGGATACAAAGGAGCGTGCGGAGATTGGCCTAAAATACAATCCATACAGTCCCTGGCTTCTGGTTATGCACGCGATGTCTGCGTACAATCTCGGCGATTCAAAGACTGCAAAAGAAGAATTGCGGTTGGCGCGTGACGTTGCGGCAGGCTTGCGCGAAGAAGACTGGATACGAGCATATCCTGGCAACGATCCATTAATTGCTGCAGAAGGGCTTGCCTCGTTTCGTCAGACGATAGAGGAGAATATCTTACTTGTGGAAAACAACAGCAGTTCAAACTAATCACTGCTACTATGTCAATATCTGTGTATGTCTAAACTCTCGATATTTAAAGGTAAGATAAAAAAGCAAATTCTCCCCATTGCCTTGCTGTTTTTGGTTTTAGGACTCGCCTTTAGTAACGAGCTGTCGGGAGGTTTAAAACCCCAGCCGTTTAGTTCTGTTGAAGTTAGGTTGGCCGAGCAGTCGCCTCGAGGGCTTGCCGGCGGCGCAATAGTTCCTGCCTCGTGCCCCTCTTACTCTCACTTAGGCGACAACTGTAACGCTGAAGAGGGAGATATGTGCTTCAACATAGGGGGCTGGCAAGATCCACCACCTGATGGGTATACCTTATATGAGACACCGGGCGTATACAGGCTCTGCTGCGCGAGTGGTTACGTACCATCTGACCCATATACATGCGTGCCCGCCTGCGCTGCTGGTACCGGACTAGCATGTGCTTCTGCTGCAAACTCTTGCGGTCAGACAAGAGCTAACGGGACGATGCAGTGCAACGGCACCTGCACCTCAACGCCACCACCTCTTTCTGACTGTCCTCCAACGGTTACCATTACTCCACCTGGAGGCACTCCAGCCACTACCGCCAATGTTGTTACCGGACAGACAGCAACTATTACCTGGTCATGTCCTTCTTCAGGAAATACATCGGCCTCAGGAGTCAACTTCACGACTGGCGGTGCGGTAAGTGGCTCTACAGGCGTCACTGTCACTACGGACAAAACCTACACTGTTGTGTGTGACCAAACAGGCTCTCAGGCAAGCGTGAGTGTTATTGCCATAAACGCAAACATGTCTATTACCGCTTCTCCGTCACGTGTTCGTCTAAACGACACGTCAGTTATTACATGGTCTGCTTCAGGTGTTAACAGCTGCTCATTGGTTGGCCCTGGAACCACGGATGCCGCAACCGCTGTGAGCGGATCTATATCATCAAGAAATAAGACAACAGCTGCTATCACCGGACAAAGCACATACACACTGACCTGCCAGACTGATGCAACTCCAATAAGTACGAGT
>MEXB01000009.1 GCA_001773575.1 Candidatus Adlerbacteria bacterium RIFOXYC1_FULL_48_26 | reverse complement strand
AAGTGCATACTTGAAACTCGACCCAGGTACGATGCAGTGGGGAATCGTTGAACCTAACTTCGAAGGGGAGTCTCGCTAAAAGAAACTCTAAATTCAGAGCCTTCACCTTCAGTACTTTGAACGGCGATAGTTCCACCGTGCGTTTCGGCAATGGCTTTGGCTATAGCTAGTCCAAGGCCATTTCCATTTCCCGTAGTGCGTACTCTATAGAAGCGCTCAAACAAGTGCGGGAGATGTTCTCCAGCAATACCTATGCCAGTGTCGGCAATAGAAAGAATAATATGTTTAGCGTCGCGCATGAGTGTAAGGGCTATAGTTCCAGAAGTATGTTGTTTTCTATATCTAACCGCGTTTGAAAGCAGAATAAGAAAGAGTTCTTCGAGTTGCTTTATATCTCCCATAATAGAGAGACCAGGTTCGATGTTGTGGGTGAGAGAAATATTGTTTGCACCACAAATAATATCGACATCCTCAGCAACTTTTTTAGCAAGTGCGCTTAGGTCAACAAGTTCATAACTCTGTTTTGCCTGCGCCTCAAACTGGGCGGCGCGAAGCAGGTCGTAGGTGAGCGATGAAGCGCGGTCTATTCCTTGCTCCATTGAACGCAGGATAGGTTCAGTAGTTTCTGATTGGTTTTGTTTAAGGCGCTCCACATCTGTCTTTAATATAGTGAGCGCTGTTTGTTGGGCGTGGGCGATATCCTGCATCAGTTGCCACTCTCGTGCGCGCAATTCCTCTATGTCTTTCGTTCGTTCACGAACTCGCCCCTCAAGCTCTCGCGCATAGATACGTTCCTTATCGAGGAGATCCTTAAGGGTATGAATATCGAGAAATTCGTATCGGTAGATTATATAGAAGATAAAACCAGCGAGGACGAGAGAAAATACTGGTCCGACAGCGTTGAAGAAAAATACATGGAAGAAGACGGGTAGTAGAGAGTTGGTAAGAATATTTACCCCAAGAAATATAGAGAACCCAAGTATTAAATATTTGAGTTGAGCGCGAAAGGAAGGGTCGTGTGTTTGCACCCGCCTCCATGCAAAGATAGCAATTGGTGCGGCAACAAAAGCGAGGGCAAAGAGCGAATAATATTCAGAAAGAAATCCATTCTCAACTATCGTGTAGCCAAGAGGAGTAAGTTCTATGGATGAAAATACTGCACCGTTCCAGAAACTAATCACTAAAAAGAAGGCTCCAACCAAGATGCTCCAGTAATCAGAGGGGCGGAGGCGGCGGTCGGGGAACAGTTGGGCAAATAAAACTTGGGCGGTTAAAAATACTGCGGCGAAGCCGAATACAAATTTCTCGACATCTGCGTTGTGGGCCCAGAGGTTAATAAAAATCGCCAAGGTCCATCCGATGATCCCGACAACAAACAGTGCAAAAAGTAATTTCTTGATAGATCGCTCTTCCTTTAATACAAAATAAAGAAGACAGAGTTCTCCTATAAGTGTGCACCCGAGAATAAATTTTGTAAGCGTTATTACGTCCATAGGACTATAGAACTCTGTCTATATATAAAAACGAGGATTACTGCGGGTGCAATAATCCTCTTAAAGCGTATCATGTTCGGCGTGCAATCAGCAGGTGAGACTGTCTCGCATAAGTTTCGCGAAGATCTATAACAGAAAACCCAGCCAACTGCAGGGCGTTTCGAAGTTCAGGTCCAGTGAAGAAATGAAATCGCATGTTTGTAGATATACGACGATTGACGTCTACAACGCTCCGCATTTTCTGAAAAGTCACCTCGTCTTGAAGTGCCTCCCGCATCAACAGCTCCTCTCTCGCCAGATCAGAATGAAGATTTCTCCAATACTCGTCTGGTTTTGTGCTCCCGCAATGGGCTTTCAATATCAGGCCGTTATCGTAATTTTGTTTTGGCGTGACGATGACCAAGGTTGCGTCGTGCGCCGAGATACGCGCAAATTCGGCGAGTGTCTTGTTAGGATCATCCACTGCGTACAGAGCATTCACGCACGCAATTGCATCGAACGCACTTTCTTCGAACGGTAGTTGCGTGTTGAGTTCTGCCTGGACAAATTGGACTGCTGGACACTTTTTCTCTGCACGCGCCAACATTTCCGTTGATGAATCCATACCTACAAGCTTGGGAATGTATGGTGCGGCAAGTCTTGCGAGCAGATTTCCGGTGCCGCAACCTGCATCCAGCACAGCATTCGGTTGGCTGTGCCAGATTACTCCAACAGCTTCTGCCAACATCTCTCTGTATGGGCCTAGACTATTGAGGGAGTCGTAATTGAGTGCGTACTCGTTCCAATCAATCTTAGAATCTGAGTTGTTAGACACTTTTGCCTCCACGGGTTTGATGAGCAGCTGTCAGAAACATAGAACAGGTGAACAATCTGCGTCAACAGTAGCAAAACGGGCTCATTGGGAAAATTCAAAAGCAGATAAAATAAAAATGAAGTGGTGAGGTTTCACTTAACCAGGGCTTAATGTGGTTTCAGATAGAGTTGCTACAGGTCGACGTTATTAGCAACTAATAATGAATCGCACTATGGAAAACAATGTTGAAAACCGTCGGGACAGGCGTGGTTTTGCGGGAATGGATCCAGAAAAACAAAGGGAAATAGCAAGTAAGGGAGGTAAGGCGGCTCACGAAAAAGGTACGGCACACGAGTTCGATTCACAAGAGGCACAGCGTGCAGGTAGTAAGGGCGGAAAGGCCGTGCACGCACATGCAGGATTGAGTCCAAGTATACGAAGTGAGGAAATAGATGAAGAAGATAGATTCACGTAGTTCTGTGTTCTAACAAACACTCCGCGACATGCGGGGTGTTTGTTGCTATAGTGTGAGGAGTTTTTATGGCGAAGGAAAAACAACTGGCTGCAAAAAAGATTTTTCTGCTCGCCGCACTCGGATGTGCTTTAGTGTTTGCGTTAGTGTATTTTGCTGGCTACAGCGAATTTATGTCCCTGCAATATGCAGGTGTGGCAGATGCAGAAGCAACCTCAACAACTAAAAAAATTGCAACAGCACCCGTCCTCGATAAAGAAGCATACGACCGAAAACTCCTCGCTCTTGCAAACGTGGCAACCTCATCGCCCTGGTACCACTTTTTCCTAACAGGAGAGACTCTCGGAACTACAACAGTTAAAAAACAACTATGGCCAGTGAAGGCGGCGTACCCAAACCCTGGCGCACTTTTGCCACATAACCGTATCATCGCGTACTACGGTAACTTCTATTCAAAAGGAATGGGCGTGCTTGGCGAATATCCAGAAGAACAGATGTTGGCAATGCTTCGCGCAACAATGGCACAGTGGGAAGCAGCCGACCCTACCACTCCTGTAGTTCCTGCTATCAACTACATCGTAATCACTGCGCAGGGGAGTGCAGGTAAAGACGGAATGTATCGTCTGCGTATGCCGGACACCCAGGTAGACAAAGCTCTTGAGCTTGCAGCGAAAGTAAACGGCATCGTGATTTTGGATATCCAAGTGGGTTTGAGCTCTGTACAAAAAGAAGTGCCGCAATATGAAAAATATTTTTCGATGCCAAACGTGCACTTAGGCCTCGACCCCGAGTTCGACATGCCGGGCAACATACCACCGGGGGATGTTATCGGTACTATGTCTGCCGCAGACATCAACTGGGCTGCCGACTATCTCGCCAACTTGGTCAAACTAAACAACCTGCCGCCAAAAGTTATCGTCCTCCATCGTTTTACTCAAGGCATGATCAAAAACACTGAATTGATTAAACCATTACCTGAAGTGCAGTTCATCATGGACATGGACGGGTGGGGGTTTGGTGCGAAGAAAATAAATACATACAACTCTGTCGTTGTGCCTGAACCAGTACAGTTCACCGGCTTCAAACTCTTCTATAAGAATGACTTAAAACCACCAAGCAAAGCTTTGCTCACGCCAGCAGAGGTACTTGGCCTCACACCCGCTCCTTCTTTCATTCAATATCAGTAAAAGAGGCTCTTTTTAGTGCCTAGTTGACAAAAATGGCCTAATATATTACTATTATTGGTAATGGCATATATGGGCAACAAAACCCGCCCCGCAGGTGGGCAACGCTTTGGAAACAAGCCTGGTAACAGGCCTTTTTCTTCATCACGTCCTCCATACAAGGGGGGCTCTTCTTCACGCCCTTCGTTTGGTAACCGTGGCCCTCAGCGCGGTCGTGGAGGCTTTAAAACCACCTCTTTTGACCCATCTCGCTTTATCAACAAAACTATTGTTGAAGAGAAGGTTGTAGAGTTCGTACCTACACACACCTTTGCAGACTTGGCGCTTGATGATCGCATTAAGGCAAACATTGCAGCTAAGGGGTATACCCTCCCAACTCCTATCCAGGACCGCGCAATCCCAGAAGTACTTACTGGCGCTGATGTTGTTGGTATCGCAAACACAGGTACTGGTAAAACAGCAACCTTCCTCCTTCCTCTTATAGACAAGATCTTGAAGAACCGCGACGAAAAAGTTCTCGTTATGGTTCCAACTCGTGAACTTGCTGTACAGATCGGCGACGAACTTCGTGGTTTTGCTCCAGGTCTTGGCATCTACCACGCTATCTGCGTAGGCGGTGCAAGCATTGGCCCTCAGATCTCACAGCTCCGCCGCAAGCCAAACTTTGTTATTGGTACTCCAGGCCGCCTCAAAGACTTGCTTGAACGCAAGGCTCTTAACCTTTCAACATTCAAAACAGTAGTACTCGACGAAGCTGACCGCATGCTCGACATGGGCTTCATCAACGACATGCGCACTATCCTTTCCCTTATGCCGACTCCTCGCCACACTCTTTTCTTCTCGGCGACACTTTCTCCTGAAATCGAAAAACTCATCGGTGCGTTCTTGCACAATCCAGTCCGCATTTCTGTAAAGACTCGTGAGTCTTCTGCGTCTATTGAACAAGACGTTGTTCGTGTTCCTCGTGGTGGCGACAAACTCAATGTTCTCCACGATCTCCTCAACCAGCCTGGTTTCGATAAGGTTCTTATCTTCGGCCGCACCAAGCACGGCGTTGAAAAACTTTCTAAGACTCTCAACCAGAAGGGCTTTAAGTCTGAATCTATCCACGGCAATAAAACACAGAACGGCCGCCAGCGTGCACTCGACCTCTTCAAACGCGACCATGTAAATGTTCTCGTGGCGACAGACGTTGCAGCGCGTGGTTTGGACATCAGCGGCGTCTCACACGTCATCAACTACGACCTTCCCTCAACACACGAAGACTACATTCACCGCATTGGCCGTACTGGCCGAGCAGGGAAGCGTGGTAAGGCTCTTACCTTCATCGAAGGCTAAACAACTATGCAGAAGCAAACTAAAAAAGTTAAACCAGTGGTAAAGAGCGTTGCCAAGAAGTTGGTAGCGGTTTCTGCTGTAAACATCGAGGCTGTTAAGCCACGCGCTAATGCACAACTCCAGGGACCACACAAAACCTTCCAGCAAGATGGTCACTGGATCGAAAAGCCTAATAAAACTCAGATTTTCATTTGTCTTTGCGGTAACCGTTACCTCAAAACTCGTCCTAAGCAGGAAAAGTGCCTCCGCTGCGTTTCTGCAGCCTTCACGTATAAGCCACGTTAAGCACTGGTATACTTAGGAGCATGGCTCCTGAACATATTCCATCTCTGCGCGGACGCGCAACAATCATTACTGTAATTACTGTCGTCGCGCTTATTGCCCTATGTCTCGTGCTGTGGGTCTACCGTAACACTCCGCCTTTATCTAATTTGCTCGGTTCTACGCAAACAACATCGCTCGGCACCCCGATTGCGACTGTTAACTATTTGTGTGATCAAGGAAAAACAATAACAGCTACGTACTACGAAGATTCAGTGAATCTTAAACTTACCGATGGCAGCGCCATGACACTACCTCACGCAGTGTCTGCGAGTGGCGCACGGTATGCCAACACAGACGAGTCTTTTGTATTTTGGAACAAGGGCAACACAGCTTTTGTACAAGAAAAAGGGAAACAAACATATACAGGTTGTATTGAAGTAAGCACTCGAACAACAGAACAAGAAAGCTGGAAGGCATATGCGTCATCTAAATTTGGTTTTTCTATTCTTTACCCAATGGAGTACACAGTAGATGCTTCGTATCAGTACCAGGCTATGGGTCCTGGCTTAGAAATCAACGGCGTAAAATTTACCATTCCGACAACAATGGCCACGGGCACGAACTTGAGTTCAGATACATACCTTTCAGTTGAACAACTGCCAAATGTGGATGCGTGTTCCGCAAATCTTTTCCTCGATGATGCAAAGAATCCAGGCACAGTTACAGAGAACAGCGTCGAATATTCAGTGGCTACTGGGGGCGGTGCAGGAGCAGGCAACCTCTACGAAGAGATCGTCTATGCAATTCCAGGCACTATTCCATGCACAGCAATCCGTTATATGATCCACTCGACCCAGCTCGCAAACTACCCAGCGGGCACGCGCGTCGCGTTTGACCACGCTGCACTTGTTGCCCAGTTCGACCAGATCCGCCGCACACTAGTGTTGGGCCGCTAACTCGTCTTCATGAGTTCTCCATCTAGGAGGGGGTAAAGTCTCTCTATGTCATCATTTTTTATTGCACGCCTTATTAATGCGGTTATTGGAGTAATCGAATTTATATTGTTGTTGCGCTTCGGACTTGAATTGTTTGGAGCCAGCTCCAGCTCATCCTTCGTCGCATGGGTATACAACACCAGCGCAGTATTTATTGGGCCATTTATAGGTGCGTTTCCTGGAATATATTTCACCCCCAATGCATTTATAGATGTCGTTGCTGTTCTTGCAATGATCGCCTACGCCATTATCGGTTGGCTACTTATAGAGCTCGTCGCCTTCATTTTTAGCGCCCTGCGGGGGATATAAATACGACAGACTCTTCACTGTTCAAGAAGAACCCTAAGTTGTAGTATGCCCACAGAAGAACGTTGAGACTATAAACCCAAACTTCAGGAGGGACATATGAGTGTGTTCAGCGGCTGGAGGAAAAGAAAGAACTCCATCACGGAAAATCCTGCAAAACCCACAGTTCCGGAAATTGTTGAAACCGTAGGAATCGATGAGACCGTTAGAAATGGGTTTGCGACGCTGTGCTCAACCCATGTGAAGGATGATGCTGAGAAAGAGGTGGTCTTCAAAAAAGGATTTGATGACTTCGTTCAACTTGTCCGTAACCCTCAGTTGCAGTGTGTTGCTATCAACTTTGCGGCAGGGGAGTTGCTTTTGGGGACGCACCTCGTGCGCTTGCAAGACAATAACAAAATGTGGCGCAAGATTGGGGAGTTCATCATTACTCTCAATGTAGAAATGAAAGAATATACGTTCCAGAACCTTACTCCGTTGACCGGAATGGAGGATACCGGAATGGAGCAGTTTGGAACTGGTCTATACCACCATCCTCATATAAGTGAGTATGGAGCCATCTGTATGACCGACGGAGCTGTGCAGATCAAAACCGCCATTGCAGATGGTAATTTGCTGGAGGCATGTCGAATCTTGCTGGCCGCAGTGTTCAGCGCTAATCCGGGACAATATCCAAGTGCCACTGTTGAAAAATGGCCCTTGGATGAAATACAGGAGTAAGTGATGGTTTATGACACCAGACGCCATGACGCCATCTTCGATCACACGACGTTCAAGGATCCAATCCATGTGATCGGCGTGGGCGGAATCGGTGGCCGTGTCGCCGAACTTCTAGTCAGGTTCGGATGCGGTCATCAAAACGAACTTCATGTGTGGGATGGCGATACAGTTGCCTCACATAATCCTCCCAACCAAGTGTATGGGATGAATCATGTTGGTATGTACAAAACGGAGGCGCTTGTCCGGCTCGCAGAGCAATGGACAGGTGCACAAATTCATGAACATCGGGAATTTGTTGATGGCTACAGGCCTCTTGCAGGCGTAGTCTTCGCGTGTCTCGATAGCATGAAAACGCGTAAGAGTATCTGGGAAAGCTGTATCAAGCAGAACGACCAGATAACGCTGTTCATCGAAACGCGCATGGATGCGACCCATATCATCACGCATGTCATCGACCCTAACAACGCTTCTCACATCGAGCAGTGGGAAAGGTACTGGTATCCCGACGAGCAGGGAGACAATCTTATTGGCGGGTGCGGAGGGCATATCGCTATCCCCACGACAGTCGTGCGTGCAGCAAGCGATGCTGTGTGGGAGATGGTGCGCTTCCATGCCATTCGCAGTGGAGCGGATGATTTGTTGAACAATCAAATGCGCGTCGACATGGTTTCCCACGAAGTACAGACGTTCCAGTGGTAAACACTTGACGGGCTAGTTCTGGTTGCTACTGTTAGAAAGGCCATCCTTGAGATGGTCGGAGTACAAACGGAGGACGGTTATGAATATGCAATCGGCCCTCACGGCCCGTTTGGGTGAAGGTGCGACGGTGATGACGACGGCTGAGGTCCAGGCTCATCTCGGCGGCACCGGCGCACATTCGGCGAGCAGCAGCGGTGGCGCGCAGGAGCGTGGCACCGACCCGAGCAACGAACTCAGCTTCCATCCCACGCTCGGCTAGCGCGGCTTCAGTAGCGTACGCGTACGAGTGGGTTCCCTAAACTAGCCCCTCACTTAGCACTTCGGTGCGGTGAGGGGTCTTTTCTTTTTAATACCCTACAATCACAGTCGCAGTTGCTGAGGCAGTTTGCCCAGCGTCGTTTGTGACAGTGAAGGTTGGGCGATATGTGCCAGCCATCAAATATGTGTGCGTAAAGCTTGCAGTTGTTTGTATGTTTGGAGAAGAAGCGTTCGATGCATAGGTAGGATAGACTCCTTCATCGCCCCACGTTACTGAGTAGCGAAGAGTTGAACCTGGAACATAATTTTCTACATTAGTGCGTAATGTCCATGTAGCTGCTTGTCCAATACGTACGCTTGCCGGCGCATCAAGACCTGTGATTGAAAGAGGTTGTGTCGTTGCCTGGCTTGTCACAGTAAAGTTCACTGTGTTACTTGTACCGTTTTGATTTTGAACGTAGATCGAGTATGTTCCTGGCGTCACCTGGCGCGCCATCATAATGCAGTATGCACCTGGGGGACATACAGATGTGTATTCAGGAATAGTAAACGTTAGACTTGAGCCATTTGAATATACGTTTGAGATTCCGCTACCACCAAACACAACAGTGCTGTTATTGCTGAAGCCGTAGCCGGAAAGCGTCACACTCGTTCCCACAGTTCCAGATGATGGAGAAATGTTCTGGATAAATGGCGCAGGTGTTGGTGGCGGAACTGGAGGCATAGGGTTATTGCAGTTCTGCATTGAGTTGATCACTGCACGTGTAAGTGGGCCAACATAGCCAGTTGCTGGAATGCCGTGAGCTGCTTGGAAGTTCTGTGCCGCGCGGTATGTCAGTGGGCCAAAGACACCGATAGGGGTTGAATGGAAGTATCCTTGCACAGCTAAGAAGGATTGCAGCGCCACGACATCGCTATTGACCATTCCGTAGTAGAGGTCGTAGTTCAGTACTGGACAGTTGGTATTAACAACCTGAGCTGAAATAGTCGAATACGTTTGGGCAAACGCGCCAGATGCGGGAGCCAATACGCTACCGATAATTGCTAGAGAAACGAGGCCTTTTTTAAATGGTGTCATATATATAGTTGACGGATAAGAGCGTTGTATACTTACGATATATGTATACGCATGATTGGGGCATGAATCAGGCTTGGTTTATTAACGCTCCGCTCGCTGTAGGTGCAGTTGGTGGGCTGGTCTTTATTGCGGTGCTTTGGTCAATGGTATGGAAGGGTTTGGCTCTATGGCACGCCTCACGCAATGGCCAGCCATGGTGGTTTCTCGCCATACTCCTCATTAACACCCTAGGTATTTTGGAGATCGTGTACTTGTTTGGTTTCGCAAAGTTGCGCTTCGACCAGCTTTTTACCAAGGGCCCACAGCATCACAAACACGCTCATCATCACGAAAGCTAGCGCGAAGATATCCACACATTAGTGTATCTTGTGTATTGCACGCAGTAATTAGTGTTAGTATTGGTGTATGCAAATACAAAACCTCCTAACATTTAAGCAGCAGCGCGTACTTAGCACTCTCAGGGACTACATGTACACGCAAAACCAGTCTCCAACGCTGGAACAGCTACGTTCAGCGCTCGGTTTTAACTCGCTTCGCACCGTTACTCAATATTTAGACATCTTAGAGAGAAAGGGCTACATCGTTCGCCGCAAAAATGCTTCTCGCAATATAGAGCTACGCAATGTTGATGGTGCGTGGGGGACAGTAAGCATCCCCGTCATTGCCAATGTTGGGTGCGACGACCTCAGTGTCTTTGCGCAGAACACTCAAGGAGCAGATGAATTTCTAGAAGTAGACAAACGTATCGTTGATGAAGAGGATGGAGACATTGTTGCCGTGCGCGCTATCGGCGACAGTATGAACGACGCAGGTATTAACACTGGCGACTATGTTCTTATCCGTTTTACTGATGATGTGCAAAATGGCGACCGCGTCGCGGCGATAGTAAACGACATGGTTACGGTTAAACGTCTGGAGAAACGCGACGGTATGGTCATTCTCTGGCCAGAATCAAAAGATCCTAAATTCAAACCAATTATCTTGAAAGAAGATTTTAAAATCGCAGGGAAAGTGCTCTGTATTATCCCAGCGCCGCAGATGCAAATGACAGAAGTGGTTCCCCTAGACGAAGAATTAATGTAGAGGATGCCGAAGTGAAACTTTCTCGCGGTTCCCCAGAACCGATCGAAAAGTTTTACGCAGGCTTTATAATAATCATTGTGATAAAAGGGATTTTTCGATGGGTGCTGTTCGCGCCCTTCCTGTTTGTCTTTACGTGCGTACTTGTTGTTGCGTATGTGGATATTTCCACTGTTCGCTTTATATATGGCCGCCAGGAGGCTCCTCCTAAGGCTCCAGTGGCACTTGTGCTCGGTGCTTCTGTCATGTCCAACGGCACGTTGTCTGCGGTGATGAAAGAGCGCGCCGACCGCGCAGCAACTCTCTACCAGTCTGGCGTCGTTTCAAAAATTTTAGTAACTGGCGACAACAGTACGCTCCAGTATGACGAGGTGTATCCAGTGGGTAAATATTTGCTCGCACTTGGAGTGCCTCAAGCCGACATCTTCCTCGACTACGCTGGCTTTGATACATACAGCAGTATGTACCGTGCGCGAGATGTGTTCGGAGTTTCTCATATGCTTATAGTGACGCAGCAATATCACTTACCTAGAGCGATATTTATTGCTCGCACACTTGGTGTGGACGCATACGGCGTGGATGCTTCTCAGGAAGGGGAGAGATATTTCTATAACTCCTTGCGAGAAATTCCTGCATCTTTAAAAGCTGCGTTCGATATTGCCTCAGGGCGCAAGCCTAAATATCTTGGTGAGCAATTTCCTGTGTCTGGAAGCAGTACTACTACCTGGCTTGGGGGAGAAACCCAAATGATATACTTCAAGCAACGATGATGGACGAAGAAGAGCTCAAGAAAAAGCTCACTCCAGAGCAATACCGCGTTCTAAGAGAGAAGGGGACGGAGGCGCCGTTCTCAGGTGAGCTTCTACATGAAAAACGTGACGGCATGTATCGCTGTAAAGTCTGCGGAAATGCGCTATTTTCTTCAGATGCAAAGTTCGACTCTGGAACAGGGTGGCCTTCATTCGACCAGGCAATTCCCGGCTCTACTAAAACAACCGTAGATGATTCTTACGGGATGCATCGTGAAGAAATCACATGCGCTCAATGCGGCTCGCATTTAGGCCATATATTTCCTGATGGCCCAACAGGTACGGGCAATCGTTACTGCGTCAATTCTGTGTGTCTCGAGCTAGATCCAAAGAAATTGTAGTATACTTGGGCGGTATTATTCGAAATTACGTCTAAAAACAAAGAAGAAATAGTATGTCTATGGCAATTAAATGGGTCCTTGCAGTAATCGTTATTGCAGCCCTCGCGTGGCTTTTGTGGTGGAGCGGTTGGCTTACAAATAAACAAGCTAACCCTATGCTTGGAAATCAAAACGCTACCTCAACGCAGGAGACAGGGCCTATCAATGGTATGAGCGCATCAAACGATGCGTCTGATGAAGCCATCTCACAAGACACTGCAGCTATCGATGCACAGCTCAGCGCATACACAACCGATACAGCAGGGGTTGATTCAAGCATGAATGATAAGCAGATAAGCCAGTAATATGAATAGACTACCTTATATCCTCGCAGCGTCTCTCGGTTTGGTTGTTCTCGCTCCAGTAGTAGCTTCTGCTCAGACTGGTGCAGCTAATGTTGGAGTTTCAGCAGAAGTCCGCACTACTGCTGCAAGCACAAGTGTAAAAGCAAGCGCAGCTGCAACTGCGGCAATGGACAAGAAAAAAGATCGCGCACACCAAGAACTTCAGCGCCGCGTTGACGCACTCGCTTCTATAAACGCACGCGTTCAGGCAATGCAGCAGGTAACTCCATCGTTTAAGCAGAGTTTGGCAAATGCGATCCAGACACAGACAAGCGCATTCCAGGCTCTTGATGCAAAGATCCAAGCAGATACAGATGAGGCAACATTGAAGGCCGATGTGCAGTCAATCACTCAGTCGTACCGTGTGTACGCGCTCGTGGTGCCACAAATCCACATCGCCGCAGCTGCAGACCGTGCAGTTTCTATCTCAACAATGATGCAGACCCTTGGTAACAAACTTGCTGCGCGCATTCAGGCTGCTGCAGACGCAGGTGCAGATGTAACTGCGCTTCAGACAGCGCTTAATGACCTTGCCACAAAGATCAGCAATGCAAACACACAGGCACAGGCAAGCGTTTCCTCTACTGCTTCTCTTACTCCTGACACCGGAGACAGTGCGCAGATGGCAGCAAACACTGCGGCGCTTAAGGCGGCTCGTGCAAACTTGAAAACAGTTGAGGCAGATCTTAAAGCTGCACGCGCAGACATCAATGTAATAGTGAAAGGCTTGGCGAAAATAGGCCCAGTCGGCGCTAACGCAACTGCAAGTAGCACAACTTCAGTTCAATAATTTCTCTCTCATGCTTCGAATGAAGCGCATACTCTACATAGGTCTAGGAACTGCACTCTTGTTGGGTGCAGTTCCTTTCGTTACGCATGCCCAGGAATTAGTGCCTGACACGATAAGTGTGGGGAAGGCTAGGGTTTTGGAAATGACTAATCAACACGACACAGTTATTCCAGGGACAGATACCCCAGCCACTGTGCAGACATTGAAAATAGAAGTACTTGAAGGGCCGGATAAAGGACAGACACCGACGTTTGAAAATAATTTCACCCAATTAAAAGAGGGCGATATTTTCTACGTTCGGCATATCAGTAACCCACTTGATGCAACCGACCATTGGACTGTGTCAGACGCGTACCGTCTCGACTTGCTTATATGGCTTGGAATTCTTTTTCTCATGCTGCTTTTTGTGTTCGGAGGTGTGCAGGGTATCAGAGGGCTTTTGAGTCTGGCTGGTAGTTTGATTTTAATTTTCTACATACTGTTGCCAGGAATATTAAGCGGATACTCCCCAATTCTTGTGAGTATCGGGGTCGCGTCGCTCATTATTATTGCGGGATCATATGTCACACACGGGTTTACCAAGACCACGAGTGCGGCTGTTATCGGCATGCTTATTACGGTTAGTATCACCGGCGCTCTCGCATACACTGTCGTCCATATGGGGCATTTCAGCGGATATGGCAGCGAAGAGAGTATTTATCTCAACTTTAATACGCAGGGCGGTATCGACATGCTAGGCCTTCTCTTTGGCGGCATTATGATAGGTCTGCTTGGAGTGCTGTACGACATTGCTATTAGCCAGGCAATAGCTGTAGAAGAATTATTTTTGGCAGGCACACACATGAGCCGTGTTGATATCTATAAGCGAGCAATCCGCATCGGTAGGGAACACATAGGCGCTTTAGTAAACACGTTGGCAATTGCATACGTCGGCGTCGCCTTGCCGTTGCTCTTACTTCTGACACAAACATATTCTGGAAGTGCGAGCCTGAGTTCTGTACTTAATAGCGAATTATTTGCCACAGAAATTGTCCGTATTCTTGTAGGCAGCATCGGCCTTATTCTTGCCGTACCTATCACAACATTTGTGGCAGTGTGGATGTTGTCGAAGGTGTCATCTATAACACACACGGGTTCTCACGGACATCGACACTAGTGTGTTTAGTCGATATATGTAATTGCAAATAACTTGCAATTGGTTATATGCTGTGATATTCTTGCATATACAAACG
Organism: Candidatus Adlerbacteria bacterium RIFOXYC1_FULL_48_26; assembly: GCA_001773575.1. Lineage (GTDB taxonomy): Bacteria > Patescibacteriota > Minisyncoccia > Phycocordibacterales > SBAW01 > GWA1-54-10. The sequence continues at coordinate 63,123 of MEXB01000009.1, read as the reverse complement.
CAAATTGGTTGCGTTTGAAGTACCTTCGAAGGAGTTGATTCGATGTCCAAGAAGCCCCCGTGTGGCGGCTGTCCGCCCTGCTGCACGTCCTGTGTCTTCACGCCGGAGCAGCAGGGTAGCGTCAAATCCGATGCTGTGGTCGTGGTCTCGGCCAAGGACTACGGTTGCGTCCGGCCGGACGCGGGCGACCTCGTCGTCCAGGACGGCGCTCTCTGCCAGACGCGTGGCGGGAATGTCCACCCGGTCTCGAAGTTCGGGATGGGGTTCCTGCGCGACAGCGGCAACCCGCTGGCCGCCCACCTGTAAGGCGTCACCTCATCGTGCGTCGTGCCTCGCCGGACTTTATGTTTGGCGGGGCACTTTTATTAAACTATTACTATAAATATATGATTGCTGAATATTTAGTACTGACCGCGTCCGTTGCTACGTTTACGCTTATATGGCGAGCTATCTTGCTTGACCATAAGGACTTTGCAAAAAAGATTGAATCGCTTCCTATTGTTGGAGGAGCCTTGTACTGCGGGTTCTGCGCATCGCTCTGGTTTACTTTTTTTGCCGTTTGTATGTATAACCCTGTTACCGTGTTTACTTCTCCGGTTATGTCTTTCGCTACTGGATGGCTAACAGTTGGCGCAGGAGTTCTTTTCTTGCGAAATGCTATAGCTGTTCTGATGGAGGCAAACGGTGTGCTTACCGACATGCACCGCACGAAGCATAAAGACTAACAACGGCGGCGCATATATTTATTTGCAATTATTTTGCATGTAATACATACTCCACATATGCAACAGGGATTTAAAGAAATGCTTCGCAAGGCTGGTTTCCGCGCAACGCCGGGGAAAGTTGCGTTGTTGGAGCTTTTGCAGGATGAGGTCAAGCCCTTAACTGTTGTAGAGATCCAAAAAAAACTAAGACAAAAACAAGATACCGTAACACTGTATCGTTCCCTCGAAGCGCTTACAGAAAAGAATCTGCTCGCGCGTTCGGAGCTTGGGCACGGACACGCGCACTATGAGTTGTCGGTGGGGAAGAAGCATCACCACCATCTTGTGTGTACCAGCTGTGAAAGGGTGGAGGATTTTTCTGACCCGTCACTTGAAACAGCCCTTATAAAAGCAGCTAAAAACGCGAAAGCATTTAAAAGCATTAACAGCCACTCGTTGGAATTATTCGGTCTGTGTGCCCGATGTTCGTAATATGTAAGTATTTTCTTCTATGACATTAATTTTCATCTCTTTCGCAGCGTTTTGTGCAACTATGATTGGAGGATTTGTTGCGCTTAAACTACGCGACAAAATGCATTTGATTTTGGGATTCAGCGCAGGCGCTGTTATTGCGGTTGCCTTTTTTGACTTGGTGCCTGAGGCATTTGAACTCGCAGGGGAGGTGCATGAAGTATCCACGATTGCCTCATTCGTAGGTCTCGGATTTTTGCTGTACTTGTTGCTCGATCGTTTGTTGATGTTGCATGGTCATGGACATGCAGAGGATGTCGAACACGGTCATTCTCGAGGTCATGTAAAAGCAGGTTCACTTTCAATCCATAGTTTTCTTGATGGTGTTGGAATTGGCTTAGCCTTTCAAGTGTCGCCTGCGGTTGGTCTTATTGTCGCGGCCGCCGTACTTGCCCACGATTTTTCTGACGGCATAAATACAGTAAATGTTGTGGTGCGTCATGGTGGCCAAAAGAAGCAGGCTTTGAGATGGCTTTTTGTTGATGCGCTTGCGCCTGTCGCCGGCATCATCGTAACTCTATTCTTTACAGTACCTGCTGCGACCCTTGGACTCTTGCTCGCACTCTTTGCTGGGTTCTTCCTCTACATCGGCGCATCCGACTTGATACCAGAAAGCCATCACGCACACCCAACATTCTGGACTACATTTATGACTCTTGTGGGTGCTTTGGTGTTGTTTATTGCCATCACTATCGCTGAATAGGGTGCAGTATAATAAGCCTATGGATGAACAGCTGAACCGAATTGAACAGAAGCTCGACGCGACCTATAAATCAGCAGAAAAAATGCGTAAATACTTCTTGTGGAGCGCTATCATAACTCTGTCTTTCATTCTCCTTCCTTTGGTAATAATACCTCTCGTTCTTCCAGCCTTCTTGGCATCTCAAGGAGTTGGCGGTATCTCTGGCTTTTAAGCATTGCGTTTCTCAAATAAAGTGGTAATCTTTCGGCTAGGTTCACTCTAGCTCCATGTGCCTTATGCACTAATTACTTACTCTATTAATTAAAGCCCTTATTTCCTATGACATTCCGCAGTTTTGCCGCAGCAGCCATTTCTATATCTATAGTTGCGCTTCCAGTTATTGCATGGGCCCAGACCAGCCCTAACTCACAGGTTGTTATTACAACCGTACTTGCTCCAGGCGTTTCTCAGCCTTCCAATGCGCCTATCGTGACAGTTACAGCAACAGCTCCTGCTATGGCTGGCTATACCAACAATACAACTGGAGGTACGTTGGGCTACGCTTCAGGGTTTACCGGTGAAACTCGTGGAGTGACATTTGTTCCAGGTAGCTATTCAGTTACTGCAAGTACAAATAGCTCAGGCTACTACTTCCACTACTCAAACACATGCTCAGGCTTTACTCGCTTGAGCGGTGAAATTGTTTCTTGCGTAATCACACTTTCAAACACTCCTCCAACATCACCCAGCGCTTGCATCCCAGGGTATTACGGAAACCCAGGCTGCCCTGCACCAGTTGTTCCGTACCAGGGTTCATATGGACAGTACACACTTGCATGTAATCCTTCGTACCAGACTGTTGCCGCAGGACAACCAGCAACCTTCACTGCCACAGGTGGTAGCTCAAACGCATATACGTGGACGACAACTGACCGCACCACATTAAATATTGGTGCTTCGTACTCAACCGTATTTCAAAGCACAGGTGTTCAGACTGTGATGGTTAACAATGGTATACAGACTGCGAACTGCACGATAAACGTTGTGGCAGGTGTTGCAGGCGCTATTACATACCCAGGCACACCAACAATAACGTCTAACTTCATCCCAGCCTTCTTGCCTAACACTGGCTTTGGCCCGCAGGACAGCGCGGTGCTCGCGTTTGCTCTCGTACTCTTGATCGGCGCAGGCATCTACTTTGCCCCTTATGTCAAACGAGCTATCAGTGTCACACTTGGCTAAGCATTCTACGTTGGCGCGCTGGGTCCTGATTGCAATCGGAAGCCTGGTGATCCTTATAGGAGCAGCGAATCTTTTTTCACGAGCATTTAATTATGTTGGTGGAACAGATGCTGTGCAGACTGCCTTCCAACCGCTAGGAACTCTCGGTTCTTCTCAAGGTTTTGCTTCTGCCTTTCCTAATGTTTCCTTGGTGGCCACAACAACTCCCATCACCCCGACGCATGTAAAAATTCCAAGTATTGGAGTTGATGCGAACATTGAACAGGTTGGTAAAAAAGATGACGGCTCGATGGAGACTCCTAAGTCCTTCCAAAATATTGGTTGGTATACATTGGGTCCTAAGCCAGGTGCTGCAGGCAACGCAGTTATGGCTGGCCATGTAAACAACGCACTTACTACGTCAGGTGTATTCGAACACCTTTCTGATGTAAAAGTAGGGGACTATATCACTGTTGAGGACAGCGCAGGTAGAACGCTTATCTACATCGTTCACCAAACTGCACAGTACAATCTCGACTCTGCGCCGGTTGCTGACATCTTTTCTCAGACCGGCCCTACACAACTTGTACTCATTACCTGCGATGGCGCATGGGATGCAGAGGCGCGCTCATACAACAAACGTCTTGTTGTATACGCAAAGCTGACGAACAAGTAGATCATTTTTTCTTTATCAAGATTTGCTTGCAATTTCATAGTAGTGTGCTATACTACCTAGTGTTCAAGTAAGTATCTCCACTGTGTCCGTTTGCGCGGAAGTAAGTTCGGAGGGTCGCCTTACCAGAACATCTTATTTAGTTGTTTTGAATTCGCGCATTATGGCACGCAAATTGTTCATCGGTGGACTCCCATACCGTACTACGGGTGATGAGCTCCGCGATGCGTTCGCACAGGCAGGCGAAGTTGCTTCGGCATCTATCGTTACTGACCGCGAAACTGGTCGTTCACGTGGCTTCGGCTTCGTTGAAATGGCAGATGATGCTGGCGCCGACGCCGCTATTTCTATGTGGAATGGCAAGGACTTCGGTGGTCGCATGCTCACAGTTTCTGACGCACGTCCAAAGGCACAGTAATACTGTCCCTTTCAAAAACCTCCCCAACTCGGGGAGGTTTTTGTTTTGTGTATGAAAATTTTAGGATTATTTCAGTACCCGTTCTGCTATCGTTAGCGAACCATCACGGTATACCGACGTGATGGAATAAGCCAGCAGTATGGCTACAATAGTAGGATCGGTAACCTAGTGTTGAGGGTTCGATTCCCTCTGCTGGCTGTAGATTTGACTCAAAGGGCGGCAGGCTATACTCTTAATTGAGGTTACCGAGTCCTATGTAGTTGAGGAGAAATCCTCTGGAGCCAGTAGAACAAAAAACTCCCCATCAGGGAGTTTTTTGTTACTATAGTTTTGCATGTTACGAGAGCTTAAAAGCTTCTATAAAAAATCTGGCCGCGGGCATCTTCCGTGGAGGAAGACCAAGGATCCATACAAAATTTTGGTATCTGAGCTGATGCTTCAGCAGACCCAAGTCTCTCGTGTGGTACCGAAGTACGAAGCGTTTCTCAAACGTTTTCCAACGTTCGCTGTGTTAGCAAAAGCGTCTCTTTCAGACGTTCTTAAAGAGTGGCAGGGGCTGGGCTACAACCGCCGTGCGAAGTTTCTCCATGAAACCGCCAAGATTGTTGCAAAACAATACAAGGGAAAATTTCCTAAAGAAGTTTTGGAGATAGAAAAACTTCCCGGCATTGGCCACTACACTGCTCGCGCTGTTTCGACCTTCGCTTTTAATAATCCAGAGGTATTTATTGAGACAAATATTCGCACGGTATTTACGCACTTTTATTTTCCAACAAAGAGGCTTGTGTCTGATAAAGAAATCCTGCTTTTGATAGAGAGTGATTTAAAAAAGTCGAAGATGGAGCCAAGAGATTTTTATGCGGCCTTGATGGACTACGGCTCACACCTGAAGGCGAGTGGCGTTCGTATAAACAACAAAAGCAAACACTATGTTAAGCAGTCTAAATTTGAAGGTTCTACACGCCAAAAGCGCGCCGCATTACTTCGCGACGCGCTTAAGACCGGAGCTAGTGAAAAGGAGTTGGAGAAACTACTACACTCCTAGAACTACTGGAATAACGATAGGGCGCTTGTTGGTCTTCTCGAAGAGGAAGCGTGCAACTGCATCGGTAACGTTGTTCTTAACGTAGTCGAAGTTCACTGGCTGCATGCCCTTGGTTGTGTCTTCAATTGTTTTCTTAACAATCATGCGTGTCTGCTGGAGAAGTTCCTGGTTTTCGCGTAGGTACACGAAGCCGCGGGAAATGATGTCGGGAGACTTGCGCAAGCGGCCGTTCTTTGGGTTCACCGTTGCAATAATCACGAACATTCCTTCCTGTGCCAAGACGCTTCTGTCGCGGATAACTACTTCTTGGATGTCGCCAATAGAGAAGCCGTCCACCAAACGAAGTGAGTTGGGAGCCATTTCTTTCAAACGTACCAAGCTCTGGCCTTCGTCACGGATTTCAATAACGGTTCCGTTGTCTGGAACAATAACCTCTTCTTCACGGCGGCCGCAGGCTTTAGCGATTTCAGCGTGGGTGCGGAGCATGTAATGGTAGCCGTGCATTGGCATAAAGAAGCGAGGGTTCACGTGCATATGGATCCATACGAGCTCGTCGCGGTTTGCGTGGCCCGATGCGTGGACGTCCATCGTCTTGCGGTGAATGATCTTTGCACCCTGGCGTGAAATATTGTCTTTAAGTTTCTGAACTGAGCGTTCGTTGCCTGGGATAACCGATGAAGAGAGAAGCACCACGTCCGTTGGTTTGATTTTAACGTTCTTGTGGGTCTTCATTGCGATACGCATAAGTGCCGCAAATTCGTCGCCCTGTGCGCCCGTCGCCAAGATAAGAATCTTGTTATCTGGAAGTGCTTCAAGTTCCTGTGGGCCGATGAAAGTCTTTTCTGGAACTTTCAACATACCAAGCTGTTTTACGATATCGATGTTGACCTTCATTGAGCGGCCTTCGATCAAGATAGACTTGCCACAGTTTGCTGCAGTCTCAATGATGTGGATCAAACGTTCGAGTTGAGAAGAGAAGGTGCCGATAATAAGGCGACCTTTCGTGGTTGAGATAATCTCCTCCATGTTTTTACGCACCGTGCGTTCTGGAAGGGAGAAGCCCGGCTCTTCACAGTTGGTCGAGTCGGCCATAAGCATCAAGACATTCATGTCTTTAAAGATTGACCATTCTTTCTCTTCCTCCTCTGTAGGTACGCCGTCTACGTGGTCGAGTTTCAAGTCGCCCGTTGCAACAATGTTGCCGTGTGGAGTTTCAATAATGATACCCATTGAGTCTGGGATGGTGTGCGTAACTGAGAAGAAACGAATCTTCAATTTACCTGCGCGCACTGTCTCGTTCTTTTCAACTTCGTGAATAGTGAGAGGTTTGAGGTTAGGGAATTCATCCTGGCGCTTCTTGATCATGATAGACGTGAGCAATCGCGTATAGAGGGCAGGGTAGCCGATGCGATCGATGATATATGGAATAGCGCCGATGTGGTCGAGGTGGCCGTGCGTAATGAAAAGCCCACGGATTTTATCGCGACGTTCTTCGAGGTAGCGGGTGTTAGGCAAAATGTAGTCGATGCCTGGAGTATCGTCTTCGCGGAATTGGAAACCACAGTCGATGATCACGATGTCATCGCCGTATTCAACCGCTGTCATGTTGCGGCCGATTTCCTCTACACCACCAAGAGGGATGATGCGAATGTTTCCAGCCTCAAGTGGTGGAACTGGCTTTTCGTCAGGGCCTCCATTTGAAGCGGCGTTTGGATCATGTTCTTTTATCTCACGAACTGGGTGTGTCTGGTGAGGCTTTGGTCCACCACGACGAAAATCATTGCGGCGTCCGCGTCCTTTAGCTCCTTGTGGGCGTGATCCTGCTGGTCGGGGCCCACGTCCTGTGCGTCCTGGTTGGGACGGCTTTTTCGGTTCTTCCATAATCTAATTACTAATGAATAAAATAAATACTAAAATTTGTACTGCACTAGTGTGCAAATGGTGGCCATACCTTGTCGGTGTCCGTGTGCCACAATGCGGCGCTCAAAAACCTGTCGCTGGGGGTCTCGATGAAGCCAAGATCAACCCCGTGTAAGTCTTTGGGTACAATATACACGAAATCAGGCGCATAGAGAAATACGGCAGGAATGTCTTTTTTAAGCTGTGCATCGAACTGCGCATAGAGCGAGGCGCGCTTGGTTTCGTCACTTGTTTGGCGTAATTGTCCAAGCACATTGTCTGCCGTAGAGTTTGCATACATGGCAATATTGAGACCTGGGTCGTTGCGCTGGGATGAGTCCCAGAATGCAAAGAGGTCGAGCTCTCGGCCTATAATTTCACCAAAGAGTAGCGCGTCATATTTGCGCGGACGAATAACATTTTCTGAGAGGTCGCCTTGGTCATAAATCTGGATACTAACCTTCACGCCCAGCTGCGACCATACGTTTTGTACATACTGTGCGGCGGCACGAAGTTCAGGCACATTGTCGGTCGCAAGCGAGAATTCAAGCAGTTGTGTTTTTGCTGTCTTTCCGCTACCTGTGGTTTTTCCACGAACACCATCTTCGCCCATGGTCCAACCTGCGGCATCAAGAGTCTTGCCAGCTTTTTCTATAAGCGACGCCTGCAAGGTAGAACTTGCCGTAAGGGGTAGTGCATCTGATGTTTCCATAACGCTTGGAGGAACAGGACCTGTCAGGGGCGTGCCGTACCCGCTAAGAACTTGCTGTACGAGCGCGCTGCGGTCGATTGAACTATTGAGTGCTTGGCGAACTGCTGCGTCACGGAGTACAACTGACTGGTTTTGGTTAAAAAAGACTGCAAAGACGCGGTTGAGCGAAGAGGTGTCTACATTGAGGCCTTTGAGTGCTGAAAGCGCTGCGGGGGAAATTCCGCTTGCTGAATCAACGGCACCACTCTTAAGTGCGCTCACGAGATCCTCGTCGTTTTGATAAAATGTAAAGGTAATGTTATTTAAATACGCCTTACCTAATACATAGTGGGAGAATGCATTGAGTCTGTATGAAGAGGGAATGCCAGATGACGTGCGGGTGATATTAGAAACCTTGAACGGCCCTGAGCCTATAGGTGAGGTGTTTAAATTGCTGAATGGGAATTCAGCATCGCTAATATTCTGCCAGAGGCTTTTTGGCAAAATACCGAGTGTTAGATTTTCTATAAACGGTGCGTACGGAGACTTGAGAGTGAATTGCACAGTGTGTGAGTCAATTGCCTCCACTGTTACGCCAACCCAGTTTGCGCGCTTAGGGCTTTTGAGTTCAGGGTCCTGTGTTTTTTGTATGGTGAAGACAATGTCGTCGGCAGTAACAGGAGTGCCGTTCTGGAAGGTAGCATTTGGACGGATATGAAAGGTATACGTTAGGCCATCAGGAGAGATGGTGTAGTCGGATGCTAAGTCAGCGATATAGTCGCCGCTTGGAGTTGCTCTAAGCAGGCCCGAGTAGACAAGGCTTGTGAGGTCTAAGTCTGCGTCTGAAATTGCCAAGATGGGGTTGATAAAACGAGGAGCGCCTATAACACCTTCGTGGAGTGAACCGCCGTGGGTAGGGACAACGACAAGTAAACGCGCATTGAGTATATAAAGGAGGCCGGCACTACTTATGATAAGAAGGGCAGCAAAAAAGAGAAAGATAGCGCGGCCGCTGGCTGAGAATGAACGATATGTAGCTTCTGCGATTGTAGAGTGTTTGCGCCAAAATGCACGCATATAATTTACCCGCGTTTAGCGGGGGAGTTAGTGAATGACAAGAGCGATGAGTGCCGATGCGGCAAACAGGATGCCGATGACGATAGTCGCCCAAAACAAGTACTTTTCCATGCCGCGGCGTGTGTGGTATGCGGCACTGAAGTTATCACCGCCAAATGCGCCACCAAGAGAAGCCCCAGTTTGCTGGAGTAGGATGCACACGATAAGCGCGACTGAAAGCACTATTTGGATGTAGGGGAGAACCCCTGCGAGCGTCATTAGATATAACCCTAACACAGCCATATTTGCCCCGCAACCTCATTTCAAGTAAAGTATTTTCACTATGAAGAAATCTAAAAAGAAGGTCAAAGTACCAGTAAAGAAGGTTTCAAAAAAGCTTATAAAGAAGAGTAACCCTGTAGTTCAAAAAAATAAGCTCGGGACTCCGTATGGCGACCGTGTGTTGGTAAAACCTGTAACGGCTGCAGAGGTGACCTCTTTTGGCATTATTATTCCCGATTCAAGCAAAGAAAAACCTGAACAAGGTGTTGTGGTTGCTGTGGGTCCTGGTAAGCGTGGCGATGATAACGAACTTATTCCTGTTGGAGTGAACGTTGGCGACACTATTATGTTCAACAAGTACGGATACGACGAGGTAAAGATTGACGGCACAGAGTACTACCTTATTCGCGAAGATAACATCAGCTACATTCTCTAATTTATGGCAAAACAAATTCTCTTTAACGAAGACGCCCGCCGCGCACTTAAGAGTGGTATCGACCGCGCAGCAAACACCGTAAAAGTTACGCTTGGACCTCGTGGACGCAATGTTGCGCTCGATAAGGGTTACGGTGGCCCAACTATCACCAACGATGGTGTTTCTATTGCGAAAGAAATCTCTTTCAGCAATAAATTTGAAAACATGGGCGCAGAGATTGTAAAAGAAGTTGCAACTAAAACAAATGACATTGCAGGTGACGGCACTACAACTTCAGTTGTATTGCTCCAGGCAATCGTAGATGAGGGTATGAAGTTTGCAGCGGCAGGACACTCTTCTATGGCAATCCGCTCTGGTATTGAGTTGGCTGCAAAAGATGCAGTCGCAGCGCTTAAAGTCCTTGCAAAGAAAATCCAGAACGACGAAGAGATCAAACAAGTTGCAACTATTTCTGCAGAATCTGAAGAAATTGGAACCATTATTGCTGACACTATTAAAGAGGTGGGTAAGGATGGCGTTGTAACCGTTGAAGAATCACAGTCGCTTGGTATTGAAAAAGAAGTGGTTGAGGGTATGGAGTTTGACCGCGGGTATGTCAGCGCCTACATGGTGACAGACACTACACGCATGGAGTCTTCATTCAAAGACGCTTCGATCTTGATCACTGACAAGAAAGTCTCTTCAATCCAGGAAATTCTTCCACTGCTCCAGAAAGTTGCTGAAAGCGGTAAAAAAGATCTTGTTATCATCGCAGATGATATTGAAGGTGAAGCGCTTACGACGTTTGTACTTAACAAATTACAAGGCCGCTTCAATGTGCTTGGTGTAAAGGCACCGGGCTATGGCGACCGCAAGAGTGACATACTAGAGGACATCGCTATTCTCACAGGCGCTGAAGTTATCAGCGAAAAGACTGGTCTCACGTTTGAAAAGGCAACATTACAGATGCTCGGCCGCGCAAACAAAGTTGTTGCGACTAAAGACCGCACCGTTATTGTCGGGGGTAAGGGTGGTAAAAAAGAAATTGATGCGCGCGTTAAACAGCTTCAAGCTCAACTTACCGATGCGGCTAAGTTTGATAAAGAAAAAATCCAGGAGCGCATTGCAAAACTCTCAGGCGGCGTTGCTGTTATCCGCGTAGGTGCTGCAACAGAAACTGAGATGAAATATCTCAAACTCAAAATTGAAGACGCCGTTAATGCAACGAAGGCTGCTATTGAAGAGGGAATTGTTGCGGGTGGCGGTTCAGCGCTTGTACGTGTAGCGCAAGATCTCCGCGAAGCGCTCGCAAAGAAAAAAACAGAAACTATGCCAACTGATGTTCGTGAAGGTTACGGCATTCTTGTAAAAGCACTCGATATGCCACTTCGCCAGATCGCGATGAATGCAGATAAAGATGCGGGGGTTGTCGTCCAAGCGGTTCGTGTTGGAAAGGGAAACACCGGCTATGATGCAGTAAAAGATGAAGTTGTAGCAGATATGCTTGAGGCAGGCATCGTTGACCCAGTAAAAGTTACTCGCACAGGCCTTGAACGCGCCGCATCAGCAGCAGCCATTCTTCTTACGACTGAAGCTGCTATCGCTGAAGAACCAAAAGAAGAAAAAAATGACGCTCCGATGCCGGGCATGGGAGGTATGGGCGACTACTAATAGGAACTCCTACTGTTCCTTGACAGGAACAGTTTCCTGATATATAATATATCTAATCATGCACAGTGCATGAAGGACTTTGACTAGGGGAGAATCTCAATGGGCACTTTGGTTCTGAATACTGTTGACCCGACGCTCGCCGACCGTGCTGTTCATCGGGCCATGTACGGCAACCTCAAGATTGTCGAAGTGGCGCAGATGTCGATGCAGGCGTCCAAGCCCGCGATCGCGCCGGCGGCCAGTGCGCACACCACGGTGTTCCGGGACTATCCCGAAACGCCGTCGCACGGCTCCTTCGAAAGGGCGCCGGTCTGCAAGGGCAAGCGCGGACGCTGCTTTTACTAGCAGCGCACGTTCACCGAGGCGGTTTCTCGAAAGAGAGCCGCCTCAAACTTTTCTACTGAAACTTTGTATGCGCCTGAGGCGTATATAAAAGAGGACAATCAAAAGGAGGTGTGAGTAGTGACAGCGCAAGAAGAATTTCTGATCCGGGCGCGGAGAGCCCTCTCTCCACGCATTGCGGTGGAGGTCAAAGAGATCCGAGACAAGCGTCTTGCACGTTGGAGAGATCCGGAGACCAAGGTCGTCATTCCCTGCAACGACAACTAGTTCATCTGTTTTTTTATGGCGGCCTTCTTTAGGTCGCCATTTTCTTTCCCGACGTTTCAGTCGGGATCAACGATTTGTGTTATATTTTTCCAGCACGGAGGCGTCGCATAGCGGTCTAGTGCGCACGCTTGGAAAGCGTGTGTGGGGCAACCCACCGAGAGTTCGAATCTCTCCGCCTCCGCCCGAAGTTTTATATTGTCTGCAGGGTTTATAATGAACGGCATGTTTAAGAAAGTTAAAGCAATCGCTTTCTACTGTATTCCGATTGTTGTGATGATCGGGCTCATACCATTTGTGTCGAATGATTATCTTTTGGCTGGGATATACATACTGTTCAGCATCGCGCTCCTGTCTTTTAAGAGAGAGAAAAATGACCTGCTCGCTTTCTTCTTTGGCTTCGTGGTTATAACGATCTCAGAAGGATTCTTTGTCAGCACAGGAGCTGAGACATTTCTTAGCCGCAGCTTCCTTGGTCTTATGCCCATCTGGCTCCCATTTCTATGGGCACATGCATTTGTGGCTATAAAGAGATCACTTCGAATTTTGGATAAGTAACGTGAGGTTTTAAAACAGACCCTATAATAAAGGGTATGGAAATAACAATATTTTTGGCCCAAATATGGGGACCGATACTTGTAGCTATAGGTCTCGGGTTTTTCTTTAGTACTAAATATTACGTCACTATCTATCGTGATCTTGAAAAGGAATCATTCGCTGTTCTTTTCTTCGGCATGTTCGCTATGGCAGTAGGTATTGTGCAGATAATGGCCCACAATGTGTGGGGCAACCTTCCACAAGTTCTCGTGACTCTCCTAGGGTGGGGTACTCTCATTAAGGGTATTGTCTGTGTCACATTTCCTAAACTTGCCGACTTTGGTGGCGATTGGGCGTTGAACACGAAAGTTGTTCCAGCTGCAGGAGGCTTTGCACTGCTTCTCGGCGCCTACCTCTCTTGGTTTGCCTACCTGTCCTAGTAGGGGACCTACTTCCCATACTGTGGGTAGAGATACTAAAGAAAAAGGCGCGGAATTTCTCCCGCGCCTTGTTTCGTACTTACATACTGTGTGCGTGTGGGCGAGTCCCTTGCCGATGGCGCTTGCCTTCTAGGGCCGAGGAAGGATATTGCAAAGACGCAATAAAAGGCTCCATCCTGACCCAGGTAAATGCTCCGCAAGCGAAAAATTTTCGCAACAATCGGCCTATTCGTGTATCGCCATCTTTCTCGTCGCAGCTATCCGCGACGAACCAGCAGATAGATACGCCCTGCTTCCACTTCTCGAAAAGCGCTCGAGCGTAGCCGGCGTCGGAGCTGACCATAACGATTTGGCCAATCTTGGCCGGGTCTGCGTTCTCGATACGTTCGCGCAACGCGTAATCGTCGGCCTCGTCGCGACTGTGTCTCCCAAGAACTTCAAACCCTTTTCGCACAAAGGCGCTCCCAAGTTCTCCGTCGGCCAACTCAGGGTGCATGGTAATGACGGGATTCTGCAAGAATTCGTATGCTCCAGGTATTTTACTCTTCAGTAATCTACGGAGCATATCCGCGTCTATTTTATTGATCCCATGTGTCGAGAGGGATCTTTCGAGTGATACTCCGTCAACCAGCGCGAGTCTGCCGCGTGCATTCGTTCCATTCATTTGGCGCTCCCCAGAAAGTCATTGAAGAGGGACTGTATTTCTGTAAAAGGTACGCTAGCCTCGATAACTATATTCCTCATCGGAGGAAGCGCAAGGTTGCTTATCCGCAGATTTTCGCAAATACAGTACACTGTCCGTATGACCTTCGCTGCTTTCGGAATCACGGGAGATTTGATGCGACTTAAGATTTTGCCTGCACTGCATGGGTTGTATGGCAGGGGAGAATTGCCAGTCACGCGTATTGTCGGCGTATCACGCAAGGCGTGGAGCGACGCTGAATTACGCAGCTATGTCAAAGAAATACTCCCGCACGCAGAAGAATCATTTCTGTCCCTTTTTACTTTTTTACAAGGAGAGGCAGAAGACGCCGCAACTTTTTCTAAGCTATCTGAAATATCTAAGAGTGGTGAGTTGCTCGTGTATTTGGCACTTTCGCCTGCGCTATACAAAGCGGCGTTCAATGCTATGCAGGGTGCGGGCGTTACGCGGGTAATGATAGAAAAACCATTTGGTACAAGTGGGGCTGTGGCCGAAGAGTTGTATATACAACTTCAATACATTGTTTCTGAACAGAATATATTTTTTGTTGACCACTATCTCGCAAAAGATTGGGTGCGCGGGTTAAAAACTCTGCCTGTTCCAAAAGAAAGCATTTCTCATATCTATGTTCGATTTTTTGAAACCGTTGGAGTTGAAAAGCGTGGAATTTCCTACGATCAACTTGGCGCCCTTCGCGATGTGGGACAAAACCATATGTTGCAAATAGTTGCTCATATCTTGGGGCAATTGCCCACACCGACGCCAGCAGAAACTGTGCGTGCTCAATATCCAGGTTACAAAGATATTCCAGGCGTAGCTGCGGGTTCCCAAACTGAAACATATTTTAAAATCCACACTCCTTTTATAACGCTTGAGGGAGGGAAGGCCATGCAGAAATCTTCTAAAGAAGTAGCTCTGTCACTGAAAGATGGAAACGAAATAACCATATCTGAATCCCCAAATAAAATACCTGAATACGAGATGCTTATTTCTGCGGCAATAAAGGGCGACAGAAGTCTATTTCCTTCTATGGAAGATGTCCGTGCGCAGTGGCGTTTTATTGATCCAATTATAGAGTCATGGAAAGATCTGCATATATGAAATACGCCGTCGGTATACTTCTTCTGTCGTTCTTGGTTGGAGGGGTTGCGTACGTATACAATCATCGGCAGTTACAGCCTAATGCAGGATTACCTATGAAAACTATTACGATTGGCGAAACATCTATACAAGTTGAAGTTGCCTCAAATGATGAACAACGCGAGCAGGGTTTATCTGACCGCACGTCTCTTAAGGTCGACCATGGCATGCTGTTTATTTTTGACCCGGCGCGTAAGGTTGGGTTCTGGATGAAAGATATGAATTTTTCTATTGATATGATTTTTGCCGACGAAGAAGGTTCGGTCGTAAAGATAGTCAGCAACGCCTCACCTGAAAGTTATACAGACCGCCAACCTCCGCAAACATTTCCTTCTGATGTTCCAGTTCGTTACGTACTCGAAGTACCCGCAGGGTATGCAAATGCCCGAGGTATTGCCATAGGGCAAAAAATTGTGGTACAATAATATCAGCGCGTTGGAATGTAGCTCCTCAATGAAAGTTGAGGGGAGGAAAGTCCGAACACCCACCCTCGAGCAATCGTAGGGTTAACAAGGTAGCAGCCCCGAAAAATAAAATCTCTGATTTTATCTCGGGGCCACGCGGCAAGGGTAACTTTGCTTTGCGTGGGTAATCCCTGTCACTCGCTTTTTGCGGGCGAGAGAGGTGCGAACAGTGACGAACCGATTTAGTTCGGGTGAAACGGCAAAATCCTTACTTGGGTGCAAGGCCGTACTTCCCAACATTAGTTGGGATTGGGAGCCGCTCGAGCCTGTCCGCGAGGACAGGCCCAGATAAATTACATTCTGCAAAACAGAATTCGGCTTACATACGCGCGCGCAGATATGTGGACGCCCTCGCCTAGCGGGGGCGTTTGCGCGTTATACTGTCTCCATGCAAACGTATCTGCAAAAATTGCCCCTCCTCGTATGGGCACGCTACGCCTATATGGCTGGCCTCGTTCTCTCTCTTATTAGTCTCGTTCCAACACCGTGGTTCCCTTTGCAGCTGGGTAAATTAGCAGTCGCAGCATTTTTTATACTTGTTGCCGGCCTTCTCTTTGTAGTAGGGGGAGGGTTGGGAGGCGTAGTTGGAAAGAAGGGATATCGCGCCGCGTGGCTCGTTCTGCTTCTACCTATTGTCTACCTTTTCTCCTACCTTGTATCAGCCGACCGTTCTGTTGGTCTGTTTGGATACTCTATTGAAACAGACACTGTCTGCTTCACAGTCATTGCAGCATTTACATTCTTGATATCTTTCTTCCTATTCCGCCGCCTTGGCTCAGTGCGCCTATTGTTGGCAAGTGTCTCGCTTGCAGCAGGCTTCGCAATTCTGTTCCAGTTCATCAATATATTTTTTGGAACAAAAATATTGCCAGCGGTATTCTCTGACGCTTCCGTAAACTTGGTTGGCAAGTGGAATGACTTGGGGTTGTTGGCGGGCGTATGCCTCTTGGTGCTTCTTATAGTTATTGAATGCGTACCTCTATCTATGGGTCGTCGCATTGGGCTCATGAGTGTAGCGCTTGTTGTAACGCTCTTTTTAGCGCTCGTGCAATACTCAGCTGTCTGGGCATTACTCCTTGGAATGATGTTTATAGTTGGCACATGGTCTTTCGTAACAAATAAAAAATTACCAAAGGTCTCCATTGTTGCAGGCGTCGTCTCCATCTTCTTCTTGGTGTGGGGAGCTGGAATCCAGTCAGGCTTGGTAAAAGTATTTCCAGTTTCGTCGTTCGAAATCCGACCTTCGTTTGGTACAACACTCGAAGTTGTTCGCTTGTCACACGAAGCGTCAATGAAAGAGTTTTTGGTAGGTACTGGTCCAGGCACGTTCAACAATGAATGGTCTTTGCACAAACCAGCAGCTATTAACCAGTCACAATTCTGGAATCTTAGTTTCAGTTCTGGCTACAGCACATTTACAACTGCGCTTGGAACAGTTGGTGTTGTAGGTATGCTCGCGTGGTGCATACCGTTGATCCTCGTTCTTTTAGGGCTTATACAGGTTATGCGCCGCCGCGAATCGTTCAATTGGTATGAACAGACAGCAATGGTTATGTGCTCGAGCGCTAGCCTCTATCTGTGGATTGCGGCGTTCGTATATACTCCAAACCAGAACATTCTTCTTCTTGCACTCGCTCTGTCTGGCGCATCGTTTGCGTTCTCGATGAAGAGCGATGCAAATCCAGAAAATTCTACAGTCTCCCTGTTGATGCAGCGTATTGCACTCGGAGTACTCATTGTCGTACTAGTAGTAGTAGCTGTTGCAGGAGCATCTGTTGTGCGTCGCTTCATTACAGAAAAGAATGTTAACCAAGGTGCTATTGCGCTCGGAAGCGGCGATGTTAATGGTGCTCTTAATAAAGCAAATGCGGCGCTTTCAGTTGAGAAAACAGGAGACTCGTTGCAATTTGCAGCACAGGCAGGTCTCTCTGCAATGCAACAGTTGGCACAATCGACCTCAACACCAAGCACAGAACTACAACAGCAGTTCACTGCGCTTGCGCAAACTACTGTTTTGTTCGGCCAGCAGGGCATACAAGCAAACCCCAACGACTTCCGTGCACACTTCATCCTTGCGAGAATCTATGACCTGCTTGCAGGTGTTGGGGTAGAAGGTGCGTATACTCAAGCAAAACAATTCTACGCATCAGCGCAGACACACAACCCACTGGATCCAGAGATTCCATTGGCAGTTGCACGTCTTGAGTATGGACAAAAAAATAAACAAGCAACAAACGATGCGCTTACACAGGCACTTACACTTAAACAGGATTACACAGATGCAATATTGTTTGCGGTCCAGATGTATGTTGCAGAAAAAGATATGCCTAATGCGATCGTTGCTGCAAAAGCCGCAGTAAACAGTGCTCCAGGTGTTGCGTCTATATGGTTTCAACTTGGTCTCCTGTACTACTCAAACAACAACATGAGCGACGCTGCTCCTGCGCTTGAAAAAGCAGTCTCACTACAGACAGACTACGCAAACGCAAAGTACTTCCTTGGTCTGACGTATGCTGCGCTCAAGAAAACACCTGAGGCAATACAACAGTTCAAAGATCTCGTTGCTACGAACCCTGACAATGCTGAAGTGAAACTTATCTTAGCTAACTTGGAGGCAGGTAAGCCTCCGTTTGATGGGGCAACGCCACCAGTTACCTCAAACCCAGAGGATAGAGAAAAAGCTCCAATTTCGCAGTAATATAGGTTCATGGTACGGTCTCTGTTAACGATGTTTGGCAAAGAGATACGCGGCATGCATGAGGCCGCGTATCTTCTTGCGTTCTTTGCCCTTTGTTCACAGCTATTGGCCCTTGTGCGCGACCGCCTGCTTGCTGCTGAGTTTGGTGCGTCACACACGCTTGACCTCTACTACGCAGCGTTCCGTATCCCAGACTTTCTTTTCGCAACTATTGCGTCGCTGCTTTCGTTGTATGCGCTGTTGCCAGTGTTAACACGGCTGGAGCGTGAAAAGGAAGGGTACATGATCTCGTTCCTCGAACAATGTTTGCTCATATTCTTTGTGGGAATGGGCGCCATATCACTTGTTGTGTTCTTGCTTGCGCCATGGATTGTGCCGCTTGTTGTGCCTGGTATTAACGATCCACAGCTTGTGTTACTTGTTCGCATCTTGTTGTTGCAGCCTATCCTTCTTGGTGCGTCGAACATTCTAGGGAGCCTTACGCAGTTGCGACATAGATTTTTTCTCTATTCTATCTCTCCGCTGCTGTACAACTTCGGAATTATCTTTGGCGTAATTGCACTGTATCCACACATGGGGCTCGCTGGCCTTGGGTGGGGCGTGGTGCTTGGTGCGACTATGCACTGCGCGTTGCAGATTCCGTTCTTCACTGCAGAGAAAATCCCACACAGGCTGCCGTTTAAGGAAGGTTTGCGTGAGATGGTTGCTGTACTTACTCTCTCTATCCCTCGAACGCTTGCGTTGTCCGCGACCCAAATTTCACTCCTTATTTTGATAGCGCTTGCATCGTTCTTCTCCGCGGGCTCCATCTCTGTATTTATGTTTGCATACAACTTACAGGCAGTTCCGCTGACCATCATCGGCGTCTCATACTCTGTCGCCGCGTTTCCAACACTGGCTCGTCTGCATGCGATGGGGGACCATGGAGAATTTGTTAAGTATGTGGAAACTGCACTTCGGCATATCTTCTTCTGGTGTATTCCTGCAACAATCTTCTTCATCGTGTTCCGCGCGCAATTGGTGCGTGTGGTTTTGGGCGCTGGCGCCTTTGATTGGAGCGCAACACGTCTTACTGCAGCCGCACTCGCACTATTTATTATTTCGCTCGCGGCACAGTCGGTATCTATGCTTATCGCGCGCGCATACTACGCAGCGGGTAATAGCAAAAAACCTCTCTACTTTGGTCTTAGCGATATCCTTATCTCCGTCCTATCTGCTTTGGGCTGTTTGTGGGTATTCCAAAATAATGAGTTTGTCCGCCACTTTGTTGAGTCACTGTTACGCGTAGGCGATGTTCCGGGCACAGTAGTGCTGGTGTTGGCCTTTGGATACTGCCTGGGTTCTGTTGCAGAGTTTTTCATAGGACTTTTTGTGTTTATGCGTGATTTTAAAATTCCTCGTATACGTATCTCTCGTCTTATATTCCAAAGCTTTTCTGCATCAGTTATTGGAGGCGGCGTGTCGTATCTATTTCTTATGGAGACAGGTATTGCAGGCACCATTAATACGACCGGGCTTTTGGTGCTACAAGGAGCATGTGCAGGCATTCTTGGGCTTTCGGTAACTGCGGGCGTCCTCGCGTTGCTAAAAAATACAGAGTTGGCTGAGTCGATTGCTGCATTCCGTCGCCGTTTCCAGGATGTCCGCGGTGTTGCCCTGGAAACGACGGACATCTCGTCCTAGCAACCTGAACATGCTAGACTCCTGTTGCAGATAACGATATGAATAATATTCGAAACTTTTCTATTATCGCCCATATTGACCACGGCAAGTCGACCCTTGCCGACCGTTTTCTTGAGGTCACAGGCACCATTGAGAAGCGCAAAATGCGCGACCAAGTGCTCGATTCTATGGACCTCGAGCGTGAGCGCGGCATTACCATCAAGATGCAGCCTGTGCGCATGCGCTACAGCAAAGAGGGCAAGGAATACATGCTCCATCTTATTGATACCCCTGGCCACATAGACTTCTCATATGAAGTCTCACGAGCGCTCACTGCCGTTGAAGGCGCGATACTCCTCGTTGATGCCACCCAGGGTGTGCAGGCTCAGACCTTAACTACATTGCGCACTGCGCGAGAATTAGGGCTGGTGATTATTCCAGCACTTTCAAAAATTGACTCGCCACTTGCTGATGTTGAAAACGTTCGCGAACAAGTTGCGCTTTTGCTTGATATAGATCCTGATTCAGTTCTCACGTGCTCCGGTAAAACAGGGGAGGGCGTTCCTGAATTACTCGATGCAATTATTGCGCAGGTGCCTCCACCTAAGTTGGTGACTGAGCCTTTGCAGAAAGACCCTTCGAGCGGTGCTCCTCTCACCGCGAAGGATCTTTCTGCTTCGGCATCCTCAATTTCTATGGTTACGCCGCCACGTGGTTTGGTTTTCGACTTTCAATATTCTGACCACCAAGGTGTGATTGTGTATTTGCGTATGTTTGATGGGCAGCTAAAGAAAGGCGACGTGCTTGAATTTGCAGCAACAGGCCGTAAGTTCACCGCACTCGAAGTCGGCACGTTCTCTCCTAAGCCCCTCGTGCTTCCAGAAGGTCTTACTGCCGGTTCTATCGGGTATGTCGTAACTGGTATTAAAGAGCCAGGTCTGGCGCGCGTCGGAGATACTGTTCGCCAGAACGGTTCAAAAGCCACTCCACTTTCTGGCTATGGCGAGCCTAAGGCAGTTGTGTGGGCCTCTGTGTATCCTGAAAGCCAAGACGACTTTGTCGCACTCCGCCAGGCGCTTTCACGTTTGCGCCTTTCTGACTCATCCCTCTCATTTGAAGAAGAGTCTTCAGGTATTTTGGGCCGCGGTTTCCGCTGTGGTTTGCTCGGCATGCTCCACTTGGAAATTGTTACTGAGCGTTTGCGCCGCGAGGCAAACCTTAGCCTTGTTGTAACAACACCAACTATCACATACGAAGTCGAAACACGAGACGGAAAACGCCACACCATCTATTCTCCACCTCAGTTTCCTGAATACGGCGATATTGCACAGGTGTGGGAACCATTTGTTTCAGCAGAAATTATTTTGCCAGCCGAATATGTTGGAGGCGTGATGCCGTTGCTCTATGAGCACGAGGCAAATGTAGAGTCTACAGAAACGTTCTCAGAAGCACGCGTTATTGTGAAAGTGGTTATGCCGCTTCGCGAACTGATGCGAAACTTCTTCGACAAACTAAAGAGTGTGTCGTCCGGCTATGCATCCATTTCTTACGAGCTACGCGAGTTGCGCCTAGCGGACGTCGCACGCCTAGACATCTATGTTGCCGACGATATAGTCCCAGCGTTTTCACGTATTATTGCAAAGCACCGCGCCGATGAAGAGGCTATAGCTGCAGTAGAGAAGTTGTATAAAATCTTGCCGCGTCAGCAATTCAGTACCAAGATTCAAGGAAGAGCTCTGGGCCGCATCATCTCATCCCGCACACTTTCAGCGCTCTCTAAAGACGTTACTCAGCACATGTATGGCGGCGACATCACGCGCAAAATGAAGCTGCGTGAAAAGCAGAAAAAGGGAAAGAAGAAGGCATTGGAAAATGCGAAAGTGAACATCCCTGAAGATGTGTTTCTAAAAATGATCAAGAGCGATTAAAATAAAAAACTCCGCGTGAAGCGGAGTTTTTTATTTAGTCGCAGACTCAGACTTGGTATTCGCTCATAATTATAAAGCGACCATATTAATCCTGTCAATTGCCTGGAATCGAAAGTTTTTCCTAAGCCAACGAAGGGAATCGAACCCTAGAGTCTCAGAATACCAAGTCTAAAACTGCAAACCATTGCCGTTGGCTCTACATCACATTGGTATCTGCGATGGTTCGCTAACAGTATCAAAAAGGATACTGAAATATTTCTCAATTTCCCTTAAACGAGCATCGCAAAGTAGGAGAGGACCATACTTAGAATTACCAGGACGCCTAAGACGCCGGTAAAGATTTGCATGATGCGTTTCTGTTTTTTCTGGTTTTTGCTAAACATATAGCTGATACAATAGCATATATGAGGGAGTTCAAAAAGCATCGGAGTAAAAGAGCAGAATTGCTCAATTTCTGCCTGCGATTTGCAGGAGCTCTTCTGTTACTAGCCTTTACTGTTGTCATGGTGCGGGCTGCCTGGGATATGTACGGACGCCTCAATACAGCCACTGCAGGCCAGCAGGATGCTGAGGCTCGCCTAGCAACCCTAGAGGCTCAAAAAAAGACCATCTCCGCCTCAGTGGGGCAGCTTTCCTCCCCAAGGGGCCAGGAAGCCCTTTTACGCGAACATTATGGCGTTGTTAAGCCTGGAGAGGGGGTTGTCCAGATAGTGGCCCAGGCTTCAACAACGGCTTCTGGAAACACAGCACAAAAAGGCTGGCTTAAGGCGCTATTCCACACACTCTTTTCTTGGTAAATGTGCGAGTGGGGAGAATCGAACTCCCGCCCGATGCTTGGGAAGCACCAGTTCTGCCACTAAACTACACTCGCTTTGCAAGCGGATTTTAGCATTTAAAGATACTTCTCTCCATATCGGCGCATAGCAGTTTCGACAGTGCGCAGACCTTTGCCTTTATCTGTGGCTTCATAGCACCCGCTCTCTGTTTTGCGTATAAGCTTGTCTTCTTCTAGTTTCTTTAATTTGTTTGTCAGCGTGCGGGTGGAAATACCCTCGAGCGAGCGCTCAAGGTCGCAGAAACGCTGCTCTCCTTCAAGCAGGTCACGAATAATAAGCATGGTCCATGTATCTGAGAGGAGAACAGCCGTTTTCTGTACCGGGCAGGGGTCTGAAGATGACATGCCCACAGTATAGCAATTTGTAAATACTTTACAAAGTAAAGTACAGGATTATACTAGATGCATGGATTACAACACACTAGCTTCTGAAGAAGCACTTACAAGTACAGTGGCAGCTCTTGAGGCGCGCAACTTTAAACCCATTATTGTCAGCACTAAAGAAGAGGCGTTTGCAAAAATTAAAGAACTTGTACCCGCAGGAGCGTCAGTGATGAACGGTGCTTCTACAACGCTCCAGCAGATAGGGTACATAGACTATTTAAAGGGTGGGCAACATGGCTGGAACAATGTGCACGAAGGTATTGTTAATGAAAAAGACCCAGTAAAACAAAACGAGTTAAGACGCCAAGCGCTTTTGTCCGATTTCTATCTCGGCAGCGTGCATGCGATGGCAGAGACAGGTGAGTTAGTTATTGCATCTAACTCAGGCAGCCAGCTTCCACACATTGTATTCAGCTCTCCAAACGTTATCTTTATTGTAGGCACGAATAAGATTGTTCCAACTCTCGAGGATGCGCGCGCACGTCTCCGTGAGCACGTCGTGCCGCTTGAGGATGAGCGCATGAAGTCAGTTGGTATGGGTGGCACTGCGCTCAATAAAGAGTTTATATTCCACGCAGAACCAACCTATACAGGGCGCAGCATAACGATACTTTTAGTCAAAGAAAATCTAGGGTTTTAGTGATATAATTAGCCATATAACGATAATCAAAACTGTATGAAGCCTGTAACTATCTACACGACCCCTACATGCCACTTCTGCAAGCTCGCAAAGGAATTCTTCGCTGAAAAGAATGTTGAATATACCGCATACGATGTTTCAACCGACGCTGAAAAGCGCGAAGAAATGATCAACCTTACAGGCCAGCTCGGCGTACCGGTTATCAAGATCGGAGAAGATCTTATGGTTGGTTTTGACCGTGAAAAAGTAGCCGGTAAGCTCGGTATTGAGGCGTAGCAAAATCTCTGAATCTGTCGCATACTCAAAACCGACCCTCGTGGTCGGTTTTGCATTGGCCCTTGTAGTTCAATGGATAGAACAGCTCCGTCCTAAGGAGTAGATGTAGGTTCGATTCCTACCGAGGGCACTAGATAATATAGAAACTTCTACCAGCACATCCCTCCTGGTGTGTATTTTGCAAACGTGAATTGGTAGCCGGGATCGCCTCCGCAGGTTGTTGCCGATCCGTCTGTGCTCGGACGCGGTATCGGATTTGTAGTCACGGTCGGATACGTTTCAACAGTGAGATACGCGAGAAGCATGTAGTTGGTGCCGTTGGACCTATAAAGATAACAGCCGTTGTTTCCAACTGGCTTAGGGTCGGCGGGTAATACGGATATGTATGTTGGTGCAAGATTTGGCACCCATCCTGTGGAGCCAGAAGTCGGGTGGCTTCCGTAGCTTGAGCACGTTCCCCACCAAGCATTACTCGTAGATGGATATGCTCCGTTTTCGAGTTCGTAAAGGGCAACGGCCTTTTCCACCTCTTTTAATTCAGTTAGGCGACGCGAGTCCCGCGCCTTCGCACGAGCACTTTCAAGTGATGTGAGGACGATTGATGCCAAAATACCAATGATGGCGATAACAACCAAGAGTTCTATAAGTGTAAAGCCGCGTTTGTTGTGAGCGTGTAGTCGCATCTTTATGTAAATCTTATCACGTCCTTACTATGTGCAGCGTGGTATTATTTCAGTATGTCTGTCGATATAAATGACGAAGAGACGCGCGATTTGGTAAAGAAAACGCTGGCGCTTACAGAAGAAAACAATCGCATATTGCGCGGTATACGCTCGTCTGCACGATGGGGGAGATTTTTCTCGATAGTATGGTGGATCATCATAATTGCAGTTTCAGGTGCGGCGTACTATTACTACCTACAGCCATACGTTGAGAAAGCTACAGAGATATATAACCAAATAGGTATGAGCGGTCAGCAGGCTGAAAGCTACGGGGCCCAGTTTGCGGAGTTCCTAAAGCAGTTTGGAAATCAGCCTTAATTTTGGTAGTATCTCTTTGTACCGCCTGGGTAGCTCAGTTGGTAGAGCATTTCCCTGAAGAGGAAGGGGTCGCCAGTTCGATCCTGGCCCCAGGCACAGCAGCGTAAGACAAAATAAAAAGTTCCCGTGGAAGGGCGAGGTATATCTCCCTGAAACGGGGACTTTTTATGTAGTCTAGTTAGACTTAATCTTCAACTTAGCTTGGCGGCCTTTGTCGAGTTTCGGAAGCTTGATGCTAAGAAGCCCGTGCTTCTCAGTTGCTTCTGCTTCTTCTATTTCAACTTCTTGAGGAAGAATGATGGTGCGAGAAAATGAACCCCAGTAGAGTTCCTGGAAGAAGAAATCTCCTGCAGTGCCTTCTGTGTGGCGTTCGCGCTTACCGCGTAGGGTAACCATGTCGCGTGTTATTGAAACATCGAGATCTTCAGGGCGTACGCCGGCAATCATAGCCTTGATGATGATGTGCGTAGGTGTCTGGTAGACGTCTACAGCAAGCTCTCCATCTGGTTCTTCTGCAACAGTAGTGTCTTCTATAGCAATGTTGAGATGTTTTTCTTTAGCGGGAGTTTTAGAAGCGTAGCTCGAGCCACCACTTTCTAAGTCTTCAAAAGAATAATCGTTATCAGCAGCGGTGCCGCCAGTAAGCCATTCAAATAGTGATCGTTTTTCTTTTGCCATGAGGGTTTAACAATATTCTTTAATCGGCTGTTTAATTCGTTCAGTCATAAGCAACGCCGCAACAATGCCGATCCAAATGCACAGGAAGATCCAAAATGTTGCTGAGTTTCCTGACTTCAGTATAAAAAAATTAAAAGTGGTATGCAACAATATTGCAAGGACAACTCCTACGATGACGTATTGTTTTCGTATTGCGGCGCGCATATAGAACGAAAGTGCGAGTGAAATGCCGACGGTAACTGACGCAAGCGTGTGGAGGAGTGTTGCGCCCATGAAGCGCAAATCTTCAGTGACCAATGCGCGCAACACATCTCCTTGTTGGAGAGGGCTCCAGAGGAAGAGTGCGTTTTCTAGAGCTGAAAAACCAAGCGCTGCTGTAACCATATAGATAACTGCATCGAGCGGTTCGTCATATACAGCAAAGCGTAGTGCTACAAAGTACGCTGCACCGAACTTAAGAAGCTCTTCTATCGTTGCCCACGAGAGAAAGAGGGTGAAGTTGTTCATGGAGAAATAGCCCGCAGCAAAACGTTCAAGCGGAAGCGCTAGGAGAACGGCACCCATACCGGCGAGAAAGGAGTAGAAAATATATCGCTTAGGTTCCGGATGGGCTCTGTCTTCAAGTAACCAAAAAAACAGCCAGATAAACGCTGGTAGTACACCGCCTAAAAATGCAGTCAAAAGAACTGCTGGACTCATTCAGTTAGTATAACGCCTACTTTGTTGGCCAAGCCTCGACCATCAACAGTGAGTCCTTCTCTGATACACTTTGCCAAATTTCTTCTGTAATAAATGGCATAAAAGGATGAAGAAGTTTAAGTACGTTCGTCAAAATATAGTAAAGCGTTGCGCCATACTCTGGCTTGCCTTTACTTTCCTCCAAAATCTCAGCTGCAAAGCGGTCCCATACATAGTGATAGAGTTTTTCTGCTGCCATGTAGATGCGATACTCCTCCATGTCCTTCGTAACATCCGCTGCCATTGCTTCAAACTCTTCTTTCAAGTCTTGTTTTACTTCACCAGTATTTTCTTGAGAAAGCACAAAGCGAGTAACGTTCCAGAGTTTATTGGCAAATTTTTTGTACGCGCCAATCTTGTGAGGGTCGAGGTTTAAGTCTGTTCCTGGCGTGTTACCTACCACAAGACCCATGCGTAATGCATCGGTTCCATATTCATTTGAGATCTCAAGAGGGGAAATAACATTACCTTTGCTCTTACTCATCTTCATACCTTTCGCGTCACGAACAAGGCCGTGAAGATATATCTCTTTAAAGGGAACTTCTCCCGTGCAGTAGAGTCCAAGCATGAGCATGCGGGCAACCCAGAAGAAAATGATGTCAGCACCAGTCTCCATAACACTGGTTGGGTAAAATGTTTTGAAATCAGAGTTGTCTGGGTACCCAAGCGTTGCGAATGGCCATTGTCCGGATGAGAACCAAGTGTCGAATGTGTCAGGGTCGCGCTCCCAACCTTCGCCCGGAGTTTCTTCCTGAATTTTCCATTCGTCGCCCTTACTCCATGCTGGGATTGGGATACCCCAAATAATTTGGCGGGAGATATTCCAATCTTGGATATTCTCTAACCAGTGTAGTAGTACGCGTTCATGGCTTTCTGTTACGACATGAACTTCTTTATTCTTAACAGCGGCAATGGCACGCTCTGCGAGCGGTTTCATCTTTACGAACCACTGAGGGCGCACCTGAGGTTCGATTTCTCGGTTGCATTTGTAACAGACTGGAACTTCGTGAGTATATTTTTCATCCACCTTTTCAACCAAACCTTTTGTTTGAAGTTTCTCGACGATCTTTGTGCGAGCTTCTTTTATATTCATTCCTGCAAATTCTCCTGCAATTGGGAGAAGTTTGCCGCGCCAGTCGATAATTTGCTCAAAGGGGAGTCTGTGGCGAGAGGCAATATCAAAGTCTGCTTGGTCGTGCCATGGGGTAATGGTCATTACTCCAGTACCAAGCTCCATATCAATAGCCTCGTCTTTGATCACAGTCGCTGTAATAGGGCCGTTGATCCATTCAAGATCAAACTGGTCTCCTTGTTTATATTGTGCGTAGCGTGCGTCATCTGGGTGCATGACAACATATTTGTCGCCAAACTTTGTTTCAGGGCGCGCTGTTGCGATAACAAACGGTCCGTATTTTAGATAGTAGAAATTATCCGTACGGGTCTCGCGTTCGGTTTCCAAATTTGAAAGAGATGTCTGGTGTTTAGGGCACCAGTTCACAATGCGCGAACCTCGGTAGAGAAGGCCATCGTCATTCAACTTATTGAAAGTGCTATAGACGGTTTTTATAACCTTTTCATCAAGCGTAAATGTTTCGCGTGACCAGTCGCATGATGCGCCGAGTTGACGAATCTGGCCTTCCATAAATGACTTGTTAGAGAGAGTGAAGTCCAAAATCTCTTTGTAGAGATCTTGAGGTTGCATATCAAAACGCGAACGACCTTCTTTCTCGAGCTTCTTTTCATACACTACTTGAGTTTCAAATCCTGCATGGTCTGCGCCTGGCAACCAAAGTGTTTTTTTACCTTGCATGCGGGCAAAGCGAACCATGATGTCCTGGAGGGTTACAAAGAGCGCGTGGCCGGCATGGAGTGAGCCGTTCGCGTTAGGTGGCGGCATGATGATGGTGAAAGGTTCGGTGCGTTCACCTGGCAAGTTGTCTGGGTTGAAAAAGCCGCTTTCCTCCCACTTTTTATATATGGCGGTTTCGGTATCTTGCGGTTGGTAGGGCGTATTAAACTTTTCCGGAACCTTTTCTGGCATGTGCCAATTGTAGTTTATTTAGGCGGTAAAATCGAGAACCTGTTGCTGTAGGCTCGGACAGGCTCTTTAGCGACATCATCTATACCAGAGAGCGCACGAGCAAGAGCGGCTTCCGCTATCATCACAGCGTTGTCGCCAGTTATGGAGAGTTCTGGCAGACGCATCTCTACATTAGGGAACTCATCCTCCAAAAATTTCACCAGACGTGCGCGCAAGTATTTGTTTGCAGCAACACCGCCTCCTATAACAAATGTTTTTGCGTCAGTTTCTTCAAGCGCTCTACGAGTCTTTGAGATAAAGATGTCGCCAACAGCATTTTCAAATTCCAATGCAATTGCCGCCACTTGGCCTGCGCTTAGTGTATGTATCCCGCCTGCATCGCGTAGCATGTACAGCACGGCAGTCTTGAGTCCTGAGAAAGAAACATTCAAGTTTTTGTCGTGGATCATGGGGCGAGGCAGCTTCACAGAAGAGTTTTCTCCTCCACTGCGTGCGTGCTCCGCAAGTTTTGAAATCTCCGGGCCGCCAGGGTAGGGAAGTCCAAGCATGCGTGCTACTTTATCAAACGCTTCTCCAACGGCGTCATCCTGCGTTTCTCCTATGACTTCATACTCAAACCAGTTCTTCATCAACACATATTCTGTGTGTCCGCCGGAAATCAAAAGCCCAAGCACAGGAAGCTGAACGTTTTCCATTTTCCCATCTTGAACAAGAGAGGAGACCAAGTGTCCCTCCATGTGATTTGTTGGAATGAGCGGTAGATTTTTCTCTTTCGCGAGCGCTTCTGCAAACATAATGCCAGCCCAAAGCGCAGGTTCAAGACCTGGGCCCTGGGTTACTGCAATCGCATCAATCTCTGAACCCTCTGTTTGCTGAAGCGCCTGCTCCAAGATAATAGGAAGGTTTTTCTCGTGCTCGCGTCTGGCGAGGTTGGGGTATACGCCACCATACTCTGCATGCAATTTTGCTTGGGAGTTGAGAGCTGCATTACCAAGCTGCTTGAATATAAAACCGGTTTCAGTTTTTTGGCCCTCAACAAGCGCCGCACCCGTTTCGTCGCAGGACGTTTCTATAGCTAGAATTTTCATTGGTGCGCGATACAGGACTCGAACCTGTGACCCTCCCCACGTCAAGGGGATGCTCTACCAACTGAGCTAACCGCGCGTAAACCGACAATACCAAAAAAAGCCCTTTTTGTCAGGAGTATACTTAGAGGGGAAGGTGGAGGTGACGTATGGTTGCACAACAGAAGCAAGATCGTTTCACCAAAAATCGTCAGGAGATCCTGGCGCAGGCATGTAAGACGGGTAATCCTTTTTTGATCGTCACATGTATCGGCGTGTTCTTCTGGACTGAACTTTTATGGCCAGTCCAAGAAACCTCACGCCAAACACCCGCAGAATAGGCCTTCGGGCCTATTTCCTTTTTAGGCCTGAAGGGTCCTCTGTCTTTTCGAGTTCTTTTCTCGGAGTGAGTGGTACAGTGTCAGCAATTGCACAGCAATGTTCTTGCTTCGAAAGTTTTGCGCTGCGACTTGTGCTGCTTGGGCCATCTTCAGACGTTTTTGCTCGTCGGCGAGGAGTTCTTTTGTTCGAGCGATTGCCTCTTCTTGCGAAAAGACGATATACCCATTCTCTCCGTCTTTAATGACTTCAGGAACTACTCCTACCGGGTACGCGATAGGAACCAATCCTTGAGACATTCCCTCAATAAGGCTAAGCGAAAATCCTTCATACCGTGACGACAAAAACATGATGCTTCCATAAAGCGGAGCCAACGCTCCTGGGATGAGGTCTTTGCGGAGGTTTGTATACATGTAGTGCTTGGGGAATGTTACGCGCAGCCACTCCTTGAGTTCGCGGTTCGCGGTCATGCAGACCGTGGTTTTTGGTATGTCTGGAAATGCACGGTAAAAATTAACTAAACGGGAGAAACCTTTCAGCTTTAGGGTGAATACATCGTTACCAAGACGCCCTAAAAATATTAGATGTGGCGCTGCTGGCTTTTCCGGTTTGGTTGTCGAAAACCAATAATCCTCGATTGCATTATGTATCACTGTAATCTGTTCAGCAGGTACTTCCATGGCCATAAGCTCGTCTCGCACTCGCTGGGAGGTGGCGATGCAAGCGGATGCCCGTGCCGCCGCGATGGCTTCTATGTCTGCAACATCCTCCATTGGGCGAAAGGTGTTGAGGTCGAGTTCAGGTATTATGTTGAGCTTTGCTAGTTCTTTGAAGACAGCTAGCTCCTCTTTTGGCAGCTGTTTCGTGGGCGGCACCGCATCAAGGTATCCTCGTATTGTTGAACCAAAGTGGCACACGACTGGCACATCAAATGACAGGAAGGGTAGGGGTGTATATGTCGTGCCTTGAATAATGTGATTCTTTAATATTTCTTCCTTGTGTTCGAGCAGCGAATGGAAGAATAAAATGTTTGCAATGCCTTTGAGATGCACAGGCGTGTCGGTTAGCTGTCGGCGTGGGTAGAAGCTTTTTACACGGGCCCCACGTTCTACCAAGGCCTTACTCATCAGTTCGTTTATATGATGTGCACCGGTCGCAATTTTTTTATCGCTATGGATAAAAGCAATTTTGAGACCTTGTGTTGGGCGAGGGGCTGGGACTTCCTTAGGACTGTACCAATACCGCAAAAATGACCGAGTAGTAAAATATGCTTTCCGTGGAAGGCTGTGAGGATTTTTCTTCATATGTGTTAACTAAAAAGCACAATGCCAGCGGCTACAGAAAAGTTAAGTACCATGAGCGCTGTGTTTGTTATGACAATAGGTTTTTCTTTATGCACACGACCGTAGAGGATCCACAGAAAATTCAATACCCCAAACATGCACCATGTAGGCAAAAAGAGACCGGAGGTGTCGCGGGTCGCGTATACATTAATCACCTGCGGCAACAGTGCCAACGGTCCGACAAAAGCCGCAATGTATATGAGCAAATCTATTTTTGCCTTACTTAGTATTACGTGAACCGTGCGCGGTTGTTCTGCGATTCTTTTTCTGCGCTGGTGCAGATGATGCAGTCCTAACATATAGTTAGCTTACCACTACATTACGTGTGTGCGGAGAGGGAGGGATTTGAACCCTCGATCCAGTTTCCCAGATGCCGGTTTTCGAAACCGGTGCCTTCGACCACTCAGCCACCTCTCCTTAATTCTGTCCTTGTGACCCTACGGGGAATCGAACCCCGATTAACGGCTTGAAAAGCCGGCGTCCTAACCGTTAGACGATAGGGCCATACGAACCTAAAGCACTGCGCCAATATATCGTTTTTTTGTCAAAAACGCAAAAATTACTGCGCTTTGACCCAGTAGTAGATATCCTCGAGTGCTTTTACAGCATCGCCTGCAGCAATGTTGTTTTGGTGGTAGAGGCCATCTGTGCAGTCGCCTGCAGACCAAATTCCATCTACTGACGAGCGCTGATTTCTCGGATCAACTTTAATGTGTTTGTGCTCGTCCATATCTACAAGGCCCTCTACAAGTCCTGTTGCTGAGATCATGCCGATTTCAACAAAAATACCTGTTGCTGCAAGTTCTGTTGTCTCTCCAGTTTCTGAATTCTTTACAACCATGCTTTTTACAAAAGGGCCGCCTTTTATTTCTATAGGTTCTGTGCTTGAAAGCGCTTTAAAATTTGCATGCGCCATTACCGCCTGCACCGTTGAAGCGTCTGCTTTAGTAAATTCTGCGCTGCGGTTTAGGAGCGTGACGGATTTGCAGTAGGCAAGCAGTTGAGCAGCACTTTCAAAACCTGCGTTGCCGGCACCGACGACTATTACATCTTGGCCAGCAAAGAGAGGGCCGTCACATGATGCGCAGTAGGTAAGCCCCTTGTTTTCAAACTCTGCAGCGCCAGGCACGGTGAGCTTGCGGCGCGAACCGCCGGTTGAGATAAGTACCGCTTTTGCCTCGATAGGACCTTTTGAAGTTGTTATAGAAAAACCGCCTGCAATTTTTTCTACCCTGTCCCCACGAATCCCTAGTTTGAGATCTACGAATTCTCCCGCATATGCTTTAAGATGCGCTTCCAAACTTTTTGCAAGGTCCATGCCAGAAATTGCAGGAGTGCCGATCCAGTTTTGAATCTCAGCAGAGTCAATGCTCTGTCCGCCGATGCTTTCTGCAATAAATACAGTCTTCAGTTGTTTGCGGGCAGCATAGACTCCCGCGGCGACACCTGCTGGGCCACCACCAATTATCGCTAAGTCGTACATCGACTTATTTTATCTTAGGACGGCGTAGGAAGGAAGGTACAGCACCCCATTCATCCTCTTCGTCATCTTCTTTCTTAAGTTTGGGCTCTACTGGAGCCTCAACAACAGGTTTCTTAGGTTCCTCTTTTTCTACTTCTTTTGGAGCAGGAGCTGGAGTGTTGAAGATTTTGCCAATTGGTGGAACATCAACTTCTTTTGTTTCGCGGCCGCTGAATGTAAAGAGTGGTGTGCCGCGTGGTGCGATACCTGCTGCTGGGAAGCCTGTTGCGATAACAGTTACGCGAACTTCGCCTTTCTTAAGTTTTTCGTCTTTGATTGCGCCGAAGATAATCTTTGCATTTGGATCTACAGATTCAGTAATGATCTTTGCTGCTTCGTGTACTTCGATCATACCGAGGTCGTCCTGACCTGCGATTGCAAAGAGCACGCCCTTTGCGCCGTTGATTGAGATTTCAAGAAGGGGAGATGAAACAGCAGCCTTTGCAGCAACTGCAGCGCGGTTTTCACCTGACGCAATGCCGATACCCATAAGAGCTGAGCCTGAGTTTTCCATAACTGCTCGTACGTCGGCGAAGTCGACGTTGATGATACCTGGGTGGGTGATGAGGTCAGAAATTCCTTCTACAGCTTGTTTAAGCACATCGTCGCACGCAGCAAACGCTGCTTTGAGAGTGGTGTCCTTTGCAACAGTTGCGAGGATGCGGTCGTTTGGAATAACGATAAGGGCGTCAACTTCGCGGCGAAGTTCTTCCAAGCCTTGTTCTGCCAAACGCATGCGCTGCTGGCCTTCGAATGCAAACGGTTTTGTAACAACAGCGACAGTAAGTGCGCCGAGTTCTTTTGCAGTTTTTGCAACGACTG
This sequence comes from Candidatus Adlerbacteria bacterium RIFOXYC1_FULL_48_26, assembly GCA_001773575.1. Lineage (GTDB taxonomy): Bacteria > Patescibacteriota > Minisyncoccia > Phycocordibacterales > SBAW01 > GWA1-54-10. Next base: position 29,935 of record MEXB01000009.1, on the reverse strand, counting down.
GAGCGACGCCTGTACCAGTGCCGCCACCCATTCCTCCTGCGATAAACACCATGTCAGAACCTTTAAGCGACTGTTGAACTTCTTCTTTTGTCTCTTCTGCTGCGCGCTTGCCGATTTCTGGATTCATTCCGGCACCAAGACCGCGTGTAAGGTTTTTACCAATGTGAATTTTCTTTTTTGCGAGAGAGTGATGCAAATCTTGTGCATCGGTATTGATGGAGATGAAATCTACCCCGCGGACTTTGCTTTCAACCATGTGATTGACAGCGTTTTTGCCCGAACCCCCTACACCGACGACTCGGATCCGTGCGAACGCTTCAATGTCTGGTTGTACTTGTGCCATAGGGTGTTGCTTTTTCATTAAATAATGCGTGCGCGAAGTATACCACTTCTGGTATGGATGCAAACTTTGACAAAACACTCTTTTGTTTTGAGTCTAAGGAAGGAACTTTTTGAACCAACGCCAGAGGCTGCGGACAATATCTCCGAACGTGCTATCGTCGCGTACTTCTAAATCTCCGCCTGATGTGAGGCCCCAAAGGGTGAGGCCATAGGCTACAGCCCAAGAACCATCCTTAAGTTGCATTTTAGTTGCCGCGCCTTCTGCAAGAGATGCGGTGCGGGCAGGGAGGCGTAGTGCTGTTTTTGCCAGGTCTGCAACGCCTTGAATAAGCGAACCTCCGCCTGTTAGAACAATTCCTGCAGGAAGCAATTCGTCTTTACCTATTTTTTTCAAATGTGCTTCAGCGAGTTTAAGCATCTCTAAAACTTTTTTTGCGATGATGTCATCTATTTTCTTTTTTGGAAATGGAGCACCGAGTACTGCGCCTTGTTTGAGTTGCTCTGCATCCTCTGGAGCAATGCGGAGACCAAGCGCGAGCTCGTTGGTGATGTTTGCTGCTCCAACGGGGAACACTTTTATAGATATCGGTGTGTTGTCTTCAAATACTATTATTGAAAACGTCTCAGCGCCGATGTTTGCAAGTATGCACCCAACACGCTTCTGCATTTTGGTAAGAGCGACGAAGCTTGCGGCAAGAGGTCCAGCTACAACGTCCTCCACTTCAACCCCAGCCTCTTCTACGGCGGAGACTAGGTCGCTGACATGTCTGTCGAGGCAGGTGATAAAAAGAGACTCAACGGCAATACGCATGCCCTTCATTCCAACAGGAGAGCGGCCCATCACTTTGACGCCATCAACAGAGAAGCGAAGAGGGATGGTGTGAATTATTTTTCTATTTACAATCGCAGCAGGTGCCAGAGATTTTTCACTTGCTGCAATAGCGCGAGGAATGTCGCGTTCAGTAATCTCGGAGTCGCCACGTTCAACAACCGTTTCTCCGCGTGAAAATGCTTCGTCTACGCCAATACCGCTAATGCTAACGTATGCGCGCTTAACTTTTGTATGAGCGGCCTTAGAGGCTTGCGCAACGGCGGCTGCAATGGAACGAGTAGTTTCTGCCTGAGAGATGATATAGCCATTTTTCACGCCACGGCTTTCTGCATATCCCGTACCTAGAATACGTGGAGGCTGGCGTGGGTCATCCGCGCTCTCTGCAATAACCACTTTTACATGGTACGTGCCAACATCAATTCCTGTGACTATTTTGCTCATGCATTCTGAGCTTGAATTGTTTCAAAATTCTGCGCTCTTGAGTTTCCATTCTAACACCATGTTTGAAGCCTTTTAAATGAAAGAGGCCGTGGATAAACAAATAGCCGACGCTGAAGGGCGCCGCTGCCTTTCTGCAAATAAGTATCTCGCCGGAAGTTTTTGAGAGTGGGAAGGAGAGAACATTAGAAACCTTGTCTTTGTTTTTTGTGCGGATCGTTACGTCGCGCATTTCTGAGGCAGACAAAAAGGCAAGGGATAAGTCGTATTCCTTGCCTAACACTTCGTCTTTTATTTTTTTATAGGAGATTCGCAAACGTTTAGCGGCGGCGTCCACGGACAGGGCGCTCAGGCATTTTGCCAAGCTTGATGAGTTCTTTGACGTTTTCGCGGCGCTTGATGACCTTGAGGGTCTGTGCGCGGCGTACTTCACGTGATTTAACGCGTGAGTGGTAACGACGGCCACGGAGCTCAGAAATAACACCGGCACCCTGTACGCGCTTAGAAAAGCGTCGGATAAGGTTTATCGGCGTCTCGTTATCATTCTTTTGTACCTCTGCGTTTGTTGCCATATGCCGAGAAACAATACCACAGCAAGGCACTTTTACGCAAGTTGCTACTTAATTCCCTTCAAAAATCGGGGTAGGGCCGCAAGTTGGACGATTTGCTGAGAGGAATTGGTGGCAGAACGGACGATGACGGTGCGGTCGAGGGCCTCACGCTGACCCATGATAAGTAGGTGGGAGACGCCCTGTGCCTTTGCGGACTCAAGTTGTGGTGTCAGGCTTTTTGCATCAAATGACTGGGATACAGGCATTCCTGCATCGCGGAGCATGTCTACTACGGCTAGACCTTCAAGCTTTGCGCGGAGTCCGAGCTGTACAAAGTAGACCTTCGGTATTTTAGCTGTTGGGGTTGGGGCGAAGTGGGCTCGAGCAATGCCGTTATTGCGGAAGAATATACTTGCTGATACCAAGCTTCCTTCTTTTTTACCTGTCACCTTGCGTACGTAGTCGTCGTGGCGGCCACCAACAACGGAAAGCACTGTTGCGTCAGGGGTCTCCAGATCAAGTTCAAATACCAGGCGTGGGTCACGGTCGTCTCCGACAAGAAGGTCGTCAAGTTCATAGGGGAATCCGAGGCGCTCGATATGCTCGAGTACATCTTTAAAGTGAACACGGCTTTTTTCCGAAAGGAAGTTCATCGTGCGAGGACCTTCACGTACAAGGTCGCGACATGAATTGTTAGTGCATCTATAAAGTGCCAATGCGTTCTGAGCGCTCCCGGCACGGCAGCATTCGCTCATCTCATTTGCGCGCTTACGTGCAAACGCTGAGAGCTCGCGTTCAAAGCGGAGTTTTGAGTCGCGGTCCCCAAGTGTGTTGATGCGAAGTTTCCCAACATTTGCGCCCCACTCATTTAAAATTGCGAACAATGTTTTGAGTACAACTATTTCACCGAGGCTGTCGTCTGCGCCAACTACCTGCAAACCAAACTCTCCGGTTTCTTTTGGTACATAGAGACCAGGTAAGTGTGAAGGTGTGTGAGATGCGTAAAAACTAAGTACTGGTTGTGTAGGCTTTTGTGCAAAGTACGAAGAGGATAGGGCTGTTGTTGTGGTGAACGAGTGCGGGCCTTTTACACGCAATGCGCGCGGTACGCCACGCTCAACCTCCTTCATCGGTTTGAATCCGTAAAAGTTTGAAACATCTGCGGCGTGTTTAATGAACGAGGCTGGGGAAAGTCGTTGCGGTGCGCTCATATATTCGTCGTTTCTCTTTATTTAAATAATCACTGCGGCTCTGTGGCAAACCCAGGGAACAGAGCAGCAGTTTGGACGGGAAGCAGTCTTACAAATGCGCGGCCCACGATATTTTCGCGGGGTACAAACCCCCATGCGCGACTGTCGGAACTTTCAGGTCGGTTGTCTCCTAGTACGAAGTAGCTATTTTCTGGAACAGTATAGGTTTGTTCGTTGCCGTTGCCTTGGTTAACCACATATGACTCGTCGAGGTCTAGTACTGTACCGTCCTCCTTTGTTACTGAAATGCCTGCGGAGGAAATATGAACTTGGTCACCGGGTAGGCCGATGATGCGCTTGATAAAAAACTGCGTAGGATCTTTTGGGTAGCGGAATACGATGACGTCGCCACGGCTAGGCTTCTCAAAATGGTACGTAAACTCATCAATGATGAGATATTGAGCGTCTTCAAAGGTAGGAACCATTGAAACTCCCGACACAATGAAGGGTTGCGCAATAAAAAGTCGTATAGGTACGACAATAACGAGCGCGAGTATTCCAAATTTCAGGAGTTCGGTGAAAAAATTCTCACGTTTCTCCTCTTGCATGGAGACATTGTAGTCCTCTTTTTAGAACATGCAAGTTTCTGCTACAATTCCGCTACATGAGTTGGATTATTGCAGGTCTTGGAAACCCAGGAAAAGAGTACGATGGCACGCGCCACAATATCGGACGTGATTTTTTGATGGCTATTGATAAGAAAGAAGGGGAGAAGGGCAAACTATTTGGTAAGAAAGTTACTATCCTTCTGCCTGACACATATATGAATAACTCCGGCGCGGCGTTTAAGAAGCTTGTGACATCCAAAAAACAAGCAGAGCAGCTTGTTGTGCTGCAGGATGAGCTCGATCTTCCGCTTGGGAAAGTAAAACTATCCTTTGGTTCATCATCGGGTGGACACAATGGCATTAATTCCATCCACAAAGCAATTAAGACAAAAGACTTTGTGCGTATCCGCATCGGCATCTCGCCTGCAACTCCATCAGGCAAACTTAAAAAACCAACAGGCGAGAAAGATGTCGTAGATTTTGTGCTTGGAAAATTTAAAGCAACAGAGCAAGACAAATTAAAGAAGGCAAAAAAACTTGTTCGCGATGCTCTTGAGCTTTTGGTAACCGAAGGTCGCGACAAGGCAACGATGGAAATCCATTCAAAACAATAAAACAAAAACCCCGCATTGTGCGGGGTTTTTGTTATGTAGAACTGATCTATTTCTTTTCGCCTGTGCCAAATGAGAGCGCCATGCGCATTTCCTTCGGATCGAAGAGGGAAATGGTGAATGGGTAACGCTTACCAAGTTCAAGCGAGCTGCGGAGCTTGTCTTCAGTGCCGAACTCAGACACGTGCACGAGGCCTGCGATACCTTCTTCAATAGATGCGAGTGCACCATGTTTGTTGAATTTGATAACGACGCCTTCAACTTTGTCTCCTTTGTTGTATTTACCTGAAGCTTCCATCCATGGGTTTGCCTTAAGCTGCTTCACAGAGAGAGATACTTTACCTTCTTTGATGTCGATTATCTTAACGCCAACCTTATCTCCCACTTTAAAGAAGTGGCGAGGGTCGTCTACGAGGCCCCAGTCGATCTCAGAGATGTGTACGAGGCCTTCCAAGCCTTCTTCAAGCTTCACGAAGACACCGAAGTCAACCATACCTGTGACTTCGCCTTCAATAACATCGCCAACGACATAGCGTTCTACGATTTCTTTCTTCTCTTTATCGTCAGCACCCTTTTCAGAGAAGATCAATTTACCTTCTTTTGGAATTGCAGAGATAAGGGAAACAGGAAGCTTCTGTCCAACAAGTTTGCGGAGTTCGTTCAAAATTTCATCCTTGTTGCCATCTGCAACGCGAGGATAGTGCTCAGCCTTAAGCTGTGAGGCAGGGAGGAAGCCTGCGATACCTTGCCATTCCAAGATGAGACCGCCCTTGTTTGCTTCTTTAATAACGAGGTCGAACTGAGTTTTGTTGCGAACTGCATCTTCTGCTTCTGCCCAGATGATAGCCTGGCGTGCTTCCTTAAGAGAAAGCTCGATGTAGCCATCCTTGCTGTCAGTTGCGATAACCTTTGCAGCGATGATGTCGCCAACGTTAATGCGCTTGATAACTTCGCGCGCGTTCATGTATTCGCGGCCGAAGATAACACCAGTACCAAACGGTGGGAGGTCGATATAGAGCTTTGCGCGGTCGAGCGCCAACACTGTACCTTCAATAATGTCACCTTCCTTAGGTGGCATTTGGGCCTGTTCTGCGAACATGGCCATTACGGACGTAGGGATAGAACCCTCTTCTACTTCATTCATATAATTATGTAATTGTCAGATGGAGGTTTCCGGGCCGATCCGAAAGGTTAATTCCACCCTCGCTAATAAAAAGCTGGGCTTTCTATTAGCTCGAATATATAGGATATAAGGCTATTTTGCAACGTTATAGAAAAAAGAATGGGCCTCACATTTCTGTGAGGCCCGGGTTGGCCCTGGGGAAGCCCAGGATTGAAGAGGTACGGCTGCAGTTCAGCCCTTGTCGACGTCGAGACGGCCGGCGGCGGCGGCCTGGTCGGTCATGTTCGCCATGGTCGGATCGAGCTTCACGCCGGTCGCGCTGAGGCCGTGGGAGCTGCCGGTGGCGAGGCTGTTGGCGCCGAGGTGCTTCTTCTGCATCGGAAAGGACTGACTGAAGTGCTTCATAAGAGCCTCCTTCTGTTCCGTCGGCGGAATGCCGCGAACTCCTAAACTCTACCAATGTGTAGAATTCATGCAAGGGGCAGAAGTGAATATCTAGATCTAGAAAAGAAAAAGGCCCCTCCCGACAAAGTCAGGAGGGGCCCGTAGCGGCCGTTTGGCATGGGTGCGTGACTCCCCGGCCGCTGGCGAGATCAGCCGTGTTCGCGCTGCTGGCGTTCACGGTCGTTCGTGCGTTCGCGTTCCTGCTGCTGAGGACGCGCGGGAGGAGTGCTGCTCATGTGGTCGTTGCTCCAGAAAGATCTAAGGACTGACACTATACCGTGCCAAATTTTAGGCGTCAATTAGGTGTCTTTTTAAGCCAAATTATGATAAAATGAAGGTATGGTTATCAACTATATGGGAGGCCAGTGCTTCAAGATTTCGCAGGGAGAGCTTACCCTCGCGTTTAACCTTCCTTCTAAAGATTCAAAACAAAAAAGCGTACGATTTGGTTCAGACATCGTTCTCGTAAGCCAGAACCACGAAGACTTTAACGGTGTTGAAAATGCTGCTTTTGGTGAACGCGAGCCTTTCGTTGTCTCTGGCCCTGGCGAATATGAAGTAAAAGAAATCGCAGTTCGCGGGTTTGGATCTGAGTCTACCTATGGAGGTGGAAAACACATCAATACTATTTATGGAATTGCGTTTGAGGGCATGAACCTCTGCTTCCTTGGCGCACTTGGCACGACAGAGATGCCCCAGGCGGCAAAGCAGGAGCTCGACAATATAGACATTCTTTTCCTTCCAATCGGCGGGGAAGGTGTTCTCGACTATGCCGATGCGTACAAGCTCGCTGTACAGCTAGAACCAAAGGTAATCATCCCCATGCACTACGAAGCAGCAGCGCTTAAGTCGTTCTTGAAGGAAGCGGGTGTAGACAAAGTAGAGCCAATGGACAAATTTACCGTTAAGAAAAAAGATCTTGATGGTAAGGAGGGGGAAATCGTGGTTCTCACAGCATAGCGTTATGTACAACAAATACGTCAAACACGTACAAGCAAAAGCCCCACATCATCGCCGCCAACATGCGGTGCAATTTGCGGGGCTGTTTACAGCGCTTGCGTTTGTAGTGTGGGTAACGACGTTGGGAGTACGCTTTGGAACATCGGTAAATTCTGGACAGGTTGCAAATAATGATCAACAGACACAGCTTGCAGGAGCGGGTGCCGTCGGCGATACTTCACAGACTGGAATTGAGGTAGTTGGTACAACAACTACTACGTTTAGTAACTATTAAGGTATGGCAAAACAAGAAACAAATCCGCCAGCTGGCGCAGAACAGAATCCACAAGGCATCGTAGCGCGCAATATTTCAACAGAAATGCGCGAGTCGTATTTGGACTACGCGATGAGCGTTATCACGTCGCGCGCATTGCCTGACGTTCGTGATGGCTTGAAGCCCGTACACCGCCGCATTTTGTATGCCATGCACCGCATGGGTCTTACTCCTGGTGCCCGTTTCCGCAAATCAGCAGCAGTAGTTGGAGATGTGCTCGGAAAGTACCATCCGCACGGCGATGCGTCTGTGTATGACGCGATGGTAAAGATGGCGCAGGATTTCTCAATGCGTTACCCACTTATCCTTGGCCAAGGAAACTTCGGTTCTATCGACGGCGACTCGGCCGCTGCTATGCGTTACACCGAAGCAAAGATGTCGCGCATGTCGGAGCTTTTGCTTAACGACCTTGAGAAGGACACTGTTAATTGGCGCCCCAACTACGACGCAACTCAACAGGAACCAGAAGTGCTTCCTGCAACAGTTCCAAACATTTTGCTTAACGGAACCCTCGGTATTGCCGTTGGTATGGCAACGTCCATTCCTCCACACAACCTTACAGAGGTAACGAATGCGCTTACGCATTTGATAGAAAACCCAGATGCCACAACAGAAGATTTGATGGAGTTTGTTTCAGGCCCAGACTTTCCAACGGGTGCTGTTGCATACAACAAGAAAGATTTGTTGCACGCATATTCAACAGGTAAGGGTGGTGTTGTCGTTCGCGGCAATGCAGAAATTGTTGAAAACAAGAAAGGCGATTTCCAAATCGTTATCACGTCGATTCCATATCGCGTAAACAAGGCTGACCTTATTATGCGCATTGCAGACTTGGTGCGTGATAAAAAACTTGAAGGAGTGCGTGGTCTTCGCGATGAATCAACCAAAGACATTCGTGTCGTTATTGATTTGAAGGGCGGTGCGCACCCACAGAAAGTTTTGAACTTCCTCTACAAGCACACGGCCATTGAAGATACCTTCCACTTCAACATGGTGGTTTTGGCTGATGGTATTCCACAGACAATGTCTCTCAAAGGCATTTTGCAGGAATTCATTAAACACCGCCGCGAAGTTGTAAAACGCCGCACAGAATTTGATCTTAAGAAGGCGCAGGAACGCGAGCACATCTTGCTCGGTCTCACCAAAGCTCTTGACCATATCGATGAGGTTATTAAAATCATCCGCGCATCGAAGGATGTTGGAGAGGCAGAAGTAAACCTCATCAAGAAATTTAAATTCACATCTATCCAAGCACAGGCAATTTTGGAAATGCGCCTTTCACGTTTGGCGAACTTGGAACGCAAGAAAGTTGAAAACGAACTCGATGAAGTGCAGGCACGTATCAAAGAGTGGACCATCTTGCTCGCAAGCGACAAGAAGATGCTCGGTGTCGTCAAAGAAGAAATTGTTGTTGCTGCAAAGCGTTTTGCTGATGACCGCAAAACTAAAGTTATGAAAGGCTCGGCGGGTGTCATCAATGTTGAAGACTTGGTCACCGATGAAGAGCAGGTGCTTGTACTCACTGCGGGTGGCTATGTAAAGCGCACCAACCCAGAAGAATTCCGCCGCCAGAAGCGTGGGGGAGTTGGAGTTATAGACTTGAACACCAAAGAAGAAGACTTTGTAACGACCTTCCTTACAACATCTACACACAGCGACCTCCTCTTCTTTAGCGACCTTGGTAAGGCGTACCAGATAAAGATGTACGATGTCCCAGAAGGTAAACGCTCTACAAAGGGTAAGGCTGTTGTGAACTTCCTCTCTATTACTGATGCAGAAAAAATCTCGTCAGTGCTTCCGATGCGCAAGATAGAAAAAGAGGGAGAGAAATTCCTCTATATGATCACCAAGCAGGGTGTTGCTAAGAAAGTTGATGCGGCTTCCTTCCACGACGTTCGCCGCAGTGGCCTTATTGCAATCAAACTCCAGAAGGGTGATGAACTTATCGCAGCGCTCCTTGTAGAGAAGGGCGATGAAATCTTCCTTTCATCTGCAAAAGGCCAATCAATCCGATTTAAAGAAAGTGACATCCGCCCAATGGGCCGCTCAGCCGGTGGCGTTCGCGGAATGAAACTTGGCTCAGGCGACTTTATCGTCGGTGCCGATGTTGTCCAGAAGGGTGCAAAGAATGTTGAAGTGCTCGTAGTTTCAAAGAACGGGTACGGCAAGACAACTCCAGCCGATGAATATAAAGTCCAAAACCGTGGCGGCTCAGGTATCAAGACAGTTAAAGTAACTCCAAAGACCGGCCCATTGATCGCGGCACGTGTCATCAGCAAGACAGACGACTCTGATGCTGAAATGGTTGTCATCTCACAGAAAGGCCAAGTTATCCGCACTGGTGTAAATGAAATTCCATCACTCTCTCGTGGTACTCAAGGCGTCCGCATCATGAAACTCCGCGACGGCGACGCAATTGCGAGCTTCGTTTGTCTGTAAAATTTTATGGAAAAGAGTAATTCAAAGAAAATCTCATCCTCACATGAGGTGATGATTTACTTCATAAAACAACAAAAAGGTTTAGAACCGCATGTTGCAAAAATTGCAGAGAGCTTTTTGAAAAGATATCCGAAAGAAGTCGACGAACATTTTTTTCAACATACTTATTCGACAAAGATTTCTCATCTGGGAGGTCATTTAAAATTTTATGTAGAGCTCCTTTCGTATTTAGATGTACCGACTAATCAGATTCATCGATTGGAACAACAATTTTGGGGTATTGTTAACCCAGAAGCAAATCGGGTTAAAAAACAGTTTCAGAAACATCTCGGTTATCTCCTTCCGCACCTTAAGCGTTTAGATAAAGAAGTATTGGAGAGAATAAAACCTATTGCGCTAACCGAAGCAGTACGGCTTGAAGAGTCAATGCGAGCCCTAAACGCACACTGTTACCTTAGTTCAGTTGTTATGTCTGTTTCTGCAGTTGAATATAGATTGCATAAATTGTTAGAAAGAACAAATAAAAAGCTTTACAGAGCAAGTTTTAAGGAGGCAACGCTGGGCGGTATCATCAAGATTTTTAGACCTGAGGAATACAAAGATAAAAAATATAAAAAAATTAAAGAAATTCTCCCAGATAAACACAAGCCATTAATGGAGATGTTAAATATTTATAGAATATTCTCCGCCCACCCAAAAGAAGAAGAAGTTTCCGGCCAACTTGCAAAGACAATATTGTCTTTGTCATTTTTATTACTGATTGATAAAGATCTGGAGGTTTAGGAAATTGGAAAATTGCGAAATTGGGGTCAGGTACCAATATTGTTAAAAAATTGTGGTGTAGTACCTGAGCAAGGTCGAACCTTGCTCACAATAGATACTGTATTTTAAAAAGAAACTAGCCCCGGAGGGCTAGTGAAAAAACTGTGTCGAGGACAGTCCTCGACGGTCAGGCGGCGACGGCCTCCGGAATGACTTCTGGCCGATAGAACATCAGTTCGCCGCGATGGGGTCCCATACGCTGGTGGAGGGTGAAGAACACCTTGGCGTCTTTCTCGTCAACGGTGAACTCCAGGAGGTGCGTGACATCGTCCTTGCCGGCAGCCGGCAGACGTTCGTACTTTTCATACTTCGGGAAGCGCTTCCGAAGTTCGCACGCGATGTCGCCGCTGAACCGGCGGTCCACCTTTACTCGCGCAATCAACTGGGTGTTTGAAGGCATTAGGAACTCCTCTGGGTTGCCGAAGACGAATATACACTATTTCTCCCAGTAGACAAAAATTTAAGAAGGAGTACCCTCAAGGCAGTTAGAAGGAGGGCGACATAATGTGTAAAATTCTGATCGACTTCCACTCAACAGAAAAGCGGGATGAGTTCAGTTATAGATGGGGTAACTACCCTATAGACCTTAAGTTTAAGGTCAACGAGCGCCTTTTCGTCTTTGAACACCAGGAGACGACTGAGAAGGGAATCAATGCAGCGGTCCGACTGCTTGGAGAGTATGGAACAGTGTTGCGCTGCCAGTAATGGCAGCGTTTTCTTTTGTTTTCGCAATTCATGTAATAAACACGCCGCTCATGCGTTATATATAGTATGAGACAAAAGGTGGAGGACAATCTCGGGGCGATGGGGGCGACGATGGTCGCGCTCGTTTTTGTACTCGCGTACTCGTTTTGGGGTATGTCTATTTTGAATAGTGAAAGAGCTCATCACTCTGTGGCGGGCCAGGAGCAGAATCTCGCAGTTAAATAAAAGAGAAGGAGCCTCATAGTGAGGCTCCAAGTTCGGTGTCGGGCACCATGGTCTTTGTTTGGAGGAACGTAATCTTCCCTCCACGTCGGTCCAAGGTCCGATGCATTTTCTGGAATTCTCCAGCATTCTTGTCTTCGATGGAGAACTCGAGATACTCGATTGTCGGGTGTCTCGCACTGCTGAGCCGGTCGTAGTTGGGGAACCTCTCCTTAAAGGTGCCCAGAACGGTTTCGCTGAGTGGACGCTCGACGCATATACGAACAATCATGAGATAATCCCCTTTATTCTGTCTGATATAAGTATACAACACTATTTAATATTATGCAAGCCCTACCGTAGAAAAACCATATGGAGCAGCTTTTTTCTGCTGTACAATATATGGCGTGGAAACTAGTTTTTTGAATCCAACTGAAGCTCTCGGAGCTACTCATCTGCACGAAGGAATGAAAGTTGCAGACCTGGGGTGCGGTTCAGGATTTTTTACCCGTGCCGCGGCACGCATAGTGGGCGAGACCGGTGTCGTGTGGGCCGTTGATGTGCACCGCGACCTTCTTCCTCGTCTTAAAAATTTAGCGCACGCAGAAGGCCTCAATAATGTTGAGGTAATTCACGGCGATATAGAACACACAGGCGGCAGCCATCTACCCGCTGAACAATTCGACCTCTGCATTCTCGCTAATGTTCTATTTGCATCACACAACAGACAGGCCGCGGTGGCTGAAGTAAAACGATTACTTAAAAATGGTGGTCGAGCACTTATCATAGACTGGTCGGCGTCATTTGGTGGGATGGGTCCACACAAAGACCATGTCATAACCGCACGCGCTGCACGACAGATGTTTGAAGAGGGAGGTCTTGCGTGGGTAGATGATATAAACGCAGGCGCATACCACTGGGGATTTATCGTTCGCAAAAAGGCGGCTCAGACTGCAGAATAGATTTATATGAAAATGACAACCTTTCAAATTGTGTTTACGGCGATGTTCGTCATTTTTATTGGTCTCGGTGTTCTTAGTTTTTCTCTATATACTGCAAACAACAACAATATAGGAAGCGTTGTGGTGTGGGGCACGGCCGACCAGGGTAAGATGGTCAATTTTCTTAATGCCTTGAACCAACAAGACCGTTCGTTCCAGGCTGTGTCATATGTACAAAAAAGTGAAAGCACCTATACAAACGAAGTTATTAACGCAATGGCCAGCGGCATCGGCCCCGACATCATTCTTATCTCTCAAGATCAGATAGGAATCTTTGCTGACAAAATCAACACTATTCCATACAACATAGTGCCCCAATCTTCTTTTGTATCTTCCTATGTGGACGAAGCGCGGCTTTTCCTTACATCACAAGGCACGTTGGCCTTCCCGTTCCTTATTGACCCACTCGTGATGTACTGGAATAGAGATATATTCCAAACAGCCGGCATTGCACAGCCTCCACAGTATTGGAACGACGTTGTTACACAGGCACAAAAACTTAGCCTATTAGACCCCGCTAAGAACCTTAAACGAAGTGCTATAGCGCTTGGTGGTTGGAACAATGTTGACCACGCGAAAGAAATTCTCTCAATGCTATTTATCCAAGCGGGGGATTTGCTTGTGGTGCGTGACAACAGTACTGACCTTTTGCGCAGCGTATTTGGTGCAAATAGCCCAGGAGCAACGGAAAATCCTGCATCATCAGCGCTGCAGTTCTATACAGAATTCGGCAATCCATCTAAAACGGACTATTCATGGAACCGCGCCCTCCCTCGTTCACAGGAAGCGTTTACTGGAGGAACGCTGGCAATGTATCTTGGCTTCGCGAGTGAATATGCAGATATCAGTACAAGGAATCCAAACCTCCGTTTTGGTGTGGCAACGGTTCCACAAATCCAGAGCAACACCACGTATGTAACATACGGAGCCCTCACAGGCCTTGCCATCCCTCGTACATCACAAAACCAGCAAGGCGCGCTTGCTATCGCACAGAAGATGACAAACCAAACAGGAATCGGTCTTGCCTTCCCAATATTCGGCGGTGCACCAGTACGACTAGATCTTTCTGTGGATACGACAGGTAACGCAGCGTACGCAACTTTCTACCAGTCGGCTCTTATCGCACGAGGTTGGTTGGACCCAAATCCAACAGAAACCGATGATATATTTAGTACGATGGTCAACGATGTCATAAGCAACAAGTCACAAGCTGGCCCTGCTGTTCAGGATGCGGCACATGAACTGCAAACGCTTGCGCCCGGTATCCTACAATGAAGTATCTAAAGAAAATATACGTTGCGGCGTTTTTGTTCGCGCTCCCAATGGTTGCGAGCGCGCAAGGTGGTTATAACAATGGTAATTCTTCAGGTTATAACAATGGGAACTATGTAGGTTTCACCAATCCGCTTAAAGCAGACTCAATCTGCAAAGCACTGACTCTCTTCCTAGACGCGATCTCTGCAATAGGCGGACCTGTTGCAGTATTGTTCTTGGTGTACGCGGGTTTCAAAATGGTCTGGGCACGCGGTAACACCAAGGCGCTGGAGGATGCAAAAAGAAACCTCTGGTACACCATTATAGGTATCGGTATTTTTATAGGCGCATGGGTGCTCGGACAAATTATTGCCAACACGCTCGGTGCACTTGGTGCAGGGGCAGGAAGTTCAAACCCAACTATCGGACAATGCCGTTAAAGAAATATTACATACGCAGTGTGGCTTTGATGGTAGGCGTACTAGCTCCGTTCTTTGCGTATGCGCAAACTGGTACTGCGCCAAAGATACGTCTTACAAACCCAAGCAGCGGTCTTACGCTAGATGGCTTGGTGAAGATGTTTGTAGGCCTTTTAAACAGTCTTACCGGTCTTTTTCTTACCGTCGCCATAATTGCCTTTTTTTGGGGTCTTGTCCGCTACATCTACTACGCTGGTGATGTGAAGGGCCGCAAAAAGGGGAGAGACACCATTGTGTGGGGCTTGATTGGACTTTTTGTAGTGGTTGCTCTTGCGGGCATACTTGAGTTCCTTAAGGGGGTTTTGCCTCTATAGTCTGCCCAGGACTATCCACACAGCTTCCTTGTATAGCAGGGGGCGCTTGATACACTTAACAACGTAATACTATTAATACTTTATGAAGAAAATATACGTCGCAAGTTCAGCTTTATTGCTTTTAACACCGTTTATCGCTTCGGCGCAGCAGCTGAATAACATTGTTCAATTGATAAGCTCAGTAGGGTACGGCCTTCGCCTTATCATCCCTATCCTTATCGTCCTCGCTATTATTGCGTTCTTCTGGGGCTTGGTTAAATACATCTGGGGTCAGGGAAAGGACACTGCTGCAGGTAAAAACACCATGATCGCAGGTCTCGTATCTTTGTTTGTCATGATCACCCTCTACGGTATTCTTCAGTTCGGTGCAGAAGCGCTTGGTATCAAGTACTTCAACAACACTGGTGATGCTCTCCGTGCACCTCGCGTAACTCAGTAATGGGGCAATTAGTTCAGGCTCTCAATACCGTCATCATCAACCCGCTGCTTGTGCTCTTGTTTGCAGCGGGTTTGGCGGTGTTTGTATTTGGTGTCGCTGAATTCTTTTTCAAATTCAATATTCGAGGCGATGAGCATGCGAAAGAGGACGGTAAAAATCACATGCTGTGGGGAATTGTAGGTATGTTTGTAATGGCCTCAGCCTTCGGCATTATTGCGGTAATACAAAATACAGTAAACTCGTTCTAGATTAAGAAATGCAAAAAGAAAAACGGCAGGACTTGTGGTCCTGCCGTTTGGTGTTAGTTGCTCGTGCCGTGGTTTGTGCCACTGCGCGGGCGAAGAACAAAGTTCGCTTTGAAAGGTTTGTTTCCCCAGATGCGTTCAACATCTCGAGGTGCTGTGTTCTGGTTGAACGGTATGGCCCCAGGGCAATCTCTGCCGAAGGGTCCGTGTGGTTTCGAGCTATGGGCGCTCTGCTGGTAAAAGCAGATACCCTCATCTTCCGGTGGGTAAAAGTTTGCGAAGAAACATTTCCCGTCCGGGTTGATGATTGACGATTCGTCCGGTGCTGTCCCGAACTGGTGGTCCTTGTGAGCGACGTTGAGGCATTGAGCGCCTCCCGCCGCTTCCGCCACCTGCTTTTGGGTGGCGATTCTCGCTTGCTCGATGGCCAACGCTGCCTGCCGTTGCCGCTCTTGCTCCTTATGGAGCTCTTCGGCGGCCTTTATCTGCTTTTGTTGCAGATGTTGGGCCTTGCAGACAATGTCGTCGTCGGCACACGTAAGTTCCGGCCCGAACCAGTAGGCTATTGAGCCAACCGCCACAAGAACCACAAGCGCTATCACTTGGGCCTTCTTTCCTCGCCGGAGTAGATCCAGTAAGAAGAGAATGCCAACAACGATAGCAAACCACCATGTCCAGATGTAGGTAAGGATGAAACTCCGTACCCCTGCTGGTACATAGGCAACGTACGCGTATTCCAGCCACTGCCATCCAGAGGATGACCAGCTTCTGGATTCATCGTGGGGAATCGCGCCCCACGGTATATACAAGAAGGCAGTGATGACAACAGCAATCCCTAGAATCGCAATGGCGATTGTTCGGAACAGTTGCCGTCTCCGCCTCCGTGTTTCAGGTGTTGGGTCTTCTGCATGACCAAGCTTGGTCCGTAGCAGAAGCAAAAGCTTCAGTAGCCACCACGCCAGAAAACCTGCGAGAGGTACACCGACGATAAGGCCTACGAGTCCGAGGAATATGTCCCAGTACATGGTTTATCCCTCGCTTTCTTTTGTCAGTCTCTTGTTCTGCCGCCGGAGACGCCGAAGTTCTTGCAAGGCGAGCGCTTGGTTTGGGTCGCTTGCCTGGCTGGTGCCACCGGTGATATACACAAGATTTCCTTCCGTGCCGGCCGCTTGCGCGATACGGACACTAGTTTCCATCCCCAAGATCTGCGCAGCATGAGGAATGTCGCGCAGCATATTCTCATTCTCCTTGATGATTCGTGCGGTTTCTTCGGTGATGGCGACGGCACCTTTTGCGTCCAGTTGTGCTGCTTCCATCCGAACTTGCGCACGAGCCACATCTCCCAATTTTTCCGTGTCTTTCGGATCCATTGGCGAGATGTCGAGAATGTTGACGTTGTCGATCACGATGCCAAAGGCGCATGTGAAACTCTGGCTCCGAGTAGGATTTTCTGCGTCGGTGTCAGGCGTTTCGCCTGGCTCAGCCTCACTAGTTCCATTGCGCACCTCCTGGCGCAACGCTTCCTTGTACGTATCGAGAAGTCCAAACGCGCGCACTCGTTTCGCAAGCTCGCGCGTTTTTCCCTTTGCTGCTGTCCAGACCTCGGTTAGAGGCCTGGACCGAGCGAACCCGGTTGTAGCATCTTTTGCCAAGTTGCTAAAACGGGTTGTCCAGTCGTCGTCAGTCTCGTAGGCCGTCATGAACGGATTGTAGACATGTGCGACGAGGTTGAGCATTACCCTGACGGGAATCTTGTCGTAAGTGTCGACATTCGCAATCTTCACCGGGTATTGAAAGTGCGCAACCCGGTAGTGATTGCTGTAGTCTTCCACTCGTACAAGCTCCGTTTCGCCGGATTCCAACGTAATTTCTTCGTTTCTCTCCATTGGATACACGCGAGGTCCTTGGAACGGCGGTATGCCTGTGAAGGCAGCGCCGGTAACCTTGAACACGAAGCGTTTCCAGATCCAAAACAGGATGCTTAAGGGAGAGTAGAAGATCCAGAACCACGGCCTGTTCTCCGGGGAGGGGAACGGCAGTGGATGGGTGTCATGCTCGCCATCAGGCGTTTTTACGATCTCCCAGTACTCAGGCTCGTTAGGAAGGAACCTTTGTCCATCTGGATCGTTATCCGGGTTTCGTATTTCGCCTCTGAACATGCGATGCGGATACGACATCATGGCGCGAACGAACCGCCCGCCACGTTCGATTACAAACACTCTGCCCGGATGAGGGTAGATGAAGAAACCGAACTTTGATGGCGGATACTCACGTGTTGTTGTGATACCGGGAGCGTTCTTCGGCCTATACCGATCAGGCTTTTGAATCCCAAGCCCGATTGCGGTGGGGACGAAGGGGAGCAAGAAGAAGAGAATGGTAAAACCAGTCACCAACGCCCCCACGATTGCCGCTACAAGAGGTGCGGCAAGAGCGATCATCCAAATGAGGATGGCCCATCCAACCGTGGCGACTGCCACAGATGCGATGGTGCTCATTGACCGCACCAGCGTGTTCATCGAGTGCATCGTGGACCGAAGTCGACGAGTGCTCCTCCGGCTGTTCCACCGCCACAGAGTGCGTGACTGGCGGAGCAATGCACGGAAGAAATTGAGAATGCGTTCCATAACACGTTCCTTTCTTTCAAAGTTCTACGGCGAGATGCCGCGATGAATGTCTGTCCCTAACAGGCATATGCCTGGTTTGGTATTCTTTAATATTATACTACAATAAAATACACCTTGTCAAGCTAAAAAAGGGTGCAAAATAAGGCTTAAAAGAGGGTTTATGTGTGCTGGGAAGAGGACTTGAACCTCCATCCCTTGCGGGACCAGTTCCTAAGACTGGCGCGTATACCAATTCCGCCATCCCAGCATCTGTGCGCCCACCAGGATTCGAACCTGGGACCATCTCCTTAAGAGGGAGTTGCTCTACCAACTGAGCTATAGGCGCGAACAACAAAAGAGTAGCACATTTTTATCTTTAAAAAAGCCTCCCACCCTTAAATCTCCACAGGGCGGGTGGATAGGCGACATAGCGCAATCCAAATTTGGATTTGAAGAGGGAGAATCCTTTCCAGTCATCAGGGTCGCCTTTTTGCCAAAAACGTCCAAAGTGGAGGAACTTCATACCGTGTTTTATTCCACGTGCATGCCATTCATCCATCACTCCCACCATTGCAGGGGCTTTTTCATATTCCGGTTTTATAAAGCCACAGAGGTAGTGCGAGGCTTTGTGTGTCGGAGAATCAACAACAGCCATTGCCGCGGCGATGTCGCCTGTGGGTAGATGGCGGGCGGCAATAAAACGTATATGTGCTGAAGCTTTTTGTTTTCGCAAAACTATATCTGCATATAATTTTTTTATATACGACTTAATAGTGCTCTTTTCGTAATGTTTTAAAAATTCTTCGGCACTAATATTCTCTATCGCATATTCTTTTCCCAAAAATTCATCATGCCACTTACGACGATATCTGCGTGCAGACTCTGACCATTGTTTCCAATATTCATCCCCGAGTTCTGCAAACCCTTCAAGTTGTGGAGGCTTTTGTCTTAATGTGCGCCATCCTTTTGGCTGATCTTTATGGAACACACGCTGCCAGATAATGATGCGGTTCAGAGAAATCTTTTCTGGGTCCGAGTCTGCAAGGACTGGTTCTTTATCGGAAATATATTCTTCAACAACAATAGGCCAAAAGCGGCGGTACATGCCGACTGGGTTTTTACCAACGAGGCGCGGTGCCAAGAGAGGAGGGACGTCAGTATCAAGAACATACTCAGGCCATTGGTAGTGGGGAACATAGCCTTCTGGTGCCTCTTTTAGTATCTCGCCGTACATATGTTCTGGTGCCGGGGGTGGGACTCGAACCCACACGACTTTTACGTCCGGGGATTTTAAGTCCCCTATGTCTACCATTTCATCACCCCGGCTAATGAGGCTATTTTACTCCGTAATCTCTTCGTAAGCTATTTCGCCCAATCTAGCCCCCGGGTGGGGAGGTTGGGCAACTTTTTTCCATAAAAGTACCTCACCTTCGCCCGGGATATCTTCAAGGGTTTCTAGGTCGCGTGTTTTTGTAAACACACGTGGAGGTCGTATGGAAGAAACGCTAGGAATCATTCCAAGTGTTTGCATTGCACGGTCTATGTAGTGTCCATGCTGTTCTTCATCCTCCGATTCTGCAAGAACGTATGTGCATCCATATTTTGCGAGTGTGCGAGTTGCTGTACTGCCTTGTTCGCGCACTGCGGCCACAACTCCTGATACTCGCGTAAATGCTTCACCACGAGCATCTATGGCCGCAACGCCACTGATGTTGTTCCAGAGGCAGGGAATAACTGTCTCGCCTTGTGCTGCACTGTGTAGGTCCAGCCATAGTGAGGCGTGTCGTGCATAGTCTTGAACAATTCGTCGCATAAGGCGCGGTGTGGTGCCAAAGAGGCTGCCTGGTATGCAGTACTTAGGATATTTTCCATCAATAGGGTTTTTTGAAGTGCCGGCATCAAACCCCGCCACATTAACAATGGGAAGAATAATAAGTCTGCCACTGAAATTCCCACCGTTATATGTTTCTGCCGCAGCATAGGCGGCTTCAATAGAAGGATATTCATCGCCATCAAGCCCTGCGGTAACAAGCAACGTGGGGCCAGGCTTTAAACCAAGGATGTCTGCAATGGGCATTATAGAGAAACTTTATCACAGGGCTCGCGTGCTAAAATGGCTCCAATGGAGGAAACGCTGGCAGATCTGAGAGAAGATTACGAACGTCTGCGAGCGCTGTACAGCTCTGCGCAGGAGCGCGTCCAAGCGTTTTCTATACATCTAGACAAAGCACATGGCTCGTATGTAAAGCCGACGAGGGTGTATGTAAAAAGCCAGGCTGATGGACTACAGGCAATACTCCAGGGCATTTCTGCAGAAGTTGAACGTGTGTTGAAGAATGACGCTCTGTGGAATGTCGGACACGAGGAAGAACTTATACAAAAGAAAAAGGAGTACGGCGATCTTCTTAGAACGTTCCATGCGACGCTCGGTGGCTTACTGTCTTCAGGTAATTGGCAGTCTCCTTCAATTTGGCATACGCATACAGCCCAGGCAGGAAATGAAACGGGAAAGATATCTGTCTCCGCAAATGACTACAAGCGCGACATGCATATCGACGAGAAACGCTATGGCCAGCAGTTTGTAAAAGCATATGTTGACCATCCGCTTCGCTTAGCACCGTTCGCATTTCCAACCAGCAGCGGCATGAGTGCTGTAACAACGGTGCTTACGTCACTGCATTCTCGTGTCGCACCCGACTCTGTCGTGATGGTGGGGCAGGCAAGTTATTTCCAAAATAAATGGCAGTTGGAAAAATTGTTCCCGGGGCAGATTCATTATGTTGATGAGTTTGATACGGAAAACATGCTCCTTATGGCAGAGAAGCTGCAACCTTCAATTGTATTTTTAGATTCCATCTGCGGCGCTGAGTCTCTCGCGATGCCGAACCTCTCTGTTCTTATTCCAAAACTTTCAAACCTGCTTTCAGCAGAATCGACTTTGGTTCTCGACAACACAGGCCTGGCGTCGTTCTGCCAGCCACTGCGCGACCTACCACTTAAACCACTTGGTGGCATGAAGCTTGTGGTGGTGGAAAGTCTCCTCAAGTTCCATCAGTTTGGGTTTGACCGCGCTGGTGGGGGAATTATCTGGACACCCGTAGGTTCAGAGCAAGGCATGTTTGAAGCGCGCATGCATTTGGGAACTATTATGCCCGATGCTTCTGTGTTGGCGATGCCCGTACCCGACAGAGAACTGTTTGATACCCGTCTTTCTCGTATCGGTAGAAACGCAAAAATATTTGCACAAGAACTCGATGAGTTTGTAGGAGATGGAAAGGGAATGCTTGCGCGTGTGGTGCACCCAAGCCTGCCTTCTCACGGAGCGTACTCATGGGCAAAAGATCTACCGTTCCAAGGACCATTTGTTACGTTGAGTTTTAAAGAGGAAAAACAAGATGTTTCAAACTATGACGCATTTGTTTCTCGCGTGGAAAAGGCTGCACAGGCAGCGGGCGTGGATATTGTTGGTGGAACAAGCTTTGGGTTTGATACGACGCGGTTGTATGTAACAGCCCGCTACGCGACCAATATTACCGCGCCATTTGTGCGAGTCTCGCTTGGTACGGAAACACGCGGGGAACTTGATGCATTGATAGCCGTGTTTAAAAAGGCTCTTTCGTAGTTATGTAGAACATGTCCTTGGAGGCCACGGCGGGAATCGCACCCGCGTATTCAGGATTTGCAGTCCCGTGCCTTACTACTTGGCGACGTGGCCCTTCGACTTCGCTCAGGGTAAACCTACGCGAGACGTACTTCACTTTAACGTTAACTCGACAGTTCGTCGAGACGCTGGCGGTTCTTTTCGCCGCGGTCGATCATAAATTCGAAGTGGGGAGGAAATGCACCGCGCACGCGAGTGCGGAAAAACTCTGCGAGTTCTCGACGGTTACGCTGTGCAAAGGCAAGAGCGGCCTCTTCTGCGCTCTCAGGAAGTACGCTGATAAACACGCGTGCGCTACGAGCGTCGTTTGAGAGCGCAACCTGGGTAACAGTAATAAGCGACTGAGGTCCAGCTTCTTTTGCTAGAAATTCTGCCGCTGTTGCACGGACTGCTTCTTGTATTCTTTCTCCTCGGTTCCCGTTCATAGTTATTTATGGTGAGCGTAGTCGAACTATTTAGTTACGGTCGCGAATGCTTCAAGGGTATCGCCAGCGGCTGGTTCAAAATCAATCTTGAGCATGGCGCCAAATTCGTTTCCTTTTTCGACATTCTTGGTTGCGTTCTTCTGTGTTTGAAGAGTGGTGATAGTTCCACGTCCAACTTCTACATCGCGGCGCATGATTTTAATATCAGCACCCTCGTTGATCTCTCCTTCATCAACGCGTCCGCCAACAACAACTTTGTTCTTAACTGTGCTAAATACTTTAAGTAATTTTGCTGCGCCAGTTTTTTCTTCCATCTCTGCGCGTGGGCGGCGTTTTTCTATCTCTTCACCGAGCCATTTTGTAAGTTCGTAGATGATCGAGAACGTTGCAGCTGAAACTCCGAGGCGTTCTGCGAGCTGTACAGCGTCGCGGTCTGCCTTAACGTTAAAGCCAAGGATGATGCCCGGTACAGCGCCGCTGCCGACGAGTTCAACATCGCTCTTAGAGATTGGGCCAGTACCGCGGCCAACAATGTGCACATTCAAACGTGCGTGCTTAGGTAGTTTTTCAAGTTCGTGTACGACTGCGTCACCGGTTCCAGCAAAGTCTGTCTTGATAACAACAGAGAGATTCATAACTTCAATAGGTTCACCTCCAACTTCTGTAGCAGAAGCAGGCTGGTCAGCACCGTCACCATTCTCTGCGGATGCCGAAGCAGAAAAGCCCTTCGCGGTGAGAGGAGCACCGCTCGAAGGGCTTTTCTGAGCAGGCTCTCTCTTAGCTTGCTCCACCTCCTGTTCCGCTTCTTTTTTAGTTTCAACGCAGCGCCATTTTGCACCGATTTGTGGAAGGGAAGAGAAGCCAACAACAAGGATAGGGCTGCCAGGCAACGCAGACTTAATTGCTTTGCCGACATAGTTTTCCATAATGCGCACCGGTGCCATGGTGTCGCCCGAGATAATATATTCACCGCTCTCAACTGTGCCGTCTTGCACAATAAGCGTTGCCGCGTTTCCGCGCTTTGGATCAAGGTGAGCTTCGATAACCAAGCCTTCACCAGCTTTTTCTGGGTCCGCAGAAAGACCTTCAAGCTCTCCTGCGAGCAAGATCAAGTCGAGAAGTTCAGGAATTCCTTCGCCGCTTTTACTTGAGATTGCTGTAAAAGGAATCTCTCCACCCAAACCTTCCAAGTAGATACCGTTTTCAAGAAGCGACATTTTTGCCTTCTCTACATCAGCACCTGGTTTATCTATTTTTGTGATTGCGACAATGTAGGGGATTTCTGTTTCCTCGATAAGTTTTACGGCTTCGAGTGTTTGAGGTTTTGCGCCGTCTTCTGCAGAGACAACAAGTACGGCAACATCTGCGACTTCAAGGCCGCGTAGACGCATTGCACGAAACGCTTCGTGTCCGGGAGTATCTAAAAAGGTGATGTGGTGCGTGCCGGTTGCGTTTGCGTGCTGAGCTTCGTATGCAGAGAGGTGCTGGGTGATACCACCCGCTTCTTTTTCGGTGATATTTGTTTTACGAATATAGTCGAGCAATGTCGACTTACCGTGGTCGATATGACCAACAATGGCAACTATAGGCGGGCGTTCGCCCGATATAAGATTTTCTTGTGACATAGGTGTTTATCATGCGCTTACCTCGCCTAAGGCGGAGCTGTCACGCTTCTTGTGTGCGGCTATGGAAAGCTTTGCTCTTGCGATAGCGTCGCGCTCCTCGGTAGTCAGTTCAAATGTCGAGCTTCCTTTTTCTACCGGCTTCGCGTATACGCCGACATGGTTTCGCGAATAGAGAGTTGACAATACCACACCAGAGAGCTCTTCGTCAAGAAATGCTGCAGAAAAACTTTGGTTACCACCTGCACCATTTCCAGCAAATGCGTTGAAGCGAACGACACCAACTCCTTGCACGCTTCCACGCAGGCGAAGTTCTGCGTTTTTCAAATATTTTTCTAATTCAACACGGAAATGTTGAAGCTCTTTCGTGTCGCGCAGAAGTATTGAGATACTTTCTTCTATAGAACCATTGCGGCCAAGAGCCAAGCGCATAAATCTGCGGCGGACACCGAGGAGTAAAACGATTGCAATAATCGAGAGCAGGAGTGCTCCAAGTGC
The DNA here is from genome assembly GCA_001773575.1 of Candidatus Adlerbacteria bacterium RIFOXYC1_FULL_48_26. Lineage (GTDB taxonomy): Bacteria > Patescibacteriota > Minisyncoccia > Phycocordibacterales > SBAW01 > GWA1-54-10. The sequence goes on along the minus strand of MEXB01000009.1, from coordinate 5,815 downwards.
CATGTACGGCGCGGCGAGAGTTAGCCAGGAATATAGAGATGCAAGCGACATGAAAATTAGTATACTGGACGTAATGTGGTTTAGAAAGAAGAGGATTTATGCAGATGCGGCAGCGGCTACACCGCTCTCTGCTCGTGCGAGAGGGGAACTTCTCCGCCTTTTGGATGTATACGGCAATGCAGGGGCAATTCATAGTGAGGCAGTTGCTGCAAAAAAAGAATTAGATGATGCGCGGGAGATGATAGCGAGCTCTATTGGTGCGCACGCCGACGAAATGATTTTTAGTGCGAGTGGTACAGAGAGTAATAACATCGCAATACACGGTGTACTGCGCCCGTTGCTCCAGAAGCACGGAGAATTGCATGCGATTACGCTTGCGATAGAGCATCAGTCGGTACTTGAACCGTTACGTGCGCTTAAGGCAGAAGGACTTACAACGACAGAGCTCGGTGTAGATTCAGAAGGCTTCGTTTCTTTGAAAGATTTGGAAGAGGCAATCACTGACAAAACAGTATTTGTTTCAGTGCAGATGGTAAATAGCGAAGTTGGAACCGTTGAGCCAATTCAAGAGATTGCAAAACTAATTCGAAGAATAAAAAAGAATAGGCAAGAAGCTTCTACTTCGGCATCCTTACCTTTGTACCTCCACACCGATGCATCGCAGGCACCCCTGTGGTTGCCACTTCGTGTTGAAAAGCTCGGCATTGACCTACTAACTCTCGACGCGCAAAAAGTTCTCGGTCCTAAAGGCATTGGTGCGCTCTATATAAAGAGGAGCACGGTGATCTCGCCAGTTATCCGCGGTGGTGTGCAGGAACGTGGCCTTCGCGGGGGAACACCAAACGTCCCGCTTGCTGGGTCGTTTGCGGTAGCTATGCAGGATGCTGCAAAAGATGTTGAGATGCGCGCGAGCCGTGTTGCAGAGACGCGCGACTATCTTTTGAGTGAAATTAAAAAACGAATTCCGGAGGTGGTTGTAAATGGGCCTACTAAGGAGGGTCGTGTTGCAAATAATCTCAATATCGCAATTCCTGGTTTGGATGCAGAAATGGCAGTGATTGGGTTAGACGCAGAGGGCATCGCTGTTTCTACTCGTTCAGCTTGCAACACGGGCGATGAGTCTCCCAGCCATGTCATACAAGCGCTTGGTACCCCACGTGAACTTTTGAAAAATGCGGTGCGAATCACACTTCTGCCCGACGCGACGAAGGGCGATGTTGTCGCTATCGCAGTCGCACTAGAGAAAATTGCAAAACGTTACAAAACCACTATATAATAGTGGTAATGGACATTGAGAAGCTGACCAAACACCAAATAATACTGCTCACTCTTTTGGTTGCACTCGTGACATCTATTGCTACGGGAATTGTAACCGTTTCGTTGTTGGATCAGCAGCCTCAAGGCATCACTCGCACCATCAACCAGATTGTTGAACGCACGGTACAGACTGTCGTGCCTGCAAGCCAAGACGTAGCAGCTGCTGCGGCAACCGTAACCACTAAAACGGTTGTGGTACGAAGTGACGACCTTGCCGCACAGTCCATTGCAACAGTACAAAAAAGCATTGTCCGCATCACTGTTAAGGGAGGGGAAGAATTGGTCGCTCGCGGCGTCATCGTAGATAGTAAGGGTACAACTCTTACAGACAGCGACTCACTTGCTGCGACGGGCGCAACCAGCTTCGACGCAATCCTTTCCGACGGTACACGTGTCCCTGTTTCAGTAGTGAGCGATGCTACCAGCTCTGCAATAGCCGTTGTTACAGTACTTTCCGGAACGTCGACAGCGGCAGCTCCCGCACTACTTGCAGATTCAAGCAAACTTCAGCTTGGACAAAGCATCATTCGTATCGGTGGGAAGGGTATAGACACAGTAGGGCAAGGTGTTATCGCGACACTCCCTTCTAAAAATAGTCCAAACATAATTGAGGCAAGTGTGACTTCAGTAACGCCCGGCTCGCTCATAATGGACATTTTTGGTAGCGTCATCGGTATAGCGACGACCGACTCGCTAAAACAGGGCAGTGACTACTACACTATTGCAACCGTACCAGCGCCTCCGGCACCCAAACCCAAGACCCAATAACTTATAAACTAGTTATATAAACGCTATGCCTCCATTCAATCATTTCACAACGAAAGCAAAAGAGGCCGTCCGCCGAGCTCACGAGCTTGCGGTTGAGCGCGGCCAGAACCAAGTAAGCCCACTTCACCTGTTGGCGGCCTTGATGTTGCAGGAAGAGTCGCTGGTCGTCTCGATTATAGAAAAACTAGAAGTTGACCTTGTTCTTTTGACCGACACTATCCTAGAAGGTCTCGAAGGCGGTCCTGCAAGCTCAGTACTTTCACCTTCGTACCAACTCTATTTAACACCTGAGCTTGTACAGGCACTTGAGCGTTCAGCAAAAGTCGCGACTGAGCTCCACGATGAGTTTGTTTCAACGGAGCACCTCTTGGTAGCAATTGTTGATGTGCCAGGTATGGCACGTGACACGCTCGGACGCTTCCGTATTACTCGCGAAGGCATTATCCGCGCGCTTGGAGATTTGCGAACATCTAAAACTGCTGCGCCTGCAGAAGGGAAGAAGAATCGTGCACTCACAAAGTACACGCGCTCTCTTACCCGCATGGCGGCAGAAAATAAACTCGACCCAGTCATCGGCCGCGATGAAGAAATTCAGCGCGTTATTCAAATCCTCTCACGTCGTACAAAAAACAATCCAATCCTTATTGGTGAAGCTGGCGTAGGTAAGACAGCTATTGCTGAAGGTCTTGCATCACGCATTGCCTCAGGCGATGTGCCAGAATCTCTTCGCGATAAAGAGCTCGTCTCTCTCGACCTCGGTGCACTTATTGCCGGCACAAAATATCGCGGCGAATTTGAAGAGCGTTTGAAAGCAATAATGAAAGAGATAGAGCGCTCAGAGGGCAAAGTGCTCCTCTTTATCGACGAGATCCACACAATGATAGGCGCAGGTGCCGCAGAAGGCGCTATGGACGCTTCTAACATGCTCAAACCAGCGCTTGCTCGCGGTGACATACATGTCATTGGCGCAACAACGCTTAAGGAATATCAAAAACATATTGAGCGCGACCCAGCCTTCCAGCGTCGCTTCCAGCCGGTCTACGTGCTTGAGCCAACAACAGATGACGCAATCGCGATTTTGCGTGGCCTTAAAGAAAAATACGAACTCTTCCATGGCGTACACATTACGGACGATTCTCTTGTGAGCGCAGTAGAGCTTTCTGCTCGCTACATTCCAGATCGTTTCTTGCCAGACAAAGCTATAGACCTTATCGACGAAGCGTCTTCTGCATTGCGCATTTCTCTTGAAAATAAACCACCAGCGCTTGAAGATGCGCATCGCAAGATAATGCGTTTGGAAGTTGAAAAAGAAGCGCTTCGCAAGGAAGCGTCTGAAGAGAGTAGTACTGCCATGAAGCGTACTCAAGTAATTGAAAAAGACATTGCAGATTTGAAAGAAAAGACCAGTGAGCTTGAAAGCCGTTGGAAAAACGAGAAACAGGTGCTTTCTGATATCAAGAGCATCAAGAAAGAGCTTGAAAGCCTGCGTATGGAAGCAGACTCTGCAGAGCTTGCAGTAGATCTTTCTCGTGCAGCAGAAATCCGCTACGGCGAAATCCCAAGCCTTGAACGCGAGCTTGAACAAAAGACAAAGCGCTTGAAGAAGCTCCAGAGCACACGCCGGATCCTTAAAGAAGAAATCACTGAAACTGATATTGCGGCGGTTGTCTCAAAATGGACGAGTATTCCTGTATCACGCATGCTTGAAGAGGAGGCAGAAAAACTTTCTCGCATCGAGCAAGTGCTGCAGTCCCGTGTTGTTGGTCAGAATGAAGCTGTAGAAAAAGTTGCAGACTCTGTAAAACGCAGTCGCGCAGGCATTGCTGACCCTAACCGTCCAATCGCATCATTTATGTTCTTGGGCCCAACTGGCGTTGGTAAAACAGAACTCACCAAAGCTCTCGCTGAGTTTATGTTTGACGACGACAAGTCGCTCATCCGCGTGGACATGTCAGAGTACATGGAGAAGCACTCGGTCTCGAAGATTATCGGTGCGCCTCCAGGCTATGTGGGCCACGAAGAGGGAGGTTCGCTTACAGAACTTGTTCGTCACCGCCCATACTCAGTGCTTCTCTTCGATGAAATTGAAAAAGCGCACCCAGAAGTATTCAACATTCTTCTGCAGGTGTTGGACAACGGTACGCTTACGGATGCAAAAGGCCGCCGCGTAAACTTCCGCAATACCATCATCATTATGACGAGCAACATTGGCGCTCAACATATCGACAAGATGGAGCAGCTTGGCTTTGCAAACAATCCAACTGATGTCGCAAACTACGAAATTGCAAAAGACCGCGTTCAGCAGGCGCTTAAGGATTACTTCCGCCCAGAATTCCTCAACCGTATTGATGAAATAATTATCTTCAACATTCTCTCGAAAGAAGCGGTTAAAGAAATCGTGGGTATCCAGGTGGAAGAAGTTGTTAAACGCTTAGCTCAAAAAGAAATCTCACTCACACTTACCCCTGCTGTGTACGAGTACTTGTCGAAAGAGGGATACAACCCGCACTATGGTGCGCGCCCACTCCGCCGCCTTATTCAAGATAAAATTCTTACCAAGGCCGCGTCTCTTATGGTCAGCCGTGGCGTTCTCTCCGGCGGCAGCATCTCTGTCGACATGAAGGGAAGTGAATTTATCTTCGACGTTAAAAAAGGTCCCAAGGCTCGCGTAAAATCTACCGTCGCCTCTGATTTGCAGGCAGTCTAGAGGTAACTAAACAAAAAAGAAAACCCCGACGCGATGTCGGGGTTTTTTGTTTTGCGCTTATGCGCCACATGCCTTCTTCCATTGGTCGGCACGTGTGGAGATATCCTTCTCAAGGCCATAGGTTTTCATAGAGCCTAAGACATCTCCTTTGGTCCATGTGGACTCAGGCTGGCTCAGCGTCTTAGGGCATACGCCCTCCTCCAACGCTTTAACGATGTTGAGGTACTCGTTGTAGAACGAGCCGACTCCGGAAGGGGGAGTCTGGGCCATCGCTGATGTCGCGATACCCATAACCACAAGAATGAAAGGAACGGTGCGCATCCAATATCTCCCTGTATAGCGCCAAACTTCCTTTATATTATATAACTAAAATATACCTCTTGTCAATACAGAGTCTTAGTATATTTGACTAATATAGAATCAGTTATATAATATGCACTGAAAGAACATCTCAGGGGAGTGTATAGATGACTCGTTTGGAAAAAGTTCGCGCTGAAGTTCGACGGATCGGCGAAGACCATGCTGCTGGTGGCGGTCCTGGCATCGAGTATGGAATTGCTGATCTCGTCGCAGCGCTTCACTACTGCGGGTTCAGAACCACAGGTTCGTGCGAGGGCCACCATGACGCGACTAAACGGATGTATCCGTGGGTGATTCTCACTGCAACCAACACGCAGTTCCCGATCATCCTTAGAACGCTGGACCAAAAGGTAGCGTTTGAGCCGGTGAAGCAGCGTTGGAAGTCAGAATCCAAAGCGTTGAAGGATCTGATCTCCCGTTTCAATCACGGCGACGATCAGCACAAGTATCCGCGTGACGAGAATCTTTGCCTCATCGGCGAAGATAAAAGCGGAGCAATGCTTGCTCCCGTTGGAGCAAAGTTGCTCGATAAGTTCCCTCGGGAACTTATCACGCAAGAACAGTGTGAATCGATCCTTTGCCGGTACCAGGGTCTTATGAAGCGGTTCGCAGAATTCCTCATCAGGCATGAGGATAAGAAATAATACAAAGGCCATCCCTGGG
>MEXB01000008.1:96946-97939 GCA_001773575.1 Candidatus Adlerbacteria bacterium RIFOXYC1_FULL_48_26 | reverse complement strand
ATAAGTGTTCGTTGCATATTTCCCCTACTCTATCAGAAATGTTCATATTTTTCTTCATATATATGAACTTGACGCAGGTATTATTTGTTGTGTACAGTTTGTTCAGTAGTTTGTAAGTCCCTCTGCAATAGGAAAGGAAGTTGATATGTCGTGTCAAAAGCCCAAGGCTAATCCTGAGGCGTATACCTATCCGGTCTACGGCACCACCATCGGCGGCCTGGCGCGCCTGCTCGGCTCCAAGTATTTCTTCCTCGAACCTCCGAGCAACGGAGAAGGAAAGGAAGGAGATGAAGTCCCCGGCTGCGTCGAGCTGTTCCCCGCAAACGAGCTTGCTGCGGGCATGGAACGCTAGCCTTCGTCCGCCAACAAATCGCCCACCAATTCAACGGTGGGCGATTCTTTCTATAGACTTACACCAACTTTGTTTCGAACGTCTTCCATCTTTGCAGATGCAATAGTTTTTGCTTTCGCACTACCTTCTTCGATAACGCGTCGTACATCTTCGTCAGAAATAGAATTTCGCTTTTCACGCATTGGTGCGATAACTGCCTCGATATCTTCAATCAACATCTCTTTAAGTACTTTGTATTTGCCTGCGTTGGTCTCATATATGGGACCAAGTTCAGATTCTGAGCGGAAGAGTGCATGGATTGCATATACATTTTCTGGACGCTCGCCAGAAGAGTCTGTAACGATGCTCATTACAGCTTTTGTGATTTCTTCTTTGCTGCCAAAGAGCGGAATGGTATTGCCGTAGCTCTTGCTCATCTTCTTGCCATCGGTGCCTGGCACGATAGCAATTTCTTTCTGGATTTTTTCTTCAGGCTCTTTAAAGGTTGAACCGAATGCATTATTAAACTTTTTAGCTGCTTCGCGAGCGTATTCAATATGTTGGCGCTGGTCTTCCCCTACTGGCACAACATCTGTGTCATACAAAAGAATGTCTGCGGCCATAAGCATTGGGTAGGTAAACAAACCCGCGTTTGCCTCCAA
>MEXB01000008.1:0-96934 GCA_001773575.1 Candidatus Adlerbacteria bacterium RIFOXYC1_FULL_48_26 | reverse complement strand
CTCCAAGCCCTTCGCTACTTTGTCTTTATATGCGTGGCCGAGTTCCAAAAACGGAACAGTAACTAGACAATCAAAAATCCACGCAAGTTCTGTGTGTTCTTGTACGCGTGACTGCTGGAAGATAACTGCTTTAGATGGGTCAACACCTACGGCCATGTAGTCCTTCACAACATCAATGATGTTTTGCTTGAGTGCAGCTGGGTCTTTAAGAGATGTAAGCGCGTGATAGTCTGCGATCATCAAAAAGCTCTCATACTCTTCGTATGTATTAAGAAAAGGTTTAAGTGCACCAAAATAATTTCCAATATGTAGCTGCCCGCTGGATTGTAGGCCTGTTAGAAGGCGTTTTTTCTCTGCCATATATGGCCTCCAGTATACCCGAAAAAGGAAAACTCTGCCTTTTGGGCAGAGTCTATCTTCTCAGTGTCGGTGCCTTTTCCACAATCTCCTTTCGCGCTGGCGACGCTCCTCAGCCTGTCTTGTCTCAACGCGTCTGAGATTGTCTCGGCGACATATCCACCCTGCAAAAGGCTTCCGTCTCGTCCATATCTGGGCGATGACTATGAAAGCCTCGTCTGGGCACTGTCGGACATAGTGATCCGATACTTCCGGGCTTAGATCGTCTCGTTCAAGAAGCTCGATGAAGTGTCGTCCGATATTCTCCCAGAGCTCGAGATTGCCCGAACGTTCAGCAACGTCCATTAGCTTGTGGCAGGCATGGCTTCTCTCGAGAGGACTTTTTGCCTCCTTCACAGTCCCCCACAGACCATCCACGGAGGGTTCAGAAGTCTCCAACATGTCTAACCCCTTTCCCAAGTAGAACTATCTCCGCAATTAAAACTTAATTAGGAGAGAAGTCAATATGCTACGCGCGGTAGAACGCTTTGTAGATATGAAGCATGGAGATAAATAGAGAAAGTACAAGCGGACCCAGGATAAACCCTAGAGGTCCAAAGAAGAGAATGCCTCCTATGATTGAAAAGAGCACGAATATTTCTGGCATTTCTTCGAGGCCTTTTCCGAAGAAATATGACGTAAGGAAATTGTCTGTAAAAATCGCGATAAAAATTCCGAGCAATGTGAGGCCTATTGCGAATCCTATCTGCCCTGTTACGTAGAGGTACGCAACTGCCGGGATAAAGACAAGTATAGATCCTAGCGCTGGAAGTGCTGCAACAATGGCGCCAATAGTTCCCCAGAAAATAGCATTTGGAATACCTAGGAAATAGAAACCAAGTATTATAAGCGCCCCGCGAATAAGCGAAACATACACAGTTCCTTTAACAACCGAGTCCGTCGTTCGCTTCAAGCGAAGCAGAATGTCATCCGTGTGCTGCGCTTTGAATGGGCTCAGCTTCTGCACTGTTGCGAGTAATTTTTCTCCATCACGAAGAAAGAAAAAGAATGCAAACAGCATCAAGAATGTTTGGATGATCACAGTAAACGTACCTGTTACAAGCCCCGCGAGGTTGTTTGAAACAAAGCTCACGACGTTCGCAACATACTGGTTTAAGTTAAGGGAAAACGAAGGCAAAAGATGCTGGATCGGCGACACAATGCTGTTTTGTATGTTTTGGAAATATTGAGGGTTATCTTGCAGGCTTATAACCAAGTTCTGTGCTTGGAGAAATACCTGCCAGCCAAGTAATAGGACTGGCACGATAAAGAATATAAGGACAAGGAACACTATGCTGGTAGCTGCAATAGTTTTTGAGCCTCCCAAAAAACCCGCCAATTTTTTATAAGGAGTATAGGTAGAGATCGCTAAGATTGCTGCAATGGTGAGTATTTGGAAGAATGGCGCAAATACAAAAAATAACAGAATAAAGACACCGGAGACTAGACCAATCAAGGAAAGTGTTTCTAATCTACTGTTGTCCATATGGTGAAATTAAATTCCCTCTTCTTTAAGCTTCTCTATCAAACCCTTTGCCGTGCGAGAGATTTTTGATGGAAGATTTATTTTAATACGAACAACAAGGTCGCCGCGCTTGCCCTGGTTATTTGCGACACCCTTACCTTTGATTTTCAAAAGTTCTCCGTGGTTTACGCCAGGTGGAATAGAAAGATTTTCCTCTCCATCGAGTGACTGCACTTTATATTCGCTGCCGAGGAGTGCATCAGAAAGTTTAATTGAAAGCTCTGTTACGAGGTTTTGACCATCTTTCTTAAAGCGTGGGTCGTTTTGTACGTGCACTTTAACGTAGAGGTCGCCTGATGCGCCTCCCTGAACTGCTTCCCCTGCGCCTGTAAGGCGGATCATTTCACCACCCTCGATACCTGGAGGTACGACGATATCAATTTCTTCTTGTTTTTTGTAGACACCCTCACCACGGCAGGTGTGGCACTTTTGGTCAGCAACTTTACCGCTTGCGTGGCAGTGGCGGCATGGGCTCTGCATTGTTATCTGCCCAAAGAATGAGTTTGTTGTTTCGTGGAGTTTTCCGCTACCGTTGCAGTATTTGCACGTTTCCATTTTGCTGCCTGGTTCTGCACCTGAGCCTTTGCAGGTTTCGCATGATGCGGTTTTTGCAAGAAGTACTGTGCGTTTTACGCCGAAAACACTTTCTTTAAATGAAAGCTCAAGGTCGATAGAGATATCGCGGCCACGGCGCTGGCGACCCCCTCCACCGAACGCATCACCAAAGATGTCGCCGAAATCAAATCCAGCAAAACCTCCTTGGAATGCATCTTGGAATTGTGAAAAATCAAAACCACCTGCGTTAAAGCCACCGGCGCCTGGGCCTCCACCGCCTCCAAAGACACGGCCGTATGAGTCGTACTCTGCGCGCTTCTTTTCATCGCTCAATATAGAGTAGGCCTCGCTTACTTCTTTAAATTTATCTGCATCACCAGTTGCTTTGTCAGGGTGAAGTTTGTGGGCGAGTTTGTGGAATGCTTTTTTAATCTCATCCTTGGTTGCACTCTTCTGAATGCCTAGGACTTCGTAGTAGTTTTTAGCAGCCATCTTGTCTTGATTTTAGCAGATTCCCCCAGTATCACAACGTCACGGACAATATCGCACCTCGTTGGGTAGAACTTGACAAGTATGGTATTTAAGAGTACAATATGTACAGATTGAACCCTATCAGGAGACGTGTAGTGCGTAACCAAGTTGCATTTGTGTTAACCGCATCGCTTGCGGTCCCCTTCTTAGTCTTCGAGGCAAAATTGATGCTTCGAGTGTTGGACTCCGCCTTCCTCGATTCGCTTAGTGTTGCAGGTGCAACGACTGTCCTCACCCTCGTCTCGATCGCAAGCATCTGCGTATTCCTGGCGCTGTGGTACGGTGTGTTTCACCTCATCAGCTTTCTGCTTGGCAAGGTCGTTCTTCCAAAAGGGGCGACCTTTCTGAAAAGGCTCATGGCGTAAACGCGAGAACAGTTTTCTATCCCCCGATCATTTTGGTCGGGGGATTATTGTTATATATTTTTTTCTTCGTTTTCAGGTATCTCAACTCCTGTACCATCATCTGCGATAAACCCTCCTGCCTGGATACTCCAAAGTTTTTGATATAGGCCTTTGTGTTCAAGAAGTTCTGCGTGTGTTCCCTCTGCAGCAATTGTGCCGTTTTCTACAACGACAATCCTGTCCATGTTCATGATCGTAGAAAGGCGGTGCGCAATAACAATCACGGTTTTGCCTTGCATAAGAGTTTGCAGCGCGTCTTGAATAAGTGCTTCAGACTCTGAATCCAAGCTCGAAGTTGCTTCATCGAGAATAAGAATTGGTGCGTTTTTCAATATAGCGCGAGCGATAGCAACACGCTGGCGCTCTCCGCCTGAAAGTTTTACGCCACGCTCACCCACATAGGTGTTGTATCCGTCCTTTAGTTGCGCAATAAATTCATGGCAGTGCGCCTTCTTTGCCGCCTCATAGACCTCTTCGTCTGTCGCATCACGGCGTCCGTAACGAATATTTTCCATCAGCGTTCTGTGGAAGAGAATAGGCTCCTGTGGCACGAATGCAATTGCCTCACGCAAGCTGTCCTGAGTAACGTTTGAGATATCCTGCCCATCTATCTCTATACTCCCCTCTTTAATATCAAAGAGGCGTAGTATAAGTTTTGTAATGGTAGATTTGCCTGCTCCAGACGGGCCAACTAAGGCGACTTTTTCGTGGGACGCAATTACAAGATTTAAATTCTCCAATATAGTTTTCTCCTTACTGAAGTGAAAACCAACATTTGAAAACTGAACCTTACCTTCAGTAACGACAAGCGTGGTTGCGTGTTTTGTGTCCTGCACTTCGTGCGGCAAATCCATAATTTCACGCATCTCGCCCGCTTCAGCAAGAGCACTGAAGAACCCACGCAGTTCTCGGTTGATATTTACGAGACGCTCAAAGGTTGTGAGTAGGTATGCTTGAATAAGCACAAAGTCTCCAATGGTAAGTTCGCCGCGTTGCCAGAAGTACACTGCGCCAAACATAAGACCCGCTTCAATAAGCAGGATAAAAATACCTATAATAGACCATATATACTCATCGATTTTCCAAAGTCGAATTGTTTTTTGGTACCAGTCAGTAATGGCTTGATGGAAAAGTGATTTTTCGTACGGAGCTGCAGAAAAAAGAGCGATGGTTGCTTGGTTTGAAATTGCATCAGCAAGGGTTGCTGTGACGTGTGTATCTGCCGCTGCCCGTTCAATGCGGACAGGCTGGCGCAGCTTTGCAACCCAAATTTGGAACGTAATAAAGGCTACTGACCAGATGCCGAGTGCTAAACCGAGCACGAGGTTTTGAATGGATAGAATAACCACCGCGCCTACTACAAAGAGGAAGGTCTGTAGAAATTGAAATACCACCGCATCAAAAAGAACCTCGAAAGAGCGCGAGTACTGTTTTATTTTGTGCGTAAGCGAACCGGAGAAATTGGAGATAAAAAAGTTATTTGAATGGCCAAGCAGATAGTCGAAGGCATCTAACTGAATATCCTTCATTACCTGAGCCTCAAGCTTGAAGGTAAAAATCTGTTGTAGACGTCGTGCAAACCACTCAGCAAACCAAATACCGGTGACAACAAAAAGAATACCGAAAAGCACATGTTCGGTTTGTACGCCCGGTGTCTGGCTCGCAAGAACGTTGAAAAACTTACGTAGATAGAGCGGGCCGAGCAAAAAAGCGGCTTGCACGCCAAAGGCTCCAAGCAATATTGCTAACAAAGAAAAAGGCCGCGCTCGCACATAGCGCCAGTAGACTCGGAATATAGGGCCAATTTTAACGTTGGCTTTACCTTTCTTTTCTGGTTTCTTCATGAATTTTCACAATATCACAGACCTCTCACAATAGAGAGGTCTGCCGTTTTCTATGTATTTCTACTTACTGCTGCGGAGGAGTGTCTCCTGTAGGAGGTGTTTCTGGGTTCTCCTGTTGTGGAGCGTCAGCTGGAGGCGTATTACCTGAAGCTTTTTGTACCGCTTCGTATACTTTTGAGAGTTCTTTAGAGAGTTCGTCTACAGCTGCTTTTATCTCAGCAGCGTTGTCAGAAGCTTTCTTCGTCTCAACGGCAGCAATTTTTTCGTTAATAGCAGTTGCAAGCTCTGCAGGAACCTTATCTTTATTGTCGTCGAGTGCTTTCTTTGCAGAGTAGATTGATTGCTCTGCCATATTGCGAGCCTCTACAAGTTCTGCCTTTTGTTTATCAGAATCTGCGTTTGCCTCTGCATCCTTACGCATCTTTTCAATATCTGCATCTGAAAGACCAGATGACGCCTCGATACGGATAGACTGCTCTTTATTAGTTGCTTTATCTTTTGCCTTAACTGAGAGAATGCCGTTTGCATCAACATCGAAGGTTACTTCAACCTGCGGCATGCCGCGTGGTGCTGGTGGAATACCATCAAGCACAAAGCGTCCGAGCGACTTGTTGTCTGCAGCCATTGCACGCTCCCCTTGGCTGATATGGATCTCTACTGATGTCTGGTTGTCAGCTGCAGTCGAGAATGTCTGTGAGCGGCTTGTAGGAATAGTTGTATTGCGTTCGATGATCTTTGTTGCAACGCCGCCCATGGTTTCAATACCAAGTGAGAGCGGAATAACATCAAGGAGAAGCACGTCACGTACATCGCCACCCAAGATACCTCCCTGGATTGCAGCACCGATAGCAACTACTTCGTCAGGGTTTACTGACATGTTTGGCTTCTTGCCAAAGTACTTCTCTACCGCGGCCTGGAGTGCTGGCATGCGAGTCTGTCCACCAACGAGAATAATTTCGTTAATGTCAGGTGTTTTAAACGGAGACGCTTCCATTGCGCGCTTAGTTATCATCAGTGCACGGTCAATGAACTCCTGTGAAAGCTCTTCAAGTTTTGCACGGGTCATCTTAAGGAGAAGGTGGCGTGGACCTGATGAGTCAGAGGTAATGAATGGGATATTGATTTCAGTTTCAACTGCGGTTGAGAGCTCGATCTTTGCCTTCTCTGCTGCTTCGTCGAGGCGCTGGCGAGCAAGAGGGTCGTTGCGGACATCAATGCCGCTTTCCTTTTGGAATTCTACAGCGATCCAGTCGATGATCTTCTGGTCGATATCTTTACCGCCCAAGTGTGCATCGCCGTCGGTAGAACGTACCTCGATAGAGCCTTCGTTGCCCTCTGCCATAACGACTTCAAGTACTGAGATGTCGAAGGTTCCTCCGCCGAAGTCGAAGACTACAACCTTCTCGTCTTTCTTTTTATTAAAGCCGTATGCGAGCGCTGCAGCGGTTGGTTCGTTAATGATGCGCTTTACATCGAGGCCGGCAATCTTGCCTGCATCGCGAGTCGCTGCGCGCTGTGCGTCGTTGAAGTATGCAGGAACAGTAATAACTGCTTCTGTAATAGTTTCACCAAGGCGCTTTTCTGCATCAGCTTTCATTTTGCCGAGGATCATTGCAGAAATTTCTTCTGGACGAGACCACTGGCCGCCAAGTTCTACCTCGATACCATTATTGGCAGACTTTCGCATTTCAAATGGAACAGCTCCTTTGTCTTTCTGGACGAGCTCTTCGTCGTAGTTGTGTCCGATAAAGCGCTTGATCTGGTAGACAGTATTTTTAGGGTTGGTTACCGCTTGGCGGCGTGCAATAAGACCAACGAGGCGTTCGCCTGTTTTAGATGCAGCCACAACAGATGGCATAGTGCGCGCACCTTCTGCATTTTCAATAATCTGAGGCTCCCCGCCACGCATAATTGCCATTGCTGAGTTTGTTGTACCCAAATCGATTCCAAGTATTTTTGCCATAGATTTATATGATTACCTGCGCTGGTCTAATAATTCTTTCTCCTACTTTATATCCACTCCGTTCTACTGATCTAACTGTTTCTCCGTCGCCTTGTTGAGCTAATGCTTCGTGTTTGTAGTGGTCGTATGCCTCTCCTTCTGCCCCGAACCGTTCGACACCCATCTTCTGTAGTGAACTTATAAGCTGTTTTTCTACTAATGCGAGCTCATCTGAAGGATTATGTTTGAGGGCCATCTCAAACGAGTCGAGAGACGGTAGAAGCGCTTCGACAAATTCTGCTTTTATGCGATCTTCTTTGTCTGCAAGCAACAAGGCCTCTTCTTTTTTGAAGTTTACGAAGTCTGCTCGTGCCCGTTGCCATCCGTCCAAGTATTCTTGTTTCTCCTGTATTGCCGTGGCTAGTTTTTCTCGGAGTTTTTTGATGGCGGCTGGGCTCTGGTCTTCGTCTTCTTGTATAAATTCTTCATCAGAGCCATCTAACATTGCACCATTTTACACAAAAAAAGCTAGGAGTCAAATCCAAACAGGTTCACGGCATAACAAAAAATCTCCCGAAGGAGATCTTTTGGTGCGATTAACGCTTTGACCACTGCTTGCGCTTGCGAGCTTTGACGAGACCTGGTTTCTTGCGTTCCTTTGCACGAGGGTCGCGCTTGAGGAATCCTTCTTTCTTGAGGACACCGCGGAGGTTTATATCATATTCGATAAGTGCACGTGCGATAGCGTGACGGACTGCTGTAGCCTGTCCTGCGATACCACCACCGGAAGCCATAACTGTTGTGGTGAACTGTGTAGCAAGTGCGACTTTCAAAAATGCATCCATCGCTGTTGCGCGGAGTGTCTGTGTTGGGAAATAGTCGTTTATATCCTTACCGTTGATTGTGACAGAAGTCTTTGTCGACGGAGTGATGCGTGCGCGTGCAATAGCTGTCTTGCGGCGGCCGACTGTCTCAATATATGTATCTTTTGTTGTAGGTGTAGCCATCTTATTGTTCGATTTTTAGCATTTTGATGCGAGGCGTCTGAAGGCGGTTTTTTGGAAGCATGCCGAGAACTGCGCGGCGGATTGCCTCTTCTTTACCACGGCGTGTCGTAAGCATCTCGTAGGTCTCTTCTTTCTGACCACCTGGGTATCCTGAATAACGAACGTAGGTCTTTGCCTTTGTCTTGTTGCCCGAAATCTTTATTTTCGATGCGTTGACGATGGTTACGCCTGCCTGGTCGACAATGTTCTTAGCGAACGAAGCTGTGTGCTTGCCAAGCAATGCCTTAGCTGCAGCAGAAGCTACACGTCCGAGAGTCTTGTCTTGTGCGTCGATAGTAATCATAAAATTATACAAACTCAATTACGGCCATTGAAGCGCCGTCGCCCTTGCGAGGACCCATTTTAGTAATGCGGATGTACCCACCTTTGCGGTCTTCATAGGTAGCTGCGGTGCGAACCAACTTATTCATCGTTGCTACGCTGCCCAAATCTGCGATAAGGATGCGGCGGTTAGCAAGTGTTACATTCTTACCCTTAGTGATGAGCTTCTCCACCAATGGGCGAATTTCTTTTGCGCGAGCTTCAGTTGTTTTGATCTTCCCTTTGATGACCAAGCTGCGAGCAAGACCCTTGAGCAACGCATTGCGTTGGTTAGTCACTCGTCCGAATTTTCTTACATTGTTTCCGTGTCTCATAAAGCTTGGTCGTAATAAACTATTTTAGTATGATGCCGAAGTTTGCAAGCGCGCGCTTGATCTCCTGGATTGATTTAGGGCCAAGGCCATCAACCTCCAAAAGATCCGCTTCTTTCTTGCGTGCCAAACCTCCAACAGTGCGGATGTTTGCCTTCTCAAGCGCTGAGATGGTGCGTGGAGAGAAGTCGAGGTCTTCGATGCGTGTTTTAAGCGCCTCTGCGTTTGCCTCGCTTCCTACTGCGCCATTTGCTGCTGCTATTGGGGCTGGTGATACGGCTGAAGGCAATTCTTCCTCACGGAAGCCTACTACTGCCTTAAGCTGCGTAATCATTACCTCAATTGCCTGCTCAAGCGCTACGCGTGGAGTGAGGGTACCGTCAGTTTCAATTGCGATGCGGAGACGGTTGAAGTCAGTGCGGTCACCAACGCGCATGTTTTCCACTTCGTAGTTTACGCGGCGGATTGGAGAGAAGATTGCGTTGACTGAAATTTCACCAATTTCAACGCGGTCTTTTTTAAGAGCTTCGCGAGGTACATAGCCGAGACCGCGTTCAATGCGGAACTCTGCTTCAAATGATGCATTCTTGTCAGTAAGTTCGCAGACGTATGCATTTGGGTTAAGCAAACGGATCTGTCCAGGAACGGTCATATCTGCTGCAGTGATTTTCTTAGGACCTTTTGCAGATATAGTAACAGTCTGAGGCTCAGAGGTGAGCATTTCAAAGCGGAGTTTCTGGAGATTCAAAAGGATAGTAACGACGTCTTCACGTACGCCGTTCATAGTAGAAAATTCGTGCTCTACACCTTCGATCTTAACCGAGGTGATAGCTGCACCTGGAAGTGATGAGAGGACGATGCGGCGGAGGCTGTTGCCAAGTGTGTGGCCATAGCCAGGATAAAGGCCATCTATTTCGTAGACGCCAGAATGCTCTTCTTCAGAGATGATTCGAGGCTTGCTTGGCAATGTGATTGAATACTCCATCATATGCAAAATTACTTAGATAATTAAATATTACTAACGCACTTAACGGCTATAAAATTGGATGATAACGGCAGGACTGAATGGTGCTTCGGTGTCGGTAACGTTTGGTGCTGCAGTTATCTTGAAGGTAAGGCCATCCTGTTCCATTTTCATCCAGTGAGGAGTTTTCTGTTCAGCCATCTGTTCTGTGCGGTTTGCAAACAATGCGCTTCCACGGCTTTCTGGGCGGATAGCAACAACATCATTCATCTGCACTGCGTGAGATGGGATGGTGAGGCGGCGACCATTAACAGTAACGTGGCCGTGTGAGACAAGCTGGCGTGCTGCGCGGCGAGTCTTAACGATACCTGAGCGGAAGATAACGTTGTCGAGGCGAGACTCAAGGCGGACCATAAGAGTAGAGATAGTCTCTGTACCCTTCTTCTCCATAGCTTCATGCACGTAGCGTGAGAATTGGCTTTCAGTCAGACCATACGTAAAGCGTGCCTTTTGCTTTTCAAGCAACTGGGTTCCGAAGTCGCCACCGCCACCACGCTTGGTGCGAGTACGGCGAGGAGCACGCGCTTCCGCGAGCTGGAATTTTTGGGTCTGGCATTTTTCGAATACCGATGCCCCAAGGCGTTTGCAGATTTTGTATTTTGGTCCAACTAACATAAATTTTTATACGCGACGTGGTTTTGGAGCACGAGGGCCGTTGTGAGGCACTGGTGTCGTATCCTTGATGCTGTTAATAGCTATACCCTTGCTTGCGAACGAACGGATCGCAGATTCACGGCCAGCTCCAACGCCAGACACAACTACCGAAACGCTCTTAAGACCCATCAATGCACCCTTGTCTGCCAAAAGTTCACCAACCTTTGCTGCTGCGAAAGGAGTTCCCTTCTTTGCACCTGCAAAACCTAGTGAGCCAGATGATGACCATGCAACAACGTTGCCCTTTTCATCTGTAATAGAGACTTTGGTGTTGTTGTAGGTAGCTTCAACGTACAACAGGCCTGAATCCATCTTGCGGCGTGATGCGCGCGAAGAAGACCCGCGGCTACCGCTGTCATCACTACCTCCTTTTTTGACGATTCGTTTCTTACCCATTTGGAATTCGAATAAAGTCTACTTATACAATAAATTTTAGGTCTTTTCAACCTTACGGCGACCCGAGCCCATGGTCTTGCGAACGTTGCCTCGAACAGTGCGTGAGTTGGTCTTTGTGCGCTGACCACGAACTGGCATGCGTTTCTGGTGACGCAAACCACGGTATGCACCAATATCCTTCAAGCGCTTGATGTTGCCGGCGACCTCACGTTTGAGATCTCCTTCAAGTTTAAGCGTTTCAACGATAGCGCGGATGCGACCTTCTTCGTCTGCAGTAAGTTCATCAGCTTTTTTAACAGGATCTACCTTTGCGTCTTTGCAAATTTGCTGTGCGCGAGAAAGACCGATGCCGTACAGCGCAGTCAGTGCGTAGCTTGTGTGTTTGTTTGGAAGTGTAATACCTGCAATACGCATATGATTATCCTTGGCGCTGTTTATGTCGTGGGTTGCTGCAGATAACATACACCCGCCCTTTTCGGCGGAGCATCTTGCAGTTCGCACAACGTACTTTAAGTGATGCTTTTATCTTCATTGTTCTTACAGGCGTCGTGTAATACGAGCCTTACCACCATACGGATCGAGTTTGAGCATAACCTTATCCCCTACTAGAACTTTAATGCGATGGAGTCGCATTTTTCCAGCAAGATACGAAAGTATAACCTCTCCCGATTCAAGAGAAACACGAAACATGGTATTAGGGAGGGCCTCTTCGACAACCCCTTGTACTTCTGATGCGTGTGTTTCCATTACCTAGCGGTGACTAAGATGATAGCAGAAAGCCTATTGAGCGTCAATGACAACGCCGATTTTGGACTCTTCTGAAGGGAAGGTATTCTTCCAGAACGGACGAATGCTTGCCTGGGCTTTCTCTATTGCTGGGGCAAAGGTCGAAATAACCTCCTCAAAAGTCTTTTTATCTTTTCCAAGCAGGGCTGTCGTCAACGCCTGCTTATCGAACTGCCATACAAGGGTCGGATTACCCTGTAGAAGCAGGTTTAAAGGGCCTGTATTAACGTTTCCGGTACTTGTTGAGACCTGGAGGATAAGAGGGTTAGGTGAGGCAAAATCAACCGCTTCGCCGCCATATCCAGCGACTAAAAGTTTGGCGAGTATACTTGCGAGGCTTGGTGAGCTGACCATGGCCATTGAGGCGTGGGCGGTTTGCGAAAGATTGATAGCGGTCCCCTCTCCCTTAGACTGTGAAATGTCCGAATAGTCTACAACGAGAGAACCTTGCACGGGCATAAAGCCGTCAGGTATTTGAGTTCCAACCGCACCGCGGAGAGATGCGTCGAGCGTCTTCTGGAGAGAAGCCTGAGCACTCTTCATGTCAGCCTCTGAAATACTTGCCTGTTCACCGACAAAGCCTCCCTGGATAGCACCTGCTTCAGCCTGAGCAGTTATTTTGGTGTATTTATCTCCGCCCTTGAACCCTGGGATAGTGAATGCGCTTGCGTTTGGACGGTTGTAGTCTGGGCCTGGCGCATCAGCATATACGGTCGTGGTTATAGTGCCTGCCTTAAGGGTTCCATCGGTATTCTTTGTCGCACCTGGGATGGTAACCGCGCTGTGGATTCTGTATATCTTGCCATCGGACGCTGCAAAACGAGTATTTGTGATAAGGCCTTGGGGTGCAGTGCTAAATGCGTTTGAGATGGTTATTACACCACTTGCTGGTTTTGATACATGTGACGTACCTGTAGCGTTTACAGTTGTTGTTGCAGATTGCGAAAGCGCGATAGTTTGGTACCCAAGACTACCTCCTTGTGCGTTTGGAAGTGCGACGATATTTGCAGGAGGCGTTATGCTCTGCATTTTCGGAGTAATGGTGATTGTTGCGCCCTCAAACAATGTTGCAAGTAGCAACCCTGCGGCTGCACAAATAACAACGATACCGAGGAATATCCAAAGGAAACGGCGCGATTTTTTACGGCGGCGTGGAAGAGGGATGTCTTCTTCAAAGCGTTCTTGAGGGGGAGCATTGCGGCGATGTCCGCTGTTTGAGACTGGAATATCGCGGATAGAGGTACGAGGATTCATGTCGCGCATAAAGAAATTATATCATTTAATTGGTTCGGTTGATAAACAGCGCTTCTACCATAAAGACAATATCTGGCTTCGCTGCGTGGGCTGCGAGGTATGGCATAACGTGGTGAGTGTGAAGAGCCTGTACGGTAGTGCCCTGCGAGAATGTCTTTGTGAGGGCCTCCTGCCCTGCCAACATTTGTACGAGCCACTCACCCATTGGTTCTTGGGCAACGACTAAAATGCCGTGAGGTGCATTGTTGGTCTGCAATTCACGCGCTGCAGTGGCAAAAGATGATGCAAACTGGGTGCCAGCAGCATGAAGGGCCTCCTCAACAGGGGTTTCTATGGTTGAGCCTCGTGCAAGGCGTAACGCTGAGTGTGCTTCAGGGTGGCTAAGCCCTGCGTGGCTTGAAAGTGTTCGTAAAAAGAAATGTTTACCAAAAGGAATAGTTGCTCGTGCAGCCAATTTACCGTTTTCGAGCACACTGAGCTCTGTAATCTCCCCTGTCATGGTGCATAGCAAGAGGTGTGGAGCGGTTTCAAACAAATGTCCGGTTGCGTGGGCAACGGCCGCGCTCGTGGCATAGAAGGAAATAGAGATATCCCCAAATGTATCAGCAACTGCACGGCCAATGTGGGCTTGTAACTCAGATTCAATCTCCCAGTCGATCTCGCCGTTTTCTGTAAGAGCTGCGGTCCAAGGCGCTGAAATAAACACTACCCCTGAATGTATTGCGCCAATATGTGAAAGTTTTGCATGAGTGCGCATGCGAGCCGCAGTAACGCTGGTGTGCGAAAGGGCTTCACGAAGCGCGACATCGGTTTCCTTCATAAGCTTCTCGAGGTCGAGCGTGCGCATCATTGGCAACGCAACGCGTGTCTCTGCAAAAAGTTTTGGAAGATCTTTTGAATTAGGGGAAGAAAGGTGTACCAACGCGCAGCCAACAGAACCGTTCTCGATATCAATGAGAAGAACGGTCTTTCCTATACCCATAGGAGCCTGCTTCGAAAACAGCCCTGCCATGGAAATAGTATATACCGTTTTTATTCAAGCACTGCCTTTATACGGCGGACACCTGCAGAAACAGCTTCTTCTTTTTGGATTTTGAATCGTGAACCTGATTTCAGAAGTTCACCTGTATTGGTTACGTGAGGGCCGCCACAGAATTCTATTGAAAAAGCGCTATCAAGTGGGCCGACTGAGTAGACGGATACGCGTTCTGGATATTTTGCGCCAAATTCGTGTTCTGCGCCGAGCTTATCAGCTTCTTCAAGTGACATTTCAGAACGGATAACAGGAATACCTTCTTGGATTTTTTCGTTTACGATACGTTCAACTTCTTTTTTCTGCTCATCGGTCATTTTCTGGCCGTAGTTAAAGTCGATGCGCAAACGCTCCTGCGTAATATTTGAACCGCGCTGGTGGACTTCCGGCCCAAGCACAATCTGAAGCGCTTTAAGCAATATGTGGTGTGCTGTATGGAGACGAACAGTTTTTTCTTCTGTATCTGCCAAGCCACCTTTAAATTTTTGTTCAGAACCTGAACGCGAAAGGTCCTGATGTTTCTTCAACAACTCTTTTAGTCCTTCAATATCAATTTGCTTGATTCCATGCTCCCCCGCTTCTTCAATAATAAGCTCGAGGGGGAAACCAAACGTGGTCACAAGCTGGAACGCGTTTTCTGCAGAAAGTGATTCTTGCCCAACAAAACGCATAAGCTCCTTAGTCCCGCGCGCAACAGTTGCGGTGAATTTCTCTTCTTCGATAGCAACCTGACGTTCAATATCAGCTTGTTTTGCAACAAGTTCTGGATACTGCTCTTTATATAGATCGATAATACCTGGAATAACTGAGGTTATAGAGATATTTGCATTTAGCTTGTGCAAGAAAAGTACGCTGCGGCGGAGCAGGCGGCGAACGAAGTATCCTTGGTCCTTACCGTCAGGATTAACTCCATCAGCAATTAAGAACACAGCGGCTTTTGCATGGTCAGCAATAACACGAAAAGCGCGAACATTATCTTCGTAACGTGTGCCTGTTGACTGTTCGAGCTGGGAAATTATTGAATCATGTGCAACGAGGAAAATATCGTTCTTATTTTCAGATGCTGCAGCAATGCGTTCCAAACCGCCGCCGAAGTCTACGTTTTGTTTAGGAAGAAGGCCGAATGTGCCATCTTCTTTCTTGATGTACTGCATAAACACCGAGTTACCGATCTCAAGGAAACGGCCGCAGTCACAGTTTGGATGGCATTCTGCGCCCCACTTTGTGTCGTGAGCTGCTTGCCCGTCTTCTTTAAATTGTCCGAAGTCATAGAAAACCTCAGAATCTGGGCCTCCTGGCTCCCCTGCAGGCATTTTGTCTGGGGTTCCTGCGCGTGACCACCAGTTTTTCTTTGCGTCGTAGTAGAAGATACGGCCTTCTTTGCCGCTCGCAGCAGTCATACCAACGTTGTAGCCATTTTCTTCACTACCTATTTCAACAACTTCCGCCTCAACACCTTTTTCTGAAAATAGTTTTTTCCAAATCTCTGCAGACTCTACATCTTTTGGAACGTTATTTTTCTCGTCGCCGATAAATACAGTGACGTAGAGTTTTTGTGGGTCAAGACCAACTTCATCTGTAAGGAATTTGAAAAACCACGGAAGCTGTTCTTGTTTGAAGTAATCTCCAAGCGACCAGTTGCCGAGCATTTCGAAAAACGTCGTGTGGCGGTTATCGCCAACCTCTTCTATGTCCATAGAACGGAAACATTTCTGAGAGTCTACGAGACGAGCCCCTGCAGGGTGGTTTTTACCGAGGAGATACGGAACCAATGGCTGCATACCTGAGCCGGTAAACAGCGTGGTTGGGTCGTTCTGAGGCACGAGGCTAGAAGACGGGATAACAGTATGTCCTTGCCCTTCATAGAACTTTAGATATTTTTGCCTAACCTCATTTAGGGTCATATGAGTGATATCTTACCAAAATAATCGGCTTTAAGGTATTATCAGAATTACTATGAAATCTGGACAAAAGAAAGCTTCCTGGGGGTTTGATACCAAGAACATCGATACGAAAGTTCGTCCTCAAGACGATTTTTATCACTACGCGAACGGTACATGGATAAAGAAAGCTAAAATTCCGCCTGAAGAAGCGCAGGTCGGAAGTTTTTACGACCTACGTCTAGAGACAGAGAAGCAGCTCAAAGTAATTATGGACAGAGTTCTTGTAAAAAAGAACCACAAAAAAGGTACTCCGGAACAATTACTCTCTGACTACTACCGTTCAGCAGCGGACATGAAGCGCCGCAACGCATTGGGAATAAAACCACTCGCTGAATATCGCGAAAAAATTGACGCTATCTCTTCGTACGAAACTCTCGTCTCTACTATCGCGTATCTACACAAAGAAGGAGTTTCCGGTGTGTGGGGCTCGTTTATGGATCAAGATTTCAAAGACAGCACAACCTACCGCATGTTTTTGTGGCAAGGAGGCCTTAGTTTGCCCGACAGAGACTACTATCTGCTTGATGCGCCTGAACAAAAGCGCGTCCGTGAAGCGTACGTCGTACATATAGAGAAACTTCTTAAGCTTGCTGGCTTTAAAAAGCAGGATATTTCTCGCGCACAGGAGATTGTGCTCCATATTGAAACCCGCCTTGCGAAAGCCTCTATGAAAAAAGAGGACTCTCGTGACCCGGAAAAGGTGTATCACAAGCAAACACCAGATGCGTTCTGGAAAAAGTACTTCGAACGTCTAGGTATTAAAAATATTTCAACCGTAATTGTTGGTCAGCCTGATTTCTTTAAGGAAGTAGCAAAAATGCTTAAAGAGGTGGCGCTTGATGACTGGAAGACATACCTAGAGTGGCATCTTATTAATGACTTTGCGGGCACATTGTCTGAAGCCTTTGTAAAAGAAAACTTCCGTTTCTACTCACAAGTGATGTACGGCACTAAGAAAATGAAGCCTATGTGGCGCCGCGCCCTTTCTGCCGCAGGCGGAGCTTTGGGAGAGCCATTGGGCAAGATCTACATAAAAGAATATTTCCCTGAAAGCGCAAAAAAGAAAATCGACACATTGGTAACAGACCTCTTTGCTGTATACGAAGGTCGCATACGCGAACTTGACTGGATGAGTCCTGAGACCAAAAAGAAAGCGGTTGCAAAGCTTAGGGTGATGAAGCGAAAGATCGCCTATCCAACGAAATGGGATGCGTATAAAGATGTTTCCATCTCCCCAACCGACTATTTCGGCAATATGCGACAGATACACGAGCACGATCGTAAAAAAATGCTGCGCAAACTTAAAAAACCTGTTGACCGCACTGAGTGGATTACGACCCCTCAGGTAGTAAACGCGTTTTATAACCCAGGCCTCAACGACATCAACTTCCCCGCTGCTATTTTGCAGTGGCCGTTCTTTGACCCTAACGCAGATGACGCGCTTAACTACGCGGGTATCGGCTCTGTTATTGGCCATGAAATGACACACGGCTTTGATGACAGTGGTGCAAAGTTCAACGGTGACGGCAATATGAAAGATTGGTGGACGCCAAAAGATAAAAAATCGTTTGAGCAAAAAGGAAAAATGATAGTAGACCAGGCTAATGAATATACTGTCGTTGACGATATAAAGTTAAACGGACAGCATACGCTTGGAGAAAATATTGCGGACTTCGGCGGTTTAGTAATTGCCTACGACGCATATCAAAAACATCTCGCAAAAACAGGCCGAAAGGATATAGATGGCCTTTCTCCGGAACAGCGCTTCTTCCTTGCCTTTGCACAGATGGAACGCTCAGTAAGCCGCCCAGAAGTTGTTAAGGTGCGCGCACTTACAGACCCTCACGCAAACGCACAGTT
Organism: Candidatus Adlerbacteria bacterium RIFOXYC1_FULL_48_26; assembly: GCA_001773575.1. Taxonomy (GTDB): domain Bacteria; phylum Patescibacteriota; class Minisyncoccia; order Phycocordibacterales; family SBAW01; genus GWA1-54-10. The sequence goes on along the minus strand of MEXB01000008.1, from coordinate 79,088 downwards.
CCGCGTTAACGCACCGTTCTCAAACTTCGAACCCTTCTACGAAACATTCAACGTTAAAAAGGGCGACAAACTCTATCGCGAACCAAAAGACCGTGCGAAGATTTGGTAAACCATGTCTGATATAAAAATACCTCCAGCGTGGAAGGCGCTCGTTGAAGACGAACTTGAAAAATCATATTTCAAGGCTCTAACAGCGCGCGTACGGGAGGAATATTTGAAAGAGACAATATTTCCCCATCCATCTAAAATCTTTCGTGCGTTTGAGTATTTCGATCCTAAAGACACAAAAGTAGTGATACTTGGCCAAGATCCATACCACACACCAGGGGTGGCACATGGACTTTCTTTTTCAACGGAGAGCGCACATAGAATTCCTCCATCACTGCTCAACATCTTCAAAGAAATAGAACTTGAATACGGTTCTCCAATAAACAGAGATCCTGATCTAACTCGATGGGCAAAACAGGGAGTACTGCTACTCAACGCGTCTCTGACAGTAAAAGCAGGGTTGGCAAATTCACACGCCGACTATGGTTGGCATATGTTTACTGACGCTGTCATCAAAGCACTTTCAGAAAAAGAGAACCATATTGTATTTATGCTGTGGGGAGCATTTGCAGGCAAAAAAGAATCTGAAATAGATTCTCTAAAACACTTAGTTCTTAAAGGCCCGCACCCTTCTCCCCTTTCCGCACATAGAGGTTTCCTCGGCTGTAATCACTTTAAAGAAGCGAACGACTATCTAAAACAAAACGGTCGAAAGGAAATAGATTGGGTCTCCTAGGCGTGATGGTATTTTTTACCATCAAGGATTGAGATACCTCGGTAGAGTTGCTCTGTGATGATAAGGCGCACAAGCATGTGCGGAAATACAAGTGACGAAAGTTTGATGGTCGAATTTGCCCAATCTTGCAAGGTTTTATCTACACCAAAAGCTCCGCCGATGACAAACACCATGCGTTTAGTTCCTCCTTGTAGGTGCTTGTCGAGCAACGCAGAGAGCCCTGTTGTATCAACATCTTTACCACGCTCATCGAGAAGGACAACAAAGTCCTCTTTCTTTAGTAGTTTTATGATTGCTTCTGCCTCGGCCTCCTTACTGCCTGGTTTAGGAAAGTTCCACTCTATTGGAAGACGGTTCTGCAAACGCTTTTCATATTCGCTTATCGCATCTGCCAATAATGGGTCATGCGTTTTGCCTGGGGAAATTATTAAAATTTTCATTTCTTTTTTTGGGCTGCTGCTTTAATCGCACCTTCTTCTTGAAGTAATTTCATTTTACGCGCGGCACCACCGCGGTTATAGTCGCCTACTTTGCCATCAGCGCGAACAACACGATGGCACGGAACTTTCGGATCATAGTTCATCGACATAATGTATCCCACCGCTCGCGCGGCGCCTGGTTTACCAGCTTTCTGGGCAACCTGGCCGTACGTCATAGTCTTTCCCTTTGGAATCTTAGACACCAAAGCGCGGACTTTTTTAGCAAACTCAGAAGAGGGTGGAGTTTTCAGGTTTCTCATGCGAGTCGTCTGCCTTAACTGCTACTTTTTTGGATGGTTGTGGTGGAAGTGCTGGTGTTGCAGAAGATCGTGGCATAAACGGTAAAAGAACTTTCCCCGTAGCCTCACGATATCGGCAGTAGTCGCACTCCTCTCCTGCTGTAGGAAGCGCGTCACCGTCGAGACACGCCTTAAGACGTATCAGCACATCTTCAACCCAGTCAGTTGATCCTTTATATGGAACAAGGGTGAGCTCAAAGTCCAAACGGCCATCAAATGCTTCACGATCCTTCGTGGCATTTGCATAGAACCAGTAACCCATATCAGATACTTTGAAGCCATTCATGCGGAGCAGCCACTGATATATTTCCAGCTGGCGTTTATACCCGCGATGCCAATCTTCGTCGAGAGATTCTATCTTCCCGTCTTTACTCGTTGCTTTGTAGTCGATAACGATAAGTTCACCATCTTTGTTAACCCAAATATCGTCGACACCTCCGCGAACAGTGAGACCTGTTGCTGGGTGTACGTACTTCACTCCTTGGCTAAGCGCATTGCGCCACTCATCCATTTTTGCGTGAGCAAGTGGAACTGCATCAAGTCCGTACTCTTTCGCAAGCGGATGCTGTGTTCCGTTTGCGCGATGTGTATCAAGCTCCTTCTTAAGAAGTGCGTCGACTGCAGAGTTTAAGTTGAATGGGAAGCCAGGTGGGCGTGCAACACCGAGTTTGTTGTCGATGTAGAAACATCGACTACACTCCATAAAGAGGTCAATTTTTGAACGAGAAAGCGTCCATTTTGGACCCCCATAGTTATAGTCGGGCCTGCGATTTGGTTTATAGAACGAACTCATTCAACCATTCTACATTATTTAACCTCAGTACCGTAACGGGCGCGCATAACTCGTTCGAAACGAGAAAGGATACTGAAGACCAGAAGCGCAATAACTGTTCCAGCAACTGCAAGTATGTAGAGACCGAACCCAGCAGCCATACCGACTGCCGCAACAACCCAGATTCCTGAAGCGGTGGTTAGCTCTATATGCTCACCTTTGAGAGTCGCGAGGCCACTGCCGATAAAGCCGATGCCGATAACAATAGAGCCTGCTATTTGGAGCGGATTGATTCCTGAGAAAATGGATAGTTCGTAGGCCGCAAGCGTGCCGAGAGCGACAAACAGAGAGGATCCCAGTGCAACCATCGCGTACGTTCGCATACCTGCGTGCTTACCTGCAAGCGAACGCTCAAGTCCTAAGGCCATACCAAGCAATGCCGCTACTAGAAGTCTGGACGAATACGTGATTTCTAGTGCGCTGATTGGATCAAAGAAGTGGCCAAAGGTCATAAATATTATTTTGTTTCGAACTTAAGAGTTATAGGATTGCCATTTGTATCACGAGTTGCAGGGTCGTTGGTCATAGAGAACATGTGATCGCCGTCATCACGCGCCTCACCTGCAAAGTAGGTCTGTCCTGGCAGTGTGCCGCGGAGCAAGTCTACTGCACCGCTTGAGCGGTCTTTCGTAAAGAGTGCTGCACCAAGCACGTTACCCGGCTGTCCGTTGTAATTTTCGTAGATAACAACCCATGTTGGAACTTGCACCACTACGTTTGAGACAGCGATTTCAAGACCTGCATTCTGTGGTGAAGCGATAACAAGTGCGCCGCTTGGGAATGAAACTTGAGTGTTTGAAGATGTGGTGCCTGTTTGTGTTCCAGTGCTTCCAGTAGTTGTACTTGTTGCCGTAGGAGATGTATTTGTTGTGTCTGAAGATTTTTTGTCTCCTGTTACAGCCCATGCGATACCCATCACAACAAGTATTGCAACTACTGTGATGATAAGATTTCGCATTGTGTGATTTTCGCCATCCGTACCTTTCTTTGGTGGCACCTGCGCAGACTTCATCGGTGTAGGTTTTACTGAACTAATAGGCTGTGCCCATGAAAGCTGAGGCTTCTTCTCTGAATTCTGTGATTCGTCCATACGTCTATCTGTTTACTGGTTAAAAAGTATAGCTCTATGATAGCTCTTTCCCTGAAGCGCACAATAGGGCGGCCTCGTGGAGTACCTGCTCTATTTTTTTGTCGGCCATACCAGCTGCTAATAAGGCGTCCGTATGGTCCTTCAGCTCACTACAGAGCACTATTTTCTGCGTTAGTAGGGCTGTTTTTTGGCTTTTTGAGAGACTAGTAAGAGCTGTTATTGGGTAAAGCTTAGCGGCCTCAATCCGCGTGTGGAGGTTGTGCCCGTGGGGATATCCCCAACTCATAAGTTCCAATCCTTCACACGTTGCGTACTGTATTGCTTTCGTGGTGAACTTTGTATTGGTCACGATCATGCCTGAAATATTTTGTCCGCCCAGTACTGCCTTTAGATCATCAATGCGGGCTTTGACGTACAGCGATACCTTCAAGTCACTTTTTATAGCTGGACTGTTATGAAATTTTGCTTCAACAAAAAATCTCTTTGAATCTTTTGTCATAATGACGTCTACTTCATGTTCGACGCATGCGCCTTGTATAATCTGGCCAGTTTTTACATCGGTATACCCTTCAGCTTTAAACAGTGCGCCAAGATATGTTTCAAATGGAAATCCAGAGGGGCCGAATTCAAGAATTGCACGTTTAAGTGAGTAGTGTGAGGCTGTGTCGCGACGATGTTCCCGCAACAAGGCAAACGCGCGTCTATATATTTCTTCCGTTGGGATGCCGTCGTACAGGCTGTTAGATATTTCATCTACGATATGAACAGTGACCTCCTCGTTAGCGCCAGCTTTATGGAGCGATGAGCGAAGTTTGAGCGAGTCAAAATTTTCAGTTGTGCCGTCTGCTTTTGAAACCTTTATGGGCATACCTAATTTTCTTTGATGGTGAAAGGTATTTCCATACCATTAAATGTAACTGCGTCAACAATGGGAGCTTCCCCACCGTCTGTGAAGGATACTAGAAAATCTGCCGGCGTCTTTACCGCCGTCTGACACGGTACATTTTCTTGAGATAGCTGAACAGTGAGGTGAGAAGGTCCGGCACCTCGTGTCGCTACCCCGTTTGAAAGTGTGTTGCATGCATTAGGCAGCGATATGCTTCCACTGTATGAATGCACACCATCTTTTACTGAGTGGCGGAGAATCAACGGAAGGTCAATTGCAACTGCCACAGAAGCCTGCTGTGTAGGTTGTAGTGTGCTAAGGCTCCACGCACCAAAAACAAGCACGGCGAGGAGTGCAACTATAAGGAGAGCTGCTTTTCTTTGTCCCACGCTCTAAGTATAGCCTTCAGCTAGGAAATGAGGGCGGACTTGTCAACAATTCCTCCGCCAAGACACCTACCTTCTTTTGTATATAAAACCAGTGATTGACCTAATGGCATGTAGTGAGGCTGCTGAAGTACTACCTGTGACTCCCCTACAATTTCCGCTGGGATAAGCGTTTGGTGGTAACGGTATTGGGCAACAAAGTCCGAGCTTGTTTGTAATTCACCTATCCAATTGGTTTCGATAAGTGAGACCTCTGTTTTAGTTACACCTTTAGGAAATCGCTCCGTTGAAACAGTTATCGTATTGAACTCAACGTCTTTCTCAATGACAAAGTGCGCTTTTGTATCAGGGCTTTGCGAAGCCAACACAAACCCATGTCTTTGTCCGAGTGTGTAGAGAGGTGCTCCATCATGACGACCAATCACCTCTCCATCTTCTGAAAGCACGTCCCCTGGCACAGGAGCCAATTCTTTGTGAAGCATATCTTCTATAGAAATATCTCCTAGGAAACACAACCCTTGGCTGTCCTTACGGCGCGCATTTGGCAACCCGAACGTATCTGCAAGCTTACGTACCTCGGTCTTCTCTAGGTTGCCGACAGGAAACATAGTTTTCTCTAATATTTCTTTTCTAACCATCCAGAGAAAATAACTCTGATCTTTTGAAGGATCCTTACCCGCATAGAGTAGTCCATCTTTTGTCTGTGCGTAGTGTCCCGTCGCAACAAAATCTGCTCCGTATTCCATCGCAAAATCAAAGAATGCGCCGAATTTTATTTCGCGATTACACAACGTGTCTGGGTTTGGAGTTCTCCCATGCGTAAACTCACCAATAGCTGTTTTGAATACTTGTTTTCTATATTCCTCTGAGAGGTCAATTTCTAGAAACGGGATTTTTAGGTGTGCGGCAACGCGCATTGCGTCTATACGGTCAGCCCCCGCCGAACATGGGTACCCAGGCAAGGCGATTCGGATAAATACGCCTGTTACATCGTATCCCTGCTGTTGCAAAAGCGCTGCAGAGACAGCGGAATCTACCCCTCCAGAGAGGCCTACAAATACTTTTCCTTTAGTTCTGCGAAACATACTAGGGACAGTACCATGTATGTACATTACTTCAAATATTTCCTCTGGTTTGCCAACTGCTCGTCAAAGGTTTTGCCGTAATGGAATTTCCCATCTTCGTCAGATAAATAGTAGAGGTACGGCGTTGTTGTTGGGGTCGCGGCTGCAATAATGGCATCTATCCCTGGGTTTGTTATGGGGCCCGGAGGCAATCCTTTATACAAATAGGTGTTGTAGGGAGAATCGATTTTATAATCGGTCTGCAAAATTTCACTACCTGGCTTACCCGTGATATACGGCATAACTGCATCTACTTGTAGCGGCATACCGATTTTTATACGCTTCCATAAAATGCCGGAAATAATCTGGCGGTTTACTGTGTCTGGAGCCTCCTTCTCAATCAACGAGGCCATTATGAGAATATCTGCCTTAGATTTTCCTGAAGCAGATAGTACTTTTTGCACGGCAGGGTTACTGATACGTGCAGAAAAGTTTTCTTCCATTGTTTCAATAATCTGCTTGCTATCTTCGCCTGGGTAGAAGAAGTATGTGTCGGGGAAAAGATACCCCTCCTTAGATTTTGCGAGCGTTAGGAATGTTTGTGAGTCGAAGATAGGAAGTGAGTTTTTGAATATCGCATTCATTTGCGAAACATTTGTCCCTTCTGGCAAGGTAACTTTGACAGGTTCTAGATTGAAATTTCCGATATGTAAACGCCAGACAATGGAAAAAGCATTTTGCGGATGGTCGAAGTAATACGTGCCTGCAATGATGCGGTTGTGAGATCTAGAAAGGCGAAGTAAGACTTTGAACACAAATTCTGAGCGAATTGCGTTATCAGCTTTCAATGTTTCAGCGATGTCGCCAGCGGTCTCTCCACTTCGCACAGAAAGCAAAAACTGCTGAGGGAACGAACGGGGCGGAGAAAAAAAGAAAACATACGAGACAAAACCAAGCACAATCCCGCACAGCAACGCGACTCGGATATAGAACCCCATACTATTCTGGCAAGGTTGGTAGGTTGGTAGGAGCTTGTGATGTTCTTGATGGTACGCGGTTAAGGCCAGGTGTTTGTACGTTTGAATATGGGAAGTGCCAGAGCGTTGCAACCTCTTCTGTGCTCATTATTGAAGGCACTTGGTCGTACGGAACACCGAAATATGCGCGATATTTATAGTGGAAGAAGAGCAAATTCTTGATCGTTCTCTCACGTATACCCATAAAGTCTTCCCATGGAACATCGAAGCGGATCATGCCTCGGCCAGGCCAGCCTCCAACACTATTACCGGCTGATTTGAACACTTGGAACATACGGAAAAGATATGCGCCCCAAATACCGTGGAATTTATCTTTTTTCGCAAAATAGATAACGCGTATACCAACTTCAAACGGGTTTTTAGTAAGCGAATGTTCAATGCCTTTTACAATATCGCGCTCCCCTTCAGTCAAAGACATGGTTGGAGAACCACCGTTCGTTCCCTCTTCTTTTACTGCCGCCTGTATACCCTTACTGCGTACAGCAGCGGCCTGCATAATTTTTGCTATAGCAGCCTTCCCTTCAGTGACGTACCGACTATCTTTTTCTGGAAAACCGTACCACTCAAATGTATTGTGCGCTTTAAGTATCAACTGGTACCACAAGTACTGGTCTTTACCGACATTATTCATCAATTCCAGAATGTTAGTTAGAGGATCTACTTTAGTTTCTGGAGTATCGGTATTCTTATCCAATTCAAAATCAACATATGTTCGGATAGGGGCGGCCTGCGGATTCTTTTTCATGTACTCGCCTCCCCAGATCTCATATTCATCTAAGTTGAAGGGTATTTTACTGACGTAGTCGTCCACAGCTGTTACTCGAACTTCAGGAAATTGTCCGTAGAGGCGAGCTTCAATTGCAGGCTGCCACGCTTTAAGCCCGTGAATGTAGAAACTTATACGACCTTCGTTTGAGGCAATTTCAAGTGACCATGTAGATTTATACCCACCTCGTAAGATACGGTCGAGAAATGTTGTTTCGCCTCCGGTTGTCCAAATAGATGCAAGGAAAACCTCCATTGCTGCAGGCGACTTTGTAACCTCAGCGGGTAGCTGGATCTCCAACAACCCCCTTTCTCGTGAGAACCAAAATTTATAACGCACGTAGTGTATCCATGTGATATAGAGACTCATTCCCAAAAAAAGCGGGAGCCATATCGGAGAGATAGCAACAAGCATCGCGAGCGTTGCTGTAATAGTTGCTGGGTCATATATTGCGGCATATATGACAAGTAGAAGAAGTCCGAGCGGCGCGAAGACACTTTCCTCAAGGTGCCATTTGTCCAAAAATTCACGGACTGCCTCCGCTTCATGGTGCAGGATCATGTGATATAGTATACCGCAAGCATATGATCTGGTTTGCTGATTTTTGGGATAAAGTTCTCGCTACCCCATTTCACTACGTTGAAGCACTATTCGCGTTTTTAGCAGCCCTTGCCTTTCTCGTATTTCTGCGTGGATGGTTGGGCAGTATCGGCAATGTTTTTAAAATGAACGCTCATGAAGAGCACTTAGAGCACGCCAATACACGTGCGGTCTGGGGAGTTCTTCTTCTCGCAGCACTCTTCTACGTATGGCAAATCGTCCGCACTATGGCGTCGTGGTTTGGTTTTAACGATGGAACCCAAACAACTCTCGGTTATTGGTTTGCTGGGATCGGTATCGTTCTGTGGATATTTGTGTTTCTTAAAAAACAGCTTTTTTCAGGAGGTGGTGGAGGTGGGCATTAAAAAACCGCGCTGAGCGCGGTTTTTCTTTTTTTACTTAACGAGTGAGAATCGTGCGTCCTTACCTCGTTTGAAATATTTTTGATTTTGGAGGTTTACAACGATGGTGCCTGGTTTAACGTGGCGCTCTTTCATCACCTTTTCGATTATTTCATCTTTAGTGAGAGGTCCGTTTGAGCGGAGGATTTCGCGTACAACGTCGCGTACTACACCTGAAGTGTAACCCCATTCTTTAAGTGCGTACATGCCGCGACCTACAAGAACGAAGCGGTCATCTTTGATAAGTTCGTTGTGAGTTGTTGCAACGTGCGCTGCGCGGCCGAATGTCTTCTCGATAAGTTGAGCAACTTCGCGGAAGTGCAAAGGAGACCCATGCTTCTTTACTGCCAAGTATGCGTAGTCGCGAACACCCTTAGTCTTAACGTTAGGAGATGCTGAGTGACCCCATTCGCCGAGTGGATTCTTTCCAACATTCTTTGAGATCGCCAACCAGCGCTTCAAAATCTCATCGTTGCGGTGTTTGTCGTTGATTGTTTGGAGTTCTTTCAAGAAACGGTCGATCATTTCGCCTTCTGGAATAAGATCTTCGTCAGAAAGACCTGCGTAGAGAGTTTTGAGCGCGCCTTCAACCTGTGTCGCAAGTTCTGGGTCAACGTACCAGCAACGATTTACCTCATCATCTTCTTTGCGGAACTTAAATGGGTCGCCAAGCACGAGCAGGAAGTAAATGTGGTTCTGCATCGATGCGTCTTTGGTGATGAAGTTCAAAAGATCGTCTTCGCAGACAATGCCACCAAGAGAATCAATGATGCGTTCAAGTTCCTGAAATGCGGTAGCCGCTTCAGTAAATGCTGGAGATTTCTTAAGAGCTGCGAGTGCGTGGTTTTCAATCTGGCGTACGCGTTCGCGGGTAATGCCATAGCGCTGGCCAATAGCCTCGAGAGTGACGCGTTCTGGGTTTGTACCCAAACCGAAGCGCTGTTCAAGCACAACACGAGAACGCTCTGGGAGAGAGCTGAGGAGCTTTTTGGCGATTGCCTTGGGCTTAAAACCCGTCTTGTCGGCTGTTTTTTGGCTTACTGTCGGCATATATTTACGTGTGTTCTAATATATCACACCCTAACCTATTGGTCAAACTGGGCGTTTTTAAGACAATTCCACAACAAAATTGATGATTTTACCAGGGACGTAGATTGCTCTCAGTTCCTTGGTGCCGCTGAGTTTTGGAGCAATATCGGCATGGGAGCGTGCCGCTGAAAGAGCTTCTTCTTTCTCTGTCTCTGAAGGCAATTCGATAGTAGCTCTCGTTTTGCCGTTTATCTGAATGGCAACCGTAACTGTGTCAGCGACAGTCTTCGTTGGGTCATAGGTTGGCCATGAGGTGGTGTGGATAGATTCCATGTGGCCAAGCTTCTCCCACAACTCATCTGTTACGTGAGGAGCAAAAGGCGCAAGGATCTGTAAGAAATTTTCCCATTGTTCTTTACCAACACTACCCTCTTTTTCAACAGCGTTAATAAATATCATCATCTGACTGACAGCAGTGTTGAATTTAAAGGCTTCAATATCATCTGTAACTTTTTTGATGGTCTGATGGAGAACAGGATTAAGTGATTTTATCTCCGTAGGGCCAGATTCTATTTTATATACACGCTCAATAAACCGTGCTGTGCCGGTAATAGAAGACGTACTCCACGCAACGGTATTTTCAAATGGCCCCATAAACATTTCATAGGTGCGGAAGGCGTCGGCGCCGTAGGTGCGTACTACATCATCTGGGTTTATAACATTGCCGTAGCGTTTACTCATCTTGCGGCCATCTTCTGCCAAGATAAATCCAAGGAACTCGAGGCGCGCGAACGGTTCAATAGTAGAAACTGAGCCAATGTCATAGAGGAATTTATGCCAGAAGCGTGCGTAGATAAGATGGCGCACTGCGTGGTCGCCGCCGACGTATACATCAACAGGTGCCCAATATTTCTCTACGTCTTTTGAAACGAGCGCCTCTTTATTATCTGGGTCCATAAAGCGGAGGTAGTACCACGAAGAACCTGCCCACTGTGGCATGGTGTTTGTTTCGCGCTTTGCTGGGCCACCGCACGTTGGACAGGTTGTGTTTACCCAGTCCGTAATATTTGCGAGTGGAGACTCCCCTGTGCCGCTTGGCTCATACGACTCAACCTCAGGCAAAAGAACAGGAAGCTGGTCATCTGGCACTGCAACAGCGCCATCCTTTTCGCAGTGAATAATTGGAATAGGTTCGCCCCAATATCTCTGGCGACTAAACACCCAATCTTTGATCTTGTAGGTCGAAGTCATCTTCCCTCCAACCGCTTCAGTGATTTTCTTTTTTGCTTCTTCAGAGGTTAAGCCGTCAAACTCACCTGAGTTAATAAGGATCCCTTCATCTGTAAATGATTCGTGTTTCAAATACTGTTCAAATAAGTAGGCGTGAGGGTGGCCAGCTGTAATTGTTTTAAGAACTTCATCCTTTTTAACACTGATTATTTCGTGTTTGCCCTCATCTACTTCTGAACTTATGCGCTCTAATGAATTAAGCACTACTTCGTAGGCGTATCCCACGGTGCGCTGATTTTTATTTTTTGTATGTCGATAACCCCAAAAGCCCGCTGACGATATTTTTTCATTAATGATGAAGTCTGTATAACCTGTTTCTTCAATCACTTCACGCTTCAAAGCCTCGAGATCATCCTCCCCTTCATCCTTGCCTCCGCCAACAAGGTGAACATATGAACCTTCTTTAATAAGGTAGAAGTTGTCATCCTTGTCTCGAATAATTGCATCAACGACCTTGCGATTAAGTGTCTCTAAATCTGGTTTTTCAGCGTATTCATCATTTGCAATAAAATGCTTTGAAACAACATCTTTAATTGGGAGGTTGTATTTCTTTGCGAATGCGTGGTCGCGTTCGTCGTGGGCAGGAACGGCCATAATGGCACCAGTGCCATATTCGCCAAGCACGTAGTCTGCGACAAAGAGAGGTATTTCTTCTTTAGAAACTGGATTGATTGCCTTAATTCCCTTTAACTCAACACCTGTTTTTTCTTTATCTGCATTCGTGCGTTCTATTTCTGTTTTAGCAGCAGCAGCTGCAACATACGCCTGCACTTCAGCAGTATTTTCAATAGAGAGTTCTTGAATTAAAGGATGTTCTGGTGCCAATACCAAAAACGTCGCACCAAAGAGCGTGTCGGCACGGGTGGTAAATACTTTTATTTTTTTGTCGCTACCAGTGACAGCAAATTCTATTTCAGAACCCTCGCTCTTGCCTATCCAGTTACGCTGCGCGGTTTTAATATGCTCAGGCCAATCGAGTGCATCTAAGTCTGTAAGCATGCGGTCTGCATACGCAGTAATCTTGAGTACCCACTGTGGGAGTGCGCGTTTTTCAACCACACTGCCGCAGCGCTCACAGACATTTCCATCCAAGTCTTCGTTCGCAAGACCTGTCATACATGATGGGCACCAGTTGATTGGTTCGTTGCTTTGGAACGCCAAACCCTTCTTGTAGAGCTGGAGGAAAATCCATTGCGTCCATTTGTAGTAGGCAGGGTCTGTCGTATTTATTTCGCGAGACCAGTCGTAGTTGAAGCCGATATGCGAGAGCTGATCTTTAAACGTCGCAATATTTTTCTCGACGGCCGCACGTGGATGAATTTTATTTTTGATAGCGAAGTTTTCTGCAGGCAAGCCAAAAGCATCCCACCCCATTGGATGAAGTACATTGTGGCCTTGCATACGCTTGAAGCGTGAATAGATATCTGTCGCGATATAACCCTTAGGATGCCCCACATGGAGCCCTTCTCCTGATGGATATGGGAACATGTCGAGCACATAGCTTTTAGGCTTACTTGGATCCTGCGATGTTTTATACAACTGCGATTCTTTCCATCGCTCTTGCCACTTCTTTTCTATCTTTGAGTGGTCGTATCGCTCCATGTGGAATTACTGAGCCGGTACCGGTTTGATTGGCTGATTAGCTGGATAGCGAGCTGGGTCTATAGTGCGGTCAAAGCACGTATACCCAACAGTGTGCGACCAGTTGTCCTGTCCTTCCATGTCGTATGGCCTTGCGTATGAATCAGCACCAGCCTGGCTTGGACCATTAAAGTCTGCGCAGAGGCGGAATGAGTAGGTGCCCGTTACTTCATATACATACGGTTGGTGACTCTGTGGATCTGTTGGTGCAGAAAAACCAGAGATTGAATCGTTCAAATCTTCAAGCGACTGAGGCAATGTTTGTTTTGCCTGCCAGTAAGAAACGATTTGAGACTGGATCATCTGCAGATTCTGCACTTTATTTTCATCAATGCGGACGAGGCGAGCTTGTCCTGGAGTTCCGAGGATAAAGAATCCTGAAACGATAGTTGCAACAACGAGTACGCCGACAGCAATACTTACGCGCATTGAGAGTTTTGGATTTGCGGTCCAGTAGCCACGAAGGTCTGCCCAGAAATGCATAAAGCCTGCCGCTGCGACAAGTAATACAACAGCAACCTTTAAGAGGAAACGAACTGAGAGCTCTTCACCATTCAAGAATGTAGTGAGGAGAACGATAAGGTCAATTGCGATAGCTGCACCGGCTACGAAGAGCGTAAGGAACAGTGCCCAGCGACGAACCCAGATGTCTGCACGAGTTGGATCTTTCTGGATAGTGCTGTGGATGACGCGCATCAATATAATGCACACTGCGCCGAGAATAATAAGCGATGACATTTCGTACGCCACGCCGCTTTGATATGGGTTGCTTGCGTAATATGCGAGAGGATCTGGAAAGGCGTAGTTTATGTAATCAAACACCAATCCTATAAACGCACCGATGCTTGCGAAGAGGGCGACCATTGCGCCCGCCCAGAGAAAGAAGTCTTTTGGGGTTGTTTTATTCATAGGTAGATTCTACCACTTTTTAGCTATGTAAGAATTCGATAATGTCTCCGTTTTTAACTATGTATTCTTTGCCTTCTGTACGAACAAGACCCTTTTCGCGTGCTTTGGGGTAAGAACCGGCCTCAATCAGCGTATCCCAGCCGATTACTTCTGCACGAATAAACTTATTGAAAAAGTCTGTATGGATAGCAGCCCCTGCTTCTGGTGCGGTGGAGCCAACAGGAATAGTCCATGCATGAGTTTCGCCAGGGCCGGTAGTAAAGAAGCTCATAAGACCGAGCAACTGGTACCCCGCTTTAATAAGTGCATCTACGCCATCATCAAACACTCCGTATTCCTGACGGAACGAAGTTTTGTCATCAGCGTGGAGTTCACGAAGCTCGCTTTCAACATTCGCATCAACAACAACATATGACGCGGCACTTGTGTCGATAAATTCTTGGAGGCGTTCGAAACGGCCGTCATTCAATTCATCGAGGTTATGCCCACCCGCTTCTTTGTTTAGCACATAGAGCATTGGCTTCATTGTGAGCAAGTGCAAACCTTTCAAAGCATTGCGCTCTTCCTGTGTATATTCACCCTCACTTGCCATTCTGCTTTCTTGGAGGAGCGCAAATGCTTTTTGTATAGCCCCCTCTTCAAGTATCGCCTCTTTCTTGCCCTGCTTAACATCACGCGTCACAGACTCAAGGCGCTTCTGTACAGTTTCCAAGTCGGCCAAAATAAGTTCGAGGTTGATGGTTTCAATATCGCGAAGAGGGTTCACTTCCCCATCTACGTGCATGATATTGGTGTTATCGAAAATACGCACCACATGGGCGATGGCATCAACTTCACGGATATGTGAAAGGAATTTGTTACCCAAACCTTCACCTTCTGAGGCGCCCTTTACCAACCCTGCAATATCGACGAACTCAATAGCAGCAGGAACTTTCTTTTCAGAGTTTGAGAATTCAGCAAGCTTGTCTACGCGTTCGTCAGGAACGGACACAACCCCAACTGAAGGATCAATAGTTGCAAACGGATAGTTAGCTGCCAAGACACTCTTCTTAGTAAGTGCATTAAAGAGAGTGGACTTCCCCACGTTGGGGAGCCCTACGATTCCTATAGATAAACCCATTGAGAGACTATAACAAGCTATGTAACAAAAGGAAAACCGCCCGAACACATGGCTCAGGCGGTTAGTGAACTTCAGCCGTAGTAGATACGCACGGGCCGGCGCCAGGGGCCGTAGCCGTGATAGTAGACCGGCCCGACATACGGGTAGAACCTCGGTCCGATGTAGTAGCCTCGGCGACCACTGACCACGACGACACGACGCGCGCACCCGAACTCGTAGCAGTTGTACGGATAGTAGTAGTCGCCGGGGACTTCGACTATCGGCGGCTGGTAGAGAGGCCGTACCTCGCACGCAGCAACAGACAGCGCAGCAGTCGCAATAGCGATACACGATTTGAGATTCATGAGACGAACTCCTTTCCGGCCACACTATACAATACCGATAATGTTGAGTCTATGAAAAGAAAAAGCGCACCCTTTTGGAGCGCGCTTTGTAGCGGATGTTAGATTGCCTGCTCAGCACTTGGGCTGGTTGTGCCCACCGCAGTTGCGACGCTGAGGCGGCGGGGCCGGCCGAGGAGCAGGACGTGGCGTGGTGACGTGCTGCGGCGGACGTTGTGGAGGCGTTGCACGCGGCGGAGGCCGCGAAGGCGGAGCCGTCGTACGCGTCGGCGGCCGAGACGGGGTCGTATGCTGCGGCGGCCGCGTGTGCTGCGGCGGAGCTGTGTGCCGCGGCGTCACACCAGCGTGAACCGGAGGACGCGGCGTGAAATTGCGACCCTGGTTCAAACGAACCTGGTGGACGGCGCTGTGACGATTGTTGTAGGCGATCGAACGACCGTCCGACAAACGTATCGAGGGGTTGCCGCGGAACGGCATGACACCCCTCGGAGCATTATGCGCGACGACGACGGAGCGATTCCAGCCCCGACGAACGGCGACATCGCGCCAGACCGTGTTGGTCACGACAGTACCGCCCCAGCCATTGTAGTAGCGGACGCGGTACGGAAGCATGTAGGTTGGCTCCCACGGAACGGTGTAGAGCGGGCCGGCGGCCCACGACGCACCGGGCGCGAAGTAGAGCACCTCGTTGGGACGGTCGGCGACCATCACAGCGCATTCATCATCGCCACCGCAGGATTCCACGACGGCTGGTCCGTAGGCGGAGCTTGTTACAGGACCACCACCATCGCTGACACATCCTGCCAAGAACAGCAGAACAAAGGCAGCTACGCCTAATACCCTAATCATGAGCATCTCCTCAGGGGAAATAGTTTTGAAAAGTTAACAGACGCTGCGCACATGTGAAAGAGCACAACGAGGGCAAGTATTACACGAAAAAGAGATTTGTCGAGTGGCTATTCCCCCAACTTCCCTAGCCGCACGACCTTACGTCGCCACTCATTAAGCTTCCATTCTGGCGCATGCTCTGCAGGGCCGAACTTAGTGAGCTTGGTTTTAAACCCAGCAAACCATAAAATCCCTCTCTTTATCTCGTTTGTATAGTCACCGAAAAATAAATAGATAAGAACTGGGTGGGTGCCGGAGGTAACAATCACTCGAGCTGTCCTGCCCTTCAGTAATTTATGCCAACCCATTGTTTGTTTCCCTTCTGCATTCTTAATCATATGAAAACAAAAACCTGGCATCCAGACACGGTCGAACAACCCTTTGAGTAAGGCTGGCATGGTGCACCACCAGTTAGGATAGATAACGACAAAGTGGTTACTCCAACGAACAGCGTCTTGAAATTTTATAAGATCCGGCTCAAGTTGTTGAATAGCTTTATATCCTTTGTGCAAAATTGGATCAAAGTTCATATCACCAATGCTAAAGCGTCGCACTTCGTGACCAGCTTTCTTTGCAGCGCTCTCGTATAACAACGCGAGTTCGCCACACAGCGTTTGTGACGTGTCGGGATGGCCGAGCAAGATAACTATCTTCTTTTTTGGCGAGTCTTTGAAGAAATACATATTAAGGCGTTTGTGTTTTTCGTTCCGCGAGCTCTTGAGGTGTGCGTGGCATTACATGCAACCATGAAGCTGGTGGCGGAGGTGCTGCGGGGGCCGGTACTGAAACTTTTGGCGGCGGTGGTGGTGGCACAGGAGGTGGCGGAGGCATTGTTGCTGCCACAGGTGCTGGTTGTGGCACAGGAGGAGTTGGTATTGAAGGTTTCGGCGCAACAGGTATTTCCTGCTTTGGCATAGTAACTGTCACCGGCGGAACAAATGCCACCACGGGTGCCGGAGCAACAACAGGTTGAGGTGCAGGTTTAAATACAGGCTTTACCCTATCAGGAGTAATGACCACAGCAGCTTTTGATACAGCGTTTATCGGGCTTGCAACATAGGCAGGCTTTTTACCTTTCAGTGCAAACACAATAATGGTCCAACATAGAGAGAATCCAACCAACCATACTGCGTAGAACGTAACGAGCTGTTCCCACGGCGCTTCAGGTGCCAAAATGTGCACCGCGAACAGCGCATACCACGTTGCTGCAGAAAGTCCTTGCAACAATCCCGCCACAAGAGACGGTCCGCGCACAATAAGCGACATAAAAAGCACGATGCCTATCAAGCTCCATTTGAAAAGCACTGTGATAGAAAGGAACTCAGTAAGTTGTCCAGTAAAAAATTGATTGGCAAAAATAGCGCCTCCAGAGAGGATGATGAAAAACAAACCGAAATCCTTAACGCTTCGTACGGCACGAGCAAATCCTTTTTCTTCTTCATCAACAACACCATCACGAACTGATTGGAGATATGCAACAAGCATTACTGTCTCAGCACCGACAGCAAAAGTGACACCCAGTTGTTGTACGCAGTACAACCCGAGAGTAATGAGCGACATTAAAATCGCAAAGGTCATGCAAAAATTTTAACATAAGAAAAAGGGCATCTGCTTTCGCAAACGCCCTTTCGATTATTCAGTCGGCCGCGTTGGAAACTTCCATCGCCGCTTCACCCGTCTTTCTCAAAGGTGAAGTGGAGATAGTTGCTGTCGAACCATTTGTGTTCGCAGCAACGCATGCAAGTCTGCAGAATTGTTTACTGCCGACCTGTCTGCGAGAAAGGCCGAAGCTTCCCCCACACTTGTCGCACGCTGGCTTATTCCAACCGAACCGCATTTCCCAAAAAGACCTCATCCTACTCATCGCCACGCTACTCCTTCATTTTTACAAAAATCTAGGAAACATCACGCTAGGAATACTTACTTTTTCTTTATAACAAAGATGCGCGTGAGCGCAACCTGTGTATAGCGTGGAATGGAGGTTTTCCTACAAAAGGATGGTGGTGCCGTCCGTGCGGACCTCGAGCATGCCGCCCTGGATTGGAATCTGGATAGGTTCTACGTCGGCGAGTTGTTTAATAACAATAGTCCCCGCTTTAAGCGTAGTGATAAGAGGTTCGTGGCTTCCAAGCACAGTCATCTCTCCCTGGCTCCCTGGCACAGTAACAGAGACGGCGTCGCCGTCGAACACACGTTCATCAACTTTTGCGATTATTAGTTTCATTATTTACCTACCGTGTCGATACTACCCTTCATGTAGAAGTCGTTTTCGTTTTTGTCGTCGTGCTTACCATCAAGAATTTCGCGGAATGAGCGGATGGTGTCAGCAACTGGTACGTATACGCCTGGAATACCTGAGAACACTTCTGCCACGTGCACTGGCTGTGAAAGGAAGCGCTGGATTTTACGTGCGCGGTACACAATAGCCTTGTCGTCATCAGAAAGTTCTTCGATACCGAGAATTGCGATAATGTCTTGAAGATCTTTGTAGCGCTGGAGCACCTGCTTAGTTTGAAGTGCAACTTGGTAGTGCTCTTCACCAACGATATCTGGGTCGAGTGCTGTTGAAGACGACTCAAGTGGGTCAACGGCTGGGAAGATACCGAGCGATGCAAGACCGCGGGTCAACACGATGGTTGAGTCGAGGTGGGCAAAGGTTGTTGCTGGAGCTGGGTCGGTAAGGTCGTCGGCTGGCACGTAGATTGCCTGCACTGAAGTGATTGATCCTTTCTTAGTTGAAGTGATGCGTTCCTGGAGCTGACCCATTTCCTCTGCAAGCGTTGGCTGGTAGCCCACTGCTGATGGCACGCGGCCAAGGAGTGACGACACTTCTGCACCTGCCTGAACGAAACGGAATACGTTGTCCATAAAGAAGAGAACGTCCTTACCCATGTTGTCGCGGAAGTATTCCGCCATAGTAAGGCCAGTAAGACCTACGCGTGCGCGTGCGCCTGGAACTTCGTTCATCTGTCCGAATACGAGTGCGATCTTGTCGATAACACCTGATTCTGCCATTTCGTGGTAGAGGTCGTTACCTTCACGAACGCGTTCACCAACGCCGGCAAAGACTGAGTAACCGCCGTGTTCAGATGCGATGTTGTGGATGAGTTCCTGCATAAGCACAGTCTTACCTACGCCTGCGCCGCCGAAGAGACCCACCTTACCGCCGCGGATAAAGGGCGCGAGGAGGTCGATTGATTTAATACCTGTTTCAAAAACTTCTGCACGAGTAGACTGTTCGTGGAATGGAGGCGCATCGCGGTGGATTGAAGAAAGCGGCGCATCTTTGATGTCACCTTTGCCGTCGAGAGTCTCACCTACTACGTTAAAGAGGCGGCCGAGAACTTTCTCGCCGACAGGAACTGAAACTGCAGCGCCGGTGTCTGTGACCTTTCCTTCACGAGCAAGACCTGAAGTGTCTTGGAGTGCAATGCAGCGTACGCGGCCAAGGCCAACGTGCTGTGCAACTTCGAGAGTTACTTCGCGGTCGCCTACGCTCGTCTTAAGAGCATTGCGAAGCGCCGGTACATCTCCTTCGAAGTACACGTCTACGACCGGACCGATTACTTGTTTGATTGTTCCTGTATTCATAAAATGTTTTTTAATTTGCCATCGCTTCCATTCCACCGATAATCTCACTCACCTCCCTCGTAATTGCTGCCTGTCTGGCTTTGTTGAACTGTAAGGTTAATTTGTGCTCCATCTCTCCTGCCTTGTCCGATGCCGATTTCATCGACACCATGCGGGCCGAATGTTCGGACGCATGCGACTCGAGTAAGGCATGATACACGAAAATGGAAACAAGTTTAGGTGTGAGCGCTGTCAGTACATCTATCTCGCTGTCGAGCTCTATTGAATACCCAACTGGAGATTGTATAGACGCTTGTTCTGAAAATACTCCTTTTGTTGGAGTAATACCTTCAACAAGGTGTTGCAGTTCTCCAATTGAAAGCGGCAACATCGTATGCACGGCAGGCTTTTGTTCAAGCGTTGAAATAAAATTCTGGTACGCAATTTTTACCGTGCCAACCACGCCCATATTGAAGCGGTTGAGCGCCTCAAGCGTAATCCCATCAATAAGTTCTGGAGTTATTTTGTCGTTATTGGAATGGAACGCGGTAACGGGAACATTGCGCGAAGTGAAGAAGTCGTTTGCCTTCTTTCCTACCGCAATGACTGATGTATTCTCCCCCATCTCTGCGTAGATCTTGCGGAGAACGCCTGAGTTAAGAGAACCTGCAAGACCCTTATCGCTGGTGATAACAATATAGAGCGCTGCAGGGTTGTGTGCGGGCTGCACCATTTTGTGATTTTTGAAATTGCTCGTACCAGAAAGGCGCGCAAGGATAGAAAGTGCGGCTGTTGCATACGGACGGCCCCCAAGTGCTTGGAGCTGGGCTTTGCGCATCTTTGCAGCAGAAACCGCCTCCATCGCCTTGGTGACGGTCTGTGTTTTTTCGTACGAACGAATTTTAGATTTTATTTGTTTAAGCCCTGCCATGTGGTTACTTGTGGTGAGTCAGATCGAACTATGCGAACAAGTCGGCGTGAGTGTCCTGGAACTTCTCCAAAGCTTTCTTCAATTCTTCTTCGAATTCAGCGGTAATCTCGCGGGCCTTTTCAATGCCTGGCAAAAGATTTTTGTACGATGAGTTCAAGAACGTAATAAGCTTTTCTTCAAACTCTGGTACGCGCTCTACTGAAACCTTTGAGAGGTAGCCGTTGACTGCCGAGTAGATAACCACGGCCTGGTTTTGGAATGGCAGTGGAGATGCATTCTTCTGGCGCAAGACACCCATAAGGCGCTGACCATTGTCGATGCGCTTCTTTGTTTCTGCATCCAAGTCTGAAGAGAACTGCATAAAGGCCTCAAGTTCGCGGAACTGTGCAAGTTCAAGCTTGATGCGGCCAGACACTTTCTTCATTGCCTTTGTCTGCGCAGATGAACCTACGCGAGACACGGAGATTCCTGCGTTGATAGCTGGGCGGATACCTTTGTTGAACAAGTCAGTTTCCAAAAAGATCTGACCGTCAGTGATAGAGATAACGTTGGTTGGGATGTATCCAGACACGTCGCCTTCCTGAGTTTCGATGATTGGAAGCGCTGTAAGTGAGCCGCCGCCTTTCTCTTTAGAAAGTTTTGCTGCGCGTTCAAGTAAGCGTGAGTGCAAGTAGAAGACGTCGCCAGGATATGCTTCACGGCCTGGTGGGCGGCGGAGCAAGAGTGAGAGCGAACGGTATGCAACAGCATGCTTAGAAAGATCGTCGTAGATGATAAGGGCATCCTGACCTTTATCCATAAAATATTCGCCAATAGCTGCACCTGCAAATGGTGCGAGGTACTGGAGCGCTGCTGGAGCTGAAGCACCTGCATCAACGATGATGGTGTATTCAAGTGCGCCGCGTTCGCGGAGCATCTGCACCAAGCGTGCGGTCTTTGATTCCTTCTGGCCAATAGAAACGTAGATACAGATTGGGCGAGATTCTTTTGGCTCGCTCTTCTGGTTCAAAATTGTATCCATCGCAACTGTGGTCTTGCCGGTGTAGCGGTCGCCGATGATAAGTTCGCGCTGTCCGCGACCTACGGGGATCATTGAGTCGATAGCTTTGATACCAGTGTGGAGTGGCTGGTTAACAGATGAGCGATCCATAACACCGTAGGCTTCGCGTTCAATAGGATTGTTCTGGTGAGCAATGATAGCGCCCTGGCCATCAACAGCTTCGCCGAGTGGGTTTACCACGCGGCCGAGCAACCCTTCACCGACTGGGATAGAAAGTACCTGGCCGGTTGATTCAACCGTCATACCTTCAGAAACGGCACCTGCATCGCCCAAGATAATTACGCGGACCGACTCTTCTTCAAGGTTGAGCACGAGACCGAATACATCTGGAGTTTCAATCGCATCTTCGAGCTTCTTTTTACCGGTTGTAACAAAACGGACCATTTCAGACATCACCGCCTTGTCCAAACCTTCAACTTCAGCAACGCCGTCGCCAACTTGAATAACCCGTCCTACGTTCTTTGCGCGTGGGCTTGGGGTGAAGTGTTCTATTTCTTTTTTAAATTGTTCGATGAAGTTGTTCATACCGTTTGTGTTAGTTTCCTGTAGAGCTCAAGCAAATGTCTGGTTCGTTCTTGTTCTGGTGTTACCTCCTGCTGTTTCTCTGATCGCTGTTTTGAAAGTTCTAAGCGTTGGTATTGGTTGAAGATTTGAGGGAGCAACCGTTGATGCCCCCGGCGTTTCAGCACGCCGTCTAAGTTGCTTAGATACGTTGCTGCCTTTTTTGACCCATCATTCTCTATGAGGTCAAACAATGCCCGTGCATATGTAGCAGCAATCTTCATATTATTTCTTTGCGAGGCGTTCCATACCAAGAACGATCAACTTAGCAACTTCTTGTTTGCTTTCTGCAATAGACTGGGCCTTCATTTCCTGTGCCTGTGCTTCTGCCTGCTTCAAAAGGTTTGCAGCAGCAGTTTCTCCTGAGGCAACAAGGTCACGGGCTTTTGCAGCAGCCGCGGCACGTGCATCAGCAACAAGCGTGTCTGCTTCTTTACCTGCTTCAGCGATCATAGATGCGCGAGCACCGTGGATTTCCTTAAGCTTCGTTTCTGCTTCTTCTGCATCCTGCATGCCTTGCGCAATCTTCTGGCGGCGCGCTTCAAGCATCTTTGTGAGTGGGCCGTAGAGGAAGTACCAGAGTACGGCAAGCAAAAGGCCGAAGTTGATACAGTTAATCAACAACAAACGCCCATCAATTCCAAATGCCGAAAATAGTTCGCTCATCCCTGTTGCGAAGAATTAGCCGACGAACTTGATAATAAATGAAACAACGAGTGCCAAGATACCGAGAGCTTCGGTAAAGACGATCGCCAAGATCATGTTTGAGACGATTTTGTCAGAAGCCTCTGGATTGCGGCCGATTGCATCCATTGCGCGACCACCGATAAGACCGATACCGATACTTGGGCCCAAAACTCCGAAACCTGCAGCGATTGCCATAGCTATCAAACGTGTTGATTCAACATCCATATACCTTTTATCTATATTTTAAGCGCCCTGCTAAATAATTTATGCCCTTACACTAGCACGAAACCTCCCCTTTTTCCACGTTTAGTGGTGCGCCTCGCCCGAGCCGTGGGCCGGGGTCATTGCGAGCTTGAGGAAAAAGAGGGTGAGCATGGCAAACACAGCGGCTTGCACAACGCCGACGAAGGTTTCAAAGCCCATAAGGGGAACTGGGAGGAGGTAGGGCATAAAGTACGCCACTACCGCGAGCAATACTTCGCCTGCGAAGATGTTTCCGAAGAGACGGAATGAGAACGAGATAAAGCGCGACATTTCAGATACAAACTCGATAAGGCCGACTGTAAGGTTAAGGAAACGCTGGCCGATGGTCTTTCCGCTGAAGGTAAAGAACTTGTTCATGTATTTCCAGAAGCCGAGCGCTACGATGCCTGCGACTTCAATAGTAATCACAGAAATGATTGCGAGCGCGAGGGTGACGTTTAAGTCTGTGTTAACTGGGCGGAACAGGGACATAGTCTCCCCTTCGTGTGTAAAGGTGATGCTTCCAACGAAAGGCATAAAGTCGAAAAGGTTGGAAGTGGCGATAAACAGGAAGATCGTTGCGATAAATGGGAAAAACGTAAGGGCGCGCTTGCGGTTGCCGAAGATATCGCTCATATAGCCGATAACGAACTCGAATATAAGCTCAAAGAAGTTCTGTACTTTGCCAGGAATAAGCGTTGGTTTACGGCCAACAACAATTGCGATGATAATAAGGACTGACATAACCAGCCATGCGGAAAGAAGGGTGTTGGTGATAGGCAGACCTAAAAATGTGCCCAAACGCTCTGCCGAGAGAGCTATGTGTAAACCAGCATGTTCCTCCATATATCGTTAGTTGGCATGATAACATAGAGGAAACCCACAGAAAAGTTATGAAAAAGATTTTCTTCTCTCTACTAATTGTTGCCTTGATGGGAGGCGTTGCTGCAAGCCTGGCAGAAAGCGCAGAGCCAGGCTCCCCTCTCCATGCATTTAAGGTAGGAGTTACAGACAATGTAGCCTCAGCGCTGTGCAGCGTTCATCTTCCCTGCTCAAAAGAAAACACCTCCAACTGATCACTCAGCGTGGAGGTGTGTAGCCTTTGGTGCAATAGGTCGCCTTCATGCGAAGACTCATGATGTCGAACAGACCAGGAGCCCTGCATGAAGCTTGGTACCGCTCATCCTCAGGGTAAACAGATTGGAATGGCGTGTTTTCACACGCACTCAACAGCAGCCCTAGAGCAACACATGTAATGAGAAATCTCATCTGAACCTCCTTTCTGCCACTAGTATGACAGATTTTTGATGTATGTTAAGGTGTCCTTCGTTCCCAATTTCTTAGTTCTAGTTCCAACTCAGGGAGTTCTTTTTGTACAAGATCCTTCTTCTCGCAGGCGCTGCGTGTCTGCTGTCCGCATGCGATGGTGTTCCTAAAGGGTTTCTCCCAAAAGACGAGCCTCTCGTGCGCACGTACCAGATGGGCGTCGCCGCCGGCCACTGCCCCAAACCCAGGCCTGCCGTCAGCGCAGCCCACGTCCAGGGCAACGCCATCGAACACGCGCACCTGTACTGCTTCCCCGCCGGATGGGAAAGCTTCCACAGCAAATCAGAGAAATCTGAGTAAAAGACCCTCTCTCCAAGAGCCGCCCACAAGCGGCTCTTTTCTTTTTGTTTTAGATAAATCCAAACTGAATTACAAAACATTATTTAGGATTTTGTGGGGTCTGACCCCGATTCTGGTCATAGGAGTATTGAACTGGTGAAAAAGAAAGAAGCCCTACGTTGTAGAAGCGTAGTGCTTCTTCCGTAGGGCTTGTCGCCGTCGTTCGGCGTTAGTTGGCCTTCATCTTCGCCATGTAGATGTAGGTGATGTGGCCGTTGAGGCCGAGCTCGGTCTGGATGCGGAAGATGATGAAGCCGCTGTCCATCAGCTCCTTGGTCTTCGGCGCCCAGGCATCGTTCAGATACGTGCGCTGGTACTCGGCGACCTTGGTGTGGTCGATGTTCAGGTTCATCAGAATCGCGGGCTGAATGCCCGGTTCCGCAGTCTCCGCATTGCGAAGGGCTTGCTCGATAACTTGCTGACTCGTCTGCATTACTGCCTCCTTGGGAACTATCCTAAAACACAAAAGAACTATACACATATATAGTTCTTTTGTCAAGTGTTTGTGGACCCTACCGGGATCGAACCGGTCACCTCCTCATTGCAAATGAGGCGCTCTACCAAATGAGCTAAGGGCCCAATTTCTGTTCTGCTAAACAAGTCCCGAACGTCAATAATATATACTAGAAACCCAAAAAATCATAGTCCAGATATGTGGCTATTTGAAACCCAAACGCTTCTCCATACGGCCTATCCGGCGCCCATGACTGATTATAGTTTCTGCGTCTTTATCCACTGCCTTGGCCAAGGGTTTTAAAGTGCTATCAATGGCATCGAGTCTCTGGTCAATGCCATCAAGGCGATGACTAACACCATCAAATCGTTGGTAGATTTCTTTACGAAATTCAGCAAATTCTTTCAGAAATATTTCGAAAGCCTTGTTCATATGCCACAAAGTATAGCATTTGGGCAGATAAAATTATTCTAAAATCGTGAAAGATTACGCCTCGAGCTCGTCTATCTTCGCTGCCACTATGAAGTCGTTTTCGGAGAGGCCGTCTATGGCGTGGGTGGAGAGTTCGACGCCCACATTGTCGTAGGAAACAGTCATATCTGGGTGATGGTTTTCCCCTTCAGCAATAGCGGCAACTTTGTTTACAAAGATGATAGTTTTTTTGTAGTTAGGGAACGAGAAGCTGCGTGCAAGAAGGCCGGCGCCTTCAACGAGAGTCCATTCTGGGTTGAGCTGCTTGAGAAGCTCCTCTGCCTGCTCTTTTGTAAGAGGGTCTACTCCCCCTTCGCATGGAATACAGCGCTTGCGGGCAAGCGGAAGGCTTTCATTGTCGGTTACAATGTCGTCGCAATTTTCAGAAGCGTCTTGTTCTTCAAAAGATTCAGATTGGATCATAGAGATGCAGAATATCCTCTCTGGCCTCTGCGGGCAAGCTCAACAATATGAGTGAGAAAGTCAGTAAGGGTTGAACCGACGGCTGCTACAGCTTTTGGAAATAGCGATTCTTGCGTCATGCCTACACCCGCTGCATTGTTTACCTCCAAGAAGTACACGCCACGTTTGCTTACGATAAAGTCGGAACGGGAATAGTGCGAAAGACCCATCGCTTCATGCACCTCGCGAGCATGTTGCATCAACTGATCTTTCTCATCAGAGGTAAAGTTGCCCGGCACACGCTCTATAGTTTCCCCACTATATTTTGCATCGTAGGAAAAGAAGCCATGTTTCTTAGGTGGAACGATTTCAACTGGGAGAAGCGCATACGTTTTCTCATCACGGAAATTTTCTATAACTCCAACAGTGGCTTCTTTGCCGCGGATAAATTCTTCAATAAGAATCTTTGGAGAAATAGTAAATGCTTTATGGAGTGCTGGCTCTAGGTCGTGAAAGGTATGAACAATAGTTGCGCCAACCGATGAACCGCCGATAGCAGGTTTTACTATGGCTGGGTGTGGAAAGCTTCGGAACAGCTCGAACGCTGTCTTCTCTACATCACCCATCATCTCTTTATCAAGCAGCACTGCATGCGCAGTTTTGATGCCAAGCTTTGATACCAGTTCTTTTGTGCTGTGTTTGTTGAACGCGAGAGATGATGCAAAGGCATCAGAGCCTGTATACGGCACCGCCACAGCGTCTAGAATGCGCTGTAGCTGGCCATCCTCCCCATATTCTCCGTGGATAACGTTAAAGGCCACATCAATGCCTCGTAGAGCCTTTTCAGGCAGCACTGGGGCGCCGTGTAAATGCCATTGACCATCGCGGCCAATAAAAAGATCGCGCGCTTCGTATTTATTTTTATCAAGCGCTTCAAGAATAGCTGCACCGCTCTTGAGCGATACGTCATATTCGCTCGACGGTCCGCCTCGAAGTACTCCGACTACGGTTCTCATACCCCTATTCTAACCTACAATCCGCGCAAAGGGTTTCGAAGTTTTTTGTGATAGGTAATAGCAAAGCGGTGAGCCTCGGCATTAGCCAAAAGAATGTCGCGTTCGCGCCCAGCTATCACTTCCCGCTTGCCTTGGATAGAACGCGGACGGTGTTTTTCATCTTTTACTACACCAATCACAGGAATTTGTATGCCGTGCTCTTCAAGCACCTTGGTTGCAGCATTTATTTGTGCCGTACTGCCGTCTACCGCAATCACGCGAGGCATAGGCCATTCATCATGGCTCAGGCGGCGCGTAAGCACTTCTTTGAGCGAGCCTGCATCATCGCCACCCTTTGCTGTTTTGATTTTGAATTTTCTGTACTGATCTTTATTTGGATGGCCGTCTTCAACAACAACCATCACACCAACCACAGCCGTGCCGCCCATGTGGGCAATGTCGTATGCCTCGATGCGTGTATTCCCCACTGCGCTGCCAGTTGAACGGTATTCATCTTTGATTAAAGAAACATCTTGAATGTGCTGGAGCGCAAATATCTGCCCACGCAAACGCGCAGCCTCTTCAAAGTCTTCTGTCTTTGCTGCAACTTTCATATCTTTCTCCAAGCTCTTAATCAGTTCGAGTTTTTTGCCTTGGAACAGCAATGTAATGCGGCGAATGATTTTTCTGTAGTCAGTTTTTGAAATTTCGCCTGTGCAGACACCGGGACACAACCCAATGTGGCGGTTAAAGCAGGGCTTGCCGGAATTAGGTACGCACTTATCGTCGCGGTACGGAAAAATTTTGCGGATTATTTTCATCGCCGCCTTCAACTGCAACCCATGAGGAAATGGGCCAAAGGTATGCAGGTAGTCGTCTGGATCCTGCATAGCTAACTCGCGACCGCGAACATAGCGGATTATTGGAAAATCTTCTTTTGTAATAACGATGTAGTTCCAGCTCTTATCGTCTTTAAGATCCGTATTGTGTTTAGGTTTGTGGCTCTTGATAAGGTTAGCCTCAAGCAACAGAGCTTCAAGAACGGAGTCCGTCTCGCGCCAATCTATCGTCGTTGCTTTCTCAAGCATTTTTACAAGCAAAGGGCCGCGAGCCTTCGCCAAGTCAGGAGAAAAATAGCTTCGCACACGGCTGCGTAGCGAAGTGGCTTTGCCTATATAGAGAACCTCTTTCTTTGCACCCAAAAAGAAGTACACCCCCGGCCCATCGGGGATTTTCTTCATCTTCTTTTTGAACTGCTCGAGGGTCATATTCAAACGCTATCATCTGAGAGCTAGCATTACAAACAAAAAAAGAAAAACTCCGGTATGAGACCGGAGTTCACTACTCTGCAGCCAAAAGGAGGGTCTTGCTTTCCTCAAGCCTGTATAGGGCTTGTTGGATAGCAGAACCAAGGGGCATCCGCTCCGCCAATTTCTTGAGCTGGCACGCGGACAGGCGATGAAATTCCCTCTCGACCAAGCTGTAGAACGGTTGGTCGATTTCCTTCAGGCCAGCGATGGATGTTACTTCTCGCCGAAAGACACCGAGCCGCATAAGGTCATCCAGTTGGTTGAACTCGCGAACAATGTCGAGAGCTTCCAGATAGATTTTGACGCGGCGCGTAAGCGATGGACGGACGCTTACCATTCCAAGACTTCCTTTGACGCGACGGCCGAAGAGCGGCTCACACACCAAAGAAATATTCGGTTTGAACTCGAGCAATTGTTGCTCTGTCACTCCCGGCTTGCCGCGCAAAAGTTTAAGCCAATTGCGCCACACGTTTTCTCTGGGCTGAGAAGCCCAACGCGAGATAGCGAGAATTTCTTCTTTATCCAAGACACCCTCCTAGGGGTTTTAAATGGGGCTGAGCACTGTACTAGAGGCTCTAAAGCCTAAGCATACCATGCGTTCCAAACCGGCCTAGCGGCCCTTCAACACCCTCTTAAGGTATTTACCTGTGTGAGAATTTTTATTGTTTGCCACATCTTCTGGCGTGCCCTTTGCAATAAGTTTGCCGCCACCAACACCACCTTCAGGACCAAAGTCCAACAAGTAGTCAGAGCTTTTGATGATATCCATATTGTGTTCAATAAGAACAACCGAGTTCCCTGCTTGAACAAGGCGGTTCAAGATATCAATAAGTTTTTGCACGTCTTCGTAGTGGAGACCAACTGTCGGTTCATCGAGAAGATAGATAGTTTTCTGCAAGTGAGGGCGATACAGTTCTGCAGAGATTTTTACACGCTGCGCTTCACCACCGGAAAGTGTTGTTGCTGATTGTCCAAGGCGGAGATATCCCAAACCTACTTCGCCAAGAGTTTTAAGGCGGTCATAGATTGCAGGAATGTCGTTGAAGAATTCGAGCGCCTCTTCAACTGTCATTTCAAGCACATCGTAGATGCTCTTCTTTTTGTATTTCACCTCAAGCGTCTCTTTCATAAAGCGCTTACCATCGCAGACATCGCAGGTTACATACACCGTCGGCAAGAAAGACATTTCAACGGCGATAGTGCCGTTACCTTCGCAGGCCTCACAGCGTCCACCTCCCTTTGCAGTTTGTACGTTAAAGGAGAAGCGGTTTGCCTTCCATCCACGAGCACGAGCTTCAGTGGTTGAAGCAAACATATCGCGAATAAATGTGAATGCGCCTGTGTATGTTGAAGGGTTTGAACGTGGAGTACGGCCAATCGGTGATTGGTCGATCATAATTGCACGAGAAAGATTCTCTGCACCTTCAAAGCTTGCGACATTGAAGAGTTTGTTTGTGCGATAGCGCTTGTCGAAACGTGCACGAAGGTTTTCGTACAAAATTTCGTAGAGAAATGTTGATTTACCTGAGCCAGAAACTCCTGTAACCGTTACGAGTTTTCCAAGCGGAAGTTCTGCAGAAAGGTTGTGGATGTTAAATGCCTTACCTCCCTTTATTTTGATCCAACCCTTATCTTTTTCGCGACGTTCTTCTGGAACTTCAATTGCCTTTTCTCCACGCAGGTATGCGAGAGTCAGTGAACCGCTTTCGTTTTTCTTCGCAGTAAGAAGTTTTTCCAAGTCACCCGCAACAACGACATTGCCGCCGTGCACACCCGCACCAGGGCCAATGTCTACCAAGTAGTCGCTGGCATAAATAGTATCCTCGTCGTGTTCAACAACAATGATGGTGTTTCCAAGGTCACGAAGGTCAACAAGAGTTTTGATCAAACGTTCGTTGTCGCGCTGGTGCAGACCGATGGTCGGCTCGTCGAGCACATAGAGCGCACCCACAAGGCCAGAACCAAGCTGTGAGGCGAGGCGAATACGCTGTGCTTCCCCGCCAGAGAGTGTGTTGGCACGGCGGTCGAGCGTTAGGTAGTCCAAGCCTACGTTCAACATAAACTTTAGGCGCGCTGTGATTTCTTTAATGATGGTTTTGGAGATTTCCTGATCTTTTTTCGACAGCTCTAGTTCTTCAAAGAAGGTGTACGCATCCTGAATAGACATATCAGTGAGCTGAACGATGTTTTTTGCATCTTTCGGAACGAAAACTTCCGTTTCTGAACCGTCCCCTCTCCGACCTGCAGGTGAAGAAACGGAGTTTTTGTAAAGAAATACATTGAGTGCCTCAGGGCGCAGACGCATACCGTGGCAGACAGGGCACTTCTCATCGCTAAAGAAATGCTTTGTTCCCAAACCATTACATGCAGGACATGCACCGTATGGTGAGTTGAAAGAGAAAAGACGAGGTTCAATTTCTGGGAAAGAGAAGCCGTCGTATGGGCACATAAATTTTGCCGAGATCATACGCATCTTTGTTCCCTCTTCTTTAGAAGGTCCTGGTTCTTCTACTTGGACCAACCCATCGGTCTCTTCAAGAGCGCGCTCTACTGCTTCAGAAAGACGTTCAAGAGCCGCTGCTTTTGAGCGAGCAAATTCAGAAACGAGAATTTCATCAACAAGCACAGAAATATCGTGCTTTTTGTGTTTTGCGAGAAGGATTTGTTCACGAAGGCTCTTAAGCTCGCCATCAACAAGGACTCGTTCGTAGCCCTTACCAAGTAGATCGTACAGAAGCTGGTAGTACTCGCCCTTTCGGCCGACAACTACTGGCGCATAGATACGAACCACATCTTCATTAATATTCACACCCATGACGGTGCGAGTCTTCTTTGGTGTAGCTTTGGTAACACTATCTACAATGCTGTGGATGATTTCTTCGTTAGAAAGTTTTTTGATTTCACGTCCGCAGGTAAGGCAGTGTGGTTTGCCGACACGGGCAAACAAAATACGCTGGTAGTCATAAATTTCAGTAATAGTCGCAACCGTTGAGCGTGGGTTGTTTGAGCGGCTCTTCTGGTCAATAGAAATAGCTGGCGAGAGGCCTGTGATTTCTTCAACATCGGGCTTCTGCATCTGTCGCAAGAATTGGCGCGCATAGGCAGAAAGAGATTCTATATAACGGCGCTGGCCTTCAGCAAAGATTGTATCGAATGCCAAAGACGACTTGCCCGACCCAGACAAGCCCGTAAATACAACCATCTTGTTTCGCGGAATACTCAACGAAACATTCTTCAAGTTGTGTGTCTTTGCGCCCTTTATTGTGATTTTATCTTCCATATCTATTTTTTATTCGACAACTTTGCTTTCGGCTGTTTCCCCATCAATACCGCAATTTCATCACGAATGATAGCTGCAGTTTCGAAGTCGAGCTCTTTCACTGCATCTGCCATCTGTTTCTTTTTATCTGCAATAAAGCGACGTGGATTCTTTTTGTACAAGTCTCTGTCGATGTCGAGAAGAACGCCTACCGCCTTACCATGCTCTGTACGAAGCTGTTCAGTGATGTCTTTAATTGCCTTGAGCACCGTCTTGGGAGTGATACCGTGTTTTGTATTGTATGCGAGCTGAATTTCGCGGCGGCGTTTTGTTTCGCTCATAGCTTTCTCGAGAGAGCCTGTCATCTGGTCGGCATACATAATCACGCGGCCATGTACGTTACGTGCTGCGCGGCCAATGGTTTGAATAAGAGAGGTTTCAGAACGAAGGAAGCCTTCTTTGTCGGCATCGAGGATTGCCACCAGCTCTACTTCTGGAAGGTCGAGACCTTCGCGGAGAAGGTTCACACCCACCAATACGTCATACAGACCTTTTCTGAAGTCGGTCAAAATAGTAATGCGGTCCAGCGTCAGCACTTCACTGTGGATGTAGGCCGCTTTGAATTGTCTGTCTTTCAAATACTCAGAAAGATCTTCAGCCATTTTCTTGGTAAGCGTTGTAACGAGCACACGACCACCATGTGTAATAACTTTTTCTGCTTCGTCCAAGAAATCCTGCACCTGTCCTTTCTTTTTATCGATGCCAGTGACAGGTCTGACGATAATTTCAGGGTCGATAAGGCCAGTTGGGCGGATAATCTGCTCAACTACATTCTTTCCAGATTTTTCTTTCTCGTATACTCCCGGCGTTGCTGATGTATAAATTCGCTGGCCGATATCCCCTTCAAATTCTTCGAACTGAAGCGGGCGGTTGTCGACTGCCGACGGAAGACGGAAACCAAATTCAATAAGATTTTCTTTGCGGGCACGGTCTCCGGCGTACATACCGCCAATTTGTGAGACAGTAACGTGGCTTTCATCAATAATAGTAAGAAAATCTGGGGTGCCGTCTTTTTTATGTGGGAAGTAGTCGAGCAAGGTAAATGGCGGCTCGCCAGGTTTGCGGCCATCGAAGTGACGTGAGTAGTTTTCAATACCTGGGCATACACCAATCTCGCGGATAAGTGCGATGTCGTGGTTGGTGCGGCGCTTCAAACGCTCCGCTTCAAGTACTTTGCCTGAGCGCTCGAGTACTGCGAGACGCTCTTTAAGTTCAAGTTTAATTTCTGCAATGGCGCGGTCACGTTCATCCTTTGGAGTAACATAGTGTTTTGCAGGAAAGAGGAAGAGTGATTCGAGAGATTCGCGCTCTGCACGGCTAATTGCATCAATCACACGTACTTTTACGATAGTTTCTCCTTCAAATTCAACACGGTAGAGTACGCGCTCGCCCGTTGGCATAATCTCAACACTGTTTCCAAGTGCGCGGAATTTACCAGGGCTTAGATCTGCTGTTGTGCGTTCAAAGTAAATTGCAATAAGTTCACGAATAAGTTCTGCACGGTTCTTTTGCATTCCCGGCGCAAGCTCCAAGTGAACCTTGCGATACTCTTCTGGAGAACCAAGTGAGTAAATACACGAAACTGACGCAACAATAATCACATCATCGCGCGTAAGCAGTGCCTGAGTAGACGCATGGCGGAGACGGTCAATCTCTTCGTTAATCTGCGCTTCCTTCTCTATATATGTATCAGAGTGCGGAACGTAGGCTTCTGGTTGGTAGTAGTCGTAGTAGGAAACAAAGTAGTGCACGGCATTGTCTGGAAAGAATTCTCGATACTCTTGTGCCAGCTGTGCCGCAAGCGTTTTATTGTGTGCGATAACAAGCGTTGGTTTACCAATCTGTTGGATGACATTGGCAGCAGTAAATGTCTTGCCTGATCCAGTTACGCCCAAAAGCGTCTGGTCGCGAGTGCCAGCCTTAATGCCTTTGACCAACGCTTCAATAGCCTTAGGTTGGTCCCCGGCTGGTTTATATTCAGATTTGAGGGAAAACTTCGCCATAACGGACTTGACAGTATAGCATAATTATTCTTATTCCGGTACCTAAAGTCTAAAGGCGACGCCTTTAGACTAGCAGCAAGGTTTAACCTTGATACTTATTTAAAAAGCCCTCCTTAAATTGCTCAAATTGACCGTTCAAAATTGATTCACGGATATCACTACAAAGTTTCGTGAGGAAATAGACATTGTGCATGCTAGCGAGAATGGGTCCAAGAATTTCACGAGTGCGGAAGAGATGGTGCACATATGCACGAGTATGGTTTTGGCACGTTGGGCATTCACAACCCTCATCTATTGGAGAGTAATCATATTGATGCTCAGCATTCGGAATTTGAATCTTTCCTTTCTTTGTATACAAACCACCATTACGGCCATTACGAGTTGGAGTAACGCAGTCAAACGTATCAACGCCGTGTTCAGCGCCAAGCAAAATATCTTCAGGCTCTCCTACTCCCAAACCATGCACTGGCATACCCTCTGGCAGCTCTGTAAGCATCGCAAGTGCGGACTGCAGAGAATGGTCGCCGTATTTGCGACTGAATGAACCACCAAGGCCGAAGCCATCAAAGCCCATGTCGCCAATAGTGCGTGCGCTTTCGCGGCGAAGGTCATCAAATTGCCCGCCCTGCCCTATACCGTAAATACCCTGCTTTGTGTTGGCATCAAAGTTTTGTCGGTGTGCACTCAAAGAACGCTTTGCCCATGCGTGAGTTCTCTCCATCGCATCTTTTTGAAATTCGTACGTGTCTGTTGGCGCAGTGCACTGGTCAAACGCAAAGAAAATATCTGCACCAAGGCGGTGTTGAATTTCCACTGAGCGCTCTGGAGTAAAACGATGGAGCGAGCCGTCGAGGTGCGACGTAAACGAAACCCCTTCGTCATCTATGATGGCTAATTTACCGTGAGCAGTCGCTAAATCCTCATCAAAAACACTAACTGCTTCTTCAGGGGAAACTTCGCCAGAAAATTTTGAAACTTTTTTGCCGAACCCGCTACCTAATGAGAAGACTTGGAAGCCGCCAGAGTCCGTCATCGTGGGACCATTCCAATTCATAAACTTGGCAACGCCGCCACCTTTCTCTACCGCTTCTAGTCCTGAAAGATACAGATGGTACGTATTTGCAATAAGTGTTTGAACGCCGAGTGCGGGGAATTTTGCTGACTCTATTCCCTTTATGTCTGCCTTGGTAGCAACCGGGACAAAGGCAGGCGTCAAAATATCACCATGGGGTGTATGCAAAACACCCGCCCTTGCGGACGAGTGCTTCGCTTCAATAGTGAGGTGTACCGGTCGCATTATTGCGCGCTCGAATCGTCAGTTGGAGGCGTTTGCTGTACCCCAACAAGAGTTACTTCGAAGATAAGCGTTGAGCCACCTGGAATTGGGCCGTAGTCTTGCATACCGTACGCAAGCATTGGTGGGATGATAAGCAAACGCTTACCACCAACCTTCATACCCTGGATACCCTGGTCCCATCCTTGGATAACTCGTCCTGTACCGAGAGTGAACTGGATAGGATCTCTTCCAGTGGAAGAATCGAATACTACGCCGTTTTCTAGTTTGCCGGTGTAGTGGACACTAACGAAATCTCCGGCCTGTGCGACATCGCCAGTACCTACCATTTCATCTTGGGCTACGAGTTTTTGATCTGACATAGATGCTGTTGCTGTTTGCTGCGCTTCTTGTCGCGCAAGCATTAAAGGATTAAGTAATGCGAAGAAAAATGCGACGACGACAAGCGAGGTAGTGACCGCTATGCCAGTCGTTAATTGTTTACGAGTCATATGCTTACAGTATACCCAAAATATGAATGTTAGTAATCATCAAAGAAAAGGCAAACATGGCAACCAGCGCCCCGCTAAACAACATCTCGGACTGCTGTATCTGTATATGGACGAAGAACGCAAACATGACCGCGATAACTAGCATAGCCCCAAGCATTCCAAGAATCCATGGGATATAGGGCTCAGACTCTACGGCAATACGAGCGAGGTCTTTACCAAAACTGTTTAAGAATGACGAAGCCGCGCTACCAACTGAGGCAGTCTGTGAATCTTGAATTACAGCCACAGAAGGAGCTGCTTGCTGGACATACAGCCCTGATACAAACAGGCCCTCGCTTGCCATAATCACCGCGACAAAAAAGAGTAGCCATCCTTTGCGCAAAATATGTGGACGATAGGCGTTATGATGCGACGGCAAAAAATGTCGGTGGAGATGCGTATGAACAGACATGCATAAATTTTAACACATGGTTTTTCCTTGCTATACTTTTACCAATGAAGCGAATGTTATTTGCTGCAATACTCTTTGCTCTCCCCTTGTCTGTATCGGCTGTAGGGTTTGCGAAGCAGAGTATTTTTCTTTCAACCTCCGCGCCAGTGGAAGGTCAGACCGTAACGATTTACGCATCAGTTTCTAACCCTGCAACCACGACCTTTAACGGAACACTTGTTATAAAAGATGGTGCATCTGAAATTGGTAGCGTACCAGTATCACTGAAAGCCGGAGGAGCTGACACTGCATCTGTCTCGTGGAAACCGACAGCGGGTTCGCACACTATTGTTGCTGATTTACAAGATGCAAATGGCAAATCAATAGAAGAAGACAAAGAAGCATTTATCATCGCAGCGGCACCATCAGCAACAGCGGCTTCATCGGCAAACCCTTTTGGAGTTTCAAACGCTCAAATAGGCGATGTGCAACCATCAACCCCCATACAAGAATCAATTCAGAGTGTCTCTCCAGCAATTGCTGAATACTCATCTCCTGTATTAGAGGTAATTGATTCTGGCCGTACATTTGTTGCTGAAAAACTAAACACCGCACTCAACTGGTCAAAGTCACAGGTAGCAACATCATCCAAAGCGGCTGCAAGCATAGGCGCTACGGAGGAGGAGAAAGGTTCTCTTATGCAAACAGCGTGGAGAATACTCGCAACCGTTGCGCTCTATGTAGTAACAATACTTCTCTATATAGTCACAAACGTTGGGGTCTTCTACCCTATTCTTGCAATAGGGTTTCTCTACACTCTATGGAGACTGTGGCGTAAATATCGCCGAGGCTACTAACTATTTTGTTATCTTCCAGTGCCACACGGCAAGGCCAAACAACAGAAGTGCTGTGGCAGCTGAGATACCGCAGTACAGGCAGAGTGCGCCGATCACAAAGAACTGGAGGAGTTCAAAACCGATTGAGAAAAGTACACCTATCGCAGCATAGGCAAGCATTCCAAAACGAAGGCCTTTTGACTCTGGGTCTATAGCCAGCAATATCGCAAGAGCGAGGAAATACACATAGTAGACAAGGCCCAGGTATGAAAGCGGTATTCCTAGCACTGAAGCGTACTGACTGTTAAGCACAATTTCACAACCACCAATTGCGCAGGTTGGGACAATTCCAAGGAAGTGGTAGTACGCAAGGTAGAGCGTGTCACCAATACCAATAAACGATGCGGCTATAAGCCAATACGGTGTGAGTTTCATTATTTAAATTCTACACTGTCCAGAAGCTCCTGGAAATCATGACGCATTGGGTCGTTTTGATCCATCCACGACACAGCAAACAAGAATATCTTTCCATCATGTTCTACAGCGACAGCGTCTGACTCATATAATCCGCTGTAACGATACGCTAAACCGTCTTCCCTATCTATAATTTTTGGAGTGAAGGTTTTGTCAGGAGAGAGATTGAAGTTAGAGATCGTTGCGTTGCGGAGCCACTGTTCTACATCAATGTCATCTACGACTGGAATTTCAATAATAGAAATTGCTGTCGGCCCTTCGCTCATGTCAGGGACAGTAGTCGACGCATTAATCAGTGTTAATACATGGATTTCTGCACCCGCATAGGAGTCGTGGCGCTCAGTGAGCGTGTAGATTTTTGGATATGAAAATTCTAACCCAATCTCTTCTGACTTGAAGTTCAGAGAATCCGACTTATAAGAGAAGGCGAATATCAATCCAAACACAAGAGACCCTGCCCAGAGAAGGACAACGGCTGAGGCTATGGCTAGGTAGATTCTAGATTTTGTTTTTGTGGGTTTCATTTCAATAAATCTTTAAACTTCTTTTCTACTTTATCAATCTTAGGTTCAATAACCAACTGGCAGTACCCGGCCGATTTATTTCGTTCGTAATAGTTTTTATGATAATCCTCTGCTGGGTAAAAAGCCTCAAGAGGTCTCACTTGAGTAACTATAGGTTGGACGTGCCCCGCCTTATTGATGACGTCTATGTAGTGCTGCCCTTTCTCCTGCTGGCGTGGGGTTGTGTAGAAAATAGCTGAGTTGTACTGAGGACCAACGTCATTCCCCTGCCTATCTACCGTCGTCGCGTCGTGTGTCGAAAAGAATACGCGGAGTAATTCTTCAAATGCAATCTCGTCTGGGTTGTATACAACTTTGATAACTTCAATGTGCCCAGTGTTGCCGCCAGAGACTTGTTCGTACGTTGGGTTAGCAACTTTGCCACCTGCATAGCCAGGCTCCACAGACTGAACACCTTTGAGCATTTTGAAGACTGCCTCTGTGCACCAAAAGCATCCGCCGCCAAACACTATTGTTTCAGTATCCACATCTTGCATTTTACACCAAATATCTTATTATCGTTTTTCTGGAAGCTGGTTCTTCTTCGGTGAGAGAAGATCCATCGGATCTTGAAGAGAGGAAGGATTTTACTCAAAAAAATCTGCGAATGGTGTAGCTTCGGCAATGGCTCTCATATGGCCGCCCAATCAAAGGTTTTTGCGACCGATCAATATTCTCTTACCAGCAACCGGATTTCCTTCAGCCAGCACCTTGTGTGCTGGCTTTTCTTTTTATTTTAAATACTTCTTCCCTTTTAGTTTTTCGGGTAGGTAGCTCTCTTTATCGTAGAGTTTGTACCCCTTGTGGTAGTCCAAGTCTTTCATCAGCTTGGTTGGAGCGTTTCGTATTTTGAGCGGAACAGGTAGGTTGCCGTGTTTCTTTACATCAGCAAGCGCTTCGAAATAAGCATCGTAGCTCTTACGGCTCTTTTTAGATTCTGCTAAATATGCGACACCGTGCGCCAAGTTAATCTGACATTCTGGGTACCCAATAGTTTCGCAGGCACGAAATACTTCGTTTGCTACCACAAGCGCTGTTGGTTGTGCCAGCCCAATATCTTCGCTGGCAAAGATAACCATGCGTCGCGCAATAAAAAGTGGATCTTCTCCTGCATCTACCATACGCGCCAAGTAGTAGAGCGCGGCGTCACCCTGGCTTGCGCGCATAGATTTTATAAACGCCGAGATGGTGTTGTAATGCTCCTCGCCTTTTTTGTCGTAGCGTAGATGTTTTGACTGAACCGTTTCTTTTAGAGTTTCGACGGTAATCTTTCCGTATAGTTTCTGTGTATTCTCAAGCACTCCTATGGCCTGTCTAGCATCCCCTGCCGCAAGTTGTACCAGCCAATCTTTTGCATCTTTAGGAACTTTGAGTTTTGTGCTCTTGATGATCTTCTCCATATCATCCTCTCCATGCTCATTCAATACAAAGACACGAGAGCGAGAAAGGAGCGCAGGTATAACTTCAAACGACGGGTTTTCTGTTGTTGCACCTATAAAGGTAATGTCGCCACGCTCAACAAAGGGCAGAAGAAAATCCTGCTGTGCTTTATTGAAGCGATGAATTTCATCTATAAACAAAACCTTTGGCTTCCCAGAAAAATTTATCTTGCCAGATTCAAGCACGCGTTTAATGTCTTCTTTTCCTGAATCAACCGCCGAGAGTTCAAAGAACTCTGCATCAAGCGCGTTCGCGTAGATGCGCGCGAGTGTTGTTTTGCCACTGCCTGGCGGACCCCACAAAAGAAAGGAGAAGAGGTGCTTACCTTCAATAGCTTCGCGTAAGGGTTTGCCCTTACCCACCAAATGCTCTTGGCCAAAGAAACCGTCTAGAGCTTGGGGTCGAATTTTTGAGGCGAGCGGTTCCATACCGTCAGTATGATACAATTTCTCGATATGAAGAAACTTGCTATTGGAGGCAT
This sequence comes from Candidatus Adlerbacteria bacterium RIFOXYC1_FULL_48_26, assembly GCA_001773575.1. Classification (GTDB taxonomy): domain Bacteria; phylum Patescibacteriota; class Minisyncoccia; order Phycocordibacterales; family SBAW01; genus GWA1-54-10. The sequence goes on along the minus strand of MEXB01000008.1, from coordinate 39,566 downwards.
TATTATTGTGCTCTTGGGAGGTTACGCGCTTTGGGCTGCATCACGCTCAACACAACCGACTGTTCCTACTGACCAAACAGGTCAAGCAACTTCGACTCAAACAACTAACAACCCTAGCGCTACAGGTACGGATACAGGTATAGGAGATTCTTCTTCCCCTAGCGATGTAGATCCTGGCCAATACAAAAACGGCACCTACACAGGCAGTCTTGGTTCTGCTGCACCATACGGACAGGTCCAGGTAAAAGTTACTATCTCGAGCGGCAAAATAACTGCGATAGATGTAATACAAAAGCCAGAAGGCCCTGGAACTACTGACGAGCTCGGCGCAAGCTCGTACCCTGTCATGATCAAAGAGGCTATTGCAAAGCAAGGCTCACACGTTGATATAATTTCTGGCGCAACTCAGAACACCGAAGGTTTCAATACCTCACTCTCTTCAGCGCTTCAGCAAGCGCAGATATAGTCTAATGAAAGACACTCGATTGATCATGGGTCTTCCCATAACGGTCGAGATAGTGGACACCGTCTCACCAGAAATCCTTGAGGCGGTGTTTTCATATTTCGTTTCTGTAGACGAACGCTTTAGCCCCTACAAACCTGAAAGCGAAGTGTCGCGGATGCCGGAGGCCTTATCTCAAGACATGAAAGAAGTTCTGGAGCTCGCCGAAAAAACAAAAGAAGAAACAAACGGCTATTTTGATATCAGAAAACCCGACGGTTCCATTGACCCATCAGGCATCGTTAAGGGATGGGCAATTAAAAATGCGGCAGATCTCTTACAAGAAAAAGGTGTCCAGAATTTTTTTATTGATGCCGGTGGCGATATTCAAACAGGTGGCACAAACGCTGAAGGCAAAGAATGGAGTGTAGGTATTCGTAACCCCTTCAACAAAGCAGAAATTATAAAAGTTATATATCCGCGCGGGCGCGGTGTGGCTACATCGGGCTCCTACGAGCGTGGCGACCATATCTACAATCCCCTCACCCCCGACAAAGCCCTGGACGAGATCGTGAGCATTACCGTTATAGGCCCAGACGTGTTGGAAGCCGACAGGTTCGCAACCGCCGCATTTGCCATGGGACAGAAAGGGGTAGAATTTATTGAATCCCTAGCCGGTTTTGAGGCATACTCAATAGATAAGAACGGCATCGCAACAATGACCAGTAATTTTGGAGAATTAACTCATATATGAACATCCCTTTTGTAGACAGTTTCTTAAACCGCATAACGATGTATCGCCTCGTGCTGTGGCATCTCGTAGTACTTATCGCCGTTGCATTTTTCTTAAGCTTCTTTGGCTTCTTCTCCTTTACCCCTTGGGCACTTCTATTCTCGTTTTTCGTGATGGTCGCCGCATGTTGGGCAAGCAATGAGGCATTTGCATGGATTTTTAAAGTTACGCCAAACACAGAGTCGGTCTATATTACGTCATTTATCTTGACGCTGATTCTCAACCCCGTCTCGTTTACTGATTTTATGGGCGCAGGAATGTTGGTTATTGCGGGCGTTCTGGCTATGGCATCAAAATACATTCTTGCCATTGATAAAAAACATATCTTTAACCCTGCAGCACTCGCAGTAGCGGTGACAGGTATTGTATTTGGAACCTATGCCAGCTGGTGGGTCGGCGGCACACTGTCGCTTCTGCCTTTTGTACTTATTGGAGGGTTACTCGTCATACGCAAAGTACAACGCTTCGACCAATTCTGGGTGTTCTCTATTATTGTGCTTGCTGGGGTTGCTATAAAATTCTTGCCGAACAATCCGCTTGATTCTATGTGGGACACGCTTCTCCACTCTTCATTGTTCTTCTTTGTAAGCATTATGCTGACAGAGCCACTCACCTCTCCCGTAACGCGTGTGCACCGCATGGTCTATGCAGCAATCGTCGCATTCTTATTTATCCCTGGTACACAAATTGGACCATTCTATTTCGCTCCTGAAACAGCACTTCTTGTGGGCACTGTGTACGCATACATCGTGAGCCCAAAAATCCGCCGCGTTCTTACACTTAAAGAATACAAACAAATAGCAGAGGGTGTGTATGAATTTGTATTCGCAACCAATAAACCAATTCCATTTAAAGCAGGACAATATGTGGAGTGGACCCTCGGGCACGAGAAGCCAGACCAGCGAGGAAATAGACGCTATTTCACGATTGGGTCTTCCCCAACAGAAGAAGATATACGCCTTGGCATAAAAGTATATGAGCCTTCGAGCACCTTCAAAAAGGCGCTGCTTGCAATGAAGCCTGGGCAAGAGATTACCGTCGGCCAGCTTGCGGGAGAATTCACTCTTCCAAAAAACCCTCAACAAAAAGTGGCATTTATCGCAGGAGGTATTGGTGTTACACCGTTCCGTTCAATGATCCAATATATGGTCGATACAAATCAAAATCGTGATGCGATATTGCTCTACTCAACTAAGTCAGAAAATGAGCTGGCGTACAAAGATGTGTTTGCAGAAGCGGGGGCGAAGATCGGTTTAAAAACCTACTACGATGACCGTATAACGACAGAGGAACTTATACGCGAAGTTCCTGACTACAAAGACCGACTTTTCTATCTCTCAGGCCCACACGGCATGGTTGTCGCGTTTGAAAAGACACTCCGCGAACTTGGCGTCCATCGCCGCAATATCAAGATCGACTTCTTCCCTGGGTTTGTCTAAAATTCTTTTACTTACCTTTTGGAAGGTCTAAGTGTGAGAGCGCATCGCTGAAGGTAGAGCCTACCTTTTTACCTGGGTTAAATATGTTGTGCGGGTCGAAGATTTTCTTCACTTCTAGGAAGAGTGCGTACATGTCTGTACCGAACATCTTTTTGACGTATGGGGTACGGATAAAGCCATCGTTGTGTTCCCCGCTTATAGAGCCCTTATACTCCAGCACCAGGTCATACACTTTGTGTGAGAGCTCATCAATGATGCGTGCGGTTTCAGTACGCGTTGGGTCAACCAATGGAATGATATGGAAATTGCCGTCACCTACGTGGCCCGCAACCGTGTACATCATGTTCTTTTCGTATGGTTTTAGAATCGCTTCAAGCTTAGGTAAAAATTCAGGCAATGTACTTGGTGGCACAACAAAGTCATCAATAAAAGGCGCGGTTCTTTTCCCTCGCACTTTCTGGCGTAGCAGGTTAAAACTCTCTCGGCGGATAGTCCAATACTTTCGGGCAGCTTTCTCATCTTTAGCCACACGAGTACCTACCTTAGGGTTATTCTTTTTGATTTCTTCTCCCAGCTCTTCTGCTTTCTTGAGTGCCTCTTCTTGAGTATCCGCATGGAACTCAATCATAAGTACCAACTTTGGAACACCGCCTGTTATAAGCATCCAGAGCTCAGGCAAAAAAGAAATACCAAGCGAAATAATCCCCGCCTTCATCTGCGTCGCAAATTCTGGGAAGTATTTAACTGCAAGTTTAAATGTATTGTCGTCGTAAGACTCAAAGCTGTCCGGCTTTTTCTCAAGCACCTCCGGTACGATCTTTCCAAGCTCTGAAAGTGAGTCTAGAAATGCGACCGTCATGGCGGCATATGGTTTAGGCCGCACAAGCTTGAATTTAATTTTTGTCACAATGCCAAGCGTGCCCTGTGAACCAACCATAAGCCGAGCGAGATTAAGCGAATTAACACCATCCCCTATATCCCATAGCGCGTATCCTGAAGAATTCTTCTCTACAGTGGGTTTATGTTTCTCTATAACATCTTTATGGGACAACAGTATTCGTGCAACACCGCGATATATATCTCCTTCAAGCCCCGCTTCGCGCAGCTTGAGCTTTAATGAATCGCCTTCAAGGTTTTTAAGTGTGTGCGTCTGTCCATCGGCAAGCACCACATCAAGCTCCTCAACATAGCGTGCGGTTTTGCCGTACTTAAGGTTCTTCTCTCCGCCTGAGTTGTTGGCAACCATACCGCCCACAGTGTTGATCTGCCGTGAGGCTGTATAGCTTGGAAGCTCTAGATTTTTCTTTTGAGTTTCTTTATCGAAGTCGCGGAAGTACATCCCCGGCTCAACCACTGCATATCCGCCGTCTGGTGATTCACTAAGCTCAATCAACTTATCAAAGTGCGCCATCATATCCACGATAATGGATGTATTGAGCGGCCCACCGGACATGTCAGTACCGGCAGAGCGTGCAGTAATAGAAACCCTGCTGTCAGGGCTTATTTCTTTCTGATGCACCGCATAGCGCACGGCAATACCAAGATCTGTTGCGTCTTTTGCTTTAAACACCGCACCCGGTTTTACATAAAAAAGGCTGGCGTCGCGTGAATAGCGCTCAAGCACCTCGCTTGAGTCTTCAACTTCTCCACGCACAAGCTTCCGCAGGTCACTGCCGAGGGACATATGAGGTTATTATACAGTGCTGTAAAAACTCGAACACAGATTTTAGAGTATTGAGGTGCCTGACCCCAATTCCAATTCTATTAAAAAACTTTCTTAAGTAAATCAGGATCAATACTTACATCTTTATTTATTTCAATGACAAGTTTAACGAGTCGTTCGTATTCCTCTACTTTTAGAGCGGGTTTGTTTATTAGACCAGTACTATCAATTTTTCCATTATTGTCTTGGAATTGCAGGGAGACTTCATAAATTAAACCTCCGAATTTTGGCTTTTGCTGTATTGAAATTGCTTTCGCTAAATCAACTTTCTTGCATTTTATAAAAAAACGTGTGACCTGAAGACTGTTTCCTTCAATATTTATATATATCCCGTAAGCAAATCCAAACCAAATGAGAATGAGAATAGAATAAACAACTCCCAGAAACACGAATGGTCGTTCTGAAAAACCTCCAAGAAGAGAGAGTCCCGCCATTGCAGTAAAAGCAATGGCTAAAATTATAATAGCTCCATTTGTGAGAGAACGATCAAAATAAAATCTATTTTTCATATACAACCTATTTCTTAGTAAAGGCAGATATTACACTCTGAACAGCCGGGGGAATTGGGGTCAGACCCCATAAAAACAAATAAACTGTGTTCTAGTATTTTACCAGAAACTCACCCACCATATGGTACGCCCATATTTACAGAATGACGAATGGCTTTCAATTCTTCGGAAGGTTCGGGGGTATTAATCCATTCAAGGTAATTTTTCGGTAGATCAAGGGGCAATCCTGCAAGCAACTGCTGCTCTGCAGTTGTTCCACACACCCTTCTAAACGCGCTTCCCCATCGCCACGCCTCTGCAACATTACACAATCTTGCTCGTGCTGGATTTCTCTCGATATATTTGAGCACTGTTAAAAGATGCTTGTCTCCCTTGATAATGAACGACTTGTAACGTCCTTGGTAAAGATGGCCGTTTCCAATTGTTTTGTTTTTAATATGATGCCGACGCGCATGAGACGTAGTTAACCAATGAAGAGCTTTAGACATATCGCCATCATTCCGTGGATACAGTAAAAGATGCCAGTGATTTGGCATCAATGCATACGCAAGAATACGTACGTTATACGTTTCTTTAATTTCTGTAAGTAGATATTCGAATTCTTTGTAATCCGAATCGTTATGAAATATACGTATCCGAGCGTTTGCTCGGTTAATTACGTGATAGATATATCCTCCGAGATCGATGCGATGCATTCGTGCCATTTAGGAAGTATGGCACTCACCACATATGAGATCGTTCAAGAGACTGCAAATTTTTCCTAAAATATTAGGACACGGATTTTAGGTTATTGCGGGGTCTGACCCCAACAATTACTTCAGCACGTTCCAGATGTTTGGATCTTCGGACCCATCCAGTTTGAATACTGCGATGCCGCGGACGCCAAGTTTCTTTGCGAGTGCAACTTTGTCGGCAATAGCTTGAGCGTCGCTCCACCATACGATGTTGAACGGCGGTTGAATTGACGTTGCGAGAGCTAACTGTGTGTATACATCGGTCGGAGGTAGCACTGTGTTACCACTTGCAGCAACAGTACCTGGAACACTAGCCTGGTCTGAGAGTGCTTGAGTCTGAGCGGTCGATTTGTATATAAACGACAACTCGTTAGCACTATTTCGAGACGGCGTTATACCAAGAAGCGATGCGAGTTGTGTTGCATAGTTTCGGTTGAACGCCCACTGGAGTTTGTATTGATACCCAGAACCGGACGACGTAACCTTATATTCATAACCATAGGTTGGCACGCCGATAATAATTTTCTTTCTATCGATAGTTTGTGCCGCCAAGGTAACAACATTTTCCACCCACGACGGGTCGGCCAGTGGCACATACGGCTGAGCTCGTGACGTGTTCAAAATCGCGTCAATGGAACCTTGGTCGTAGGCCATAATTTGAACGCGGTCACAGTATTTGTTTATAGCGACAAAGTCGTTAGCATATTCGGTCGATTCTGGAGGAGGCTTCACACCTATGCCGTAGCGATGGTCGAGCGTCATGCGTGTCTCGATGGAACAGTACACCCATTTGTTTCCCATGCGCTGGTAGAGTCCTTTCAAAAAGGTTGAAAAATATTCTCGTGTTTCTGCTTTTCGCGCTTCAAAGTCGATGTCAATTCCATCAAACCCATTGTCTTTAACCAACTTGGCTATTTCATCTTCAAGCGCTACGCGTTTTTTTGCATCGCTCAAAATGGCATGTTGGGTATCGCCATCACCCCACATAATTGTTGGGATAACGCGCACACCTTTTGCTTTTGCTGCCGCCATAAACGAAGTCCATGGCTCTTTGTCCATACCAGCAGCATCGTTAACGGTGCCGTCGGACTTCATCGTGTAGGTGAAAGGGTTAACTACTGTCAGTTGGTCGAGGTGCGGAGTTACATCAGCAACGCTTTTGTCTTCACTCCAGTACGGCATCCATCCGCCAAATTCCAACGGCTTGGTGTTAGGTGGCGAAGCAATTGGAGTATCTATATTTTGAATGCGGAGGGCGGCTTGTGTCTGAGGGCCGGCAACTCCGTAGCTAGAACCTGAGCATACGATTTTTTTCTCGCATTGAAATTTTTTGACTGCAGCTAGTGTCGCAGGACCAAAATATCCTATGTTGTTTCCTTCAGCGAGGTATTTTTGTGAAATAAGAACGTTCTGAAGGTTTGTAACATCATCTCCTGATGTACCAACAATGAGCGTGCGCGCAGAAGCAAGGCCTGGAACACACAAGAAAACGAATAGAGCGAGCGTAAACGCTTTTGTGAACTTCATATATTTTATTATAGCAAACTTTATCTGCGGGCCTTCGTACGATCCATTTCCGTCAGCCCTTGTTTACGTAGACGTACAGAGAGCGGAGTTATTTCCAAATATTCGTCTTCAACCATAACTTCCAAGCCGCGTTCGATCGTTATTTCATATGGAGGAACCAAGTTCATGGCTTCGTCAGTACCTGAAGCTCTCATGTTTGTGAGCGCCTTACCCTTGGTTGGGTTTACGGTCATTTCTTCACCCTTTGAGGTGTTACCGATAACCATGCCTTCATACACCTCAGTAGCTGGTTTGATGTAAAGCACGCCGCGGTCCTGCAAGCTCCACAATGAGAAGCCGAGGGTTTTGCCTGATGCCATTGAGATCATTGAACCAACGACACGCTTCACGATTTCACCTGCGTGTGGACGGAATTCAAGGAAACGAGACGAGAGAATGCCTTCGCCTTTAGTATCAAGAACGAATTGAGAGCGGTATCCGAGCAAACCGCGAGTTGGGCCTTCGAACGTAAGGCGCACGGTATCGCTGTGCATCTTGATATCTTTCATGATGAACTTGCGTGTACCCAAACGTTCGATAATTGCACCTTGGTATGCGCTTGGAGTGTCGATAACGACTTCTTCAAACGGCTCTTGTTTCTCCCCATCTATTTCGCGGAAGATAACCTGAGGTTGAGATACCTGCATTTCGTACCCTTCACGGCGCATATTTTCCAAAAGAATTGCGATGTGCAATTCGCCGCGGCCAGATACTTTAAATACATCGCCGCCACCTTGTGCGCCGCCTGCTTCATTGCCGAAATCAACTTTCAAACCAACGTTTACTTCGAGTTCGCGTTCAAGACGTTCACGGATCTGACGAGTTGTAACAAACTTACCTTCACGGCCTGCGAATGGTGAGTTGTTAACCAAAAAGTTAAGGGTGATTGTAGGCTCGTCGATTGCAATTGCTGGCAATGGCACAGCCTCTGCTGAGTCGCAGATTGTTTCTCCGATGAAAATGTCAGTAAGACCTGCAATAAGGACAATATCCCCTGCCTGTGCCTCAGTTGCTTCAACTTTCTGCAAGCCTTTGAAGCTGAACATCTTTATAACCTTGCCACTGCGGACTTCGCCGGTTGGTTTTTTGATGGTAACTGTCTGACCTGTTTTAATTTTGCCTTCGTACACACGAGCGACAGCCAAACGGCCGAGGAAGTTGTCGTAGCCGAGGTTAAATGGCTGAGCGCGGAGAGGTTTATCTTCCAAGCCCTTTCCTGCTGCAGGAACTTTCTCCAAGATCATATCCAAAAGTGGTGTAAGGTCGCTCGACTCATCAGTCAATTTGCGCTTTGCGATACCTTGGCGGCCGATAGCGTACATAACTGGAAAATCAGATTGTTCATCTGAGGCACCAAGTTCCAAAAAGAGTTCGAGTACCTGCTCTTCTGCACGTGCAGGGTCTGCAGCTGGCTTGTCGATCTTGTTGATAACAACGATAGGCTTCAACCCAAGCTCAAGAGACTTCTTCAATACGAAACGAGTCTGTGGCATTGGGCCTTCCTGTGCGTCTACAACGAGAAGCACTGAGTCGATAGAGCGGAGCACGCGCTCCACTTCAGAACCGAAGTCTGCGTGGCCCGGTGTGTCTACGATGTTGATCTTTACGTCTTTATAGAAAATTGCGGCAGGCTTTGAGTAGATGGTAATGCCGCGCTCGCGCTCGAGGTCGTTTGAGTCCATGGAAACTCCTTCCTCCGCAACACCAGTCTGACGCATCAAAGCGTCGGTCAAGGTAGTCTTGCCGTGGTCCACGTGAGCGATAATTGCGATGTTTCGGATTTCCATAAATTTACTTCTCTTTTTTAATGAAAAAGGCGGGCGATTCCCGCGATTTCACATATAATACCAGAAAAACTGGTTTTTACAACATCTGTTTTACCTGTTCCCCTATCATCTTTTCAATGCGGCCTTCGAACATGCGGAGCATAAGGGGGAGCTTTGCGTCAACGATAAATTCTTTCTCTTCAACCACAAGCGTGCCCTTGATGTGCTGGCCTTGGCCGGTAAATGCAAAGTTGAGGGTGTTGCCTTCCCACTCCTCTTTTTCGATAACGAGCTGGTCTTTAACCTGAGGATTTACTTTAACTTGTTCAAGCGCTTGTTTAACACGCTCTACGGCTGCTTGTGCCCCAAATTTGTGTGGTACTTGGATATGCATTCATAGAGTATATAAAGTCAGAGGCTAACGTGCTAGCATGCGTTCATGAAAAGCCCGGCCGAACAGATATGGGACGTGTGCGTTATAGGAGGCGGCCCCGCCGGCATGATGGCAGCTATTCGTGCAGCCGAACTTGGCGCCAAGGTTATTCTTATTGAGAAGAACCCCACCCTTGGCAAAAAGCTCCTTATAACCGGTGGCGGGCGCTGCAATGTCTGCAACGCAGAAGAGGATGTGCGGAAACTCCTAGCCAAATTCAAAGGCAGTGACAAGTTCCTTTTCTCAGCCTTTTCTCAGTGGGCCACTAAAGAAACTCTTAACTTTTTCTACTCCCACGGCATGGATACAAAAGAGGAAGCTCTTCTGCGTGTATTTCCAGCAAGCAATACAGCGCAGTCGGTATGGGATGTATTGGTATCAGACCTTAAAAAATATTCTGTAACGGTACTTTCAAATTCCCCTGTCGTAGGCGTTACAACAAAAGACGGGCAGATTCTTTCTGTAATACTTAAAAATAAAAAAGAAGTCCAAGCAAAGAAGTTTATCCTGGCAACAGGAGGCAAGTCGCGTCCGGAAACAGGTTCAACCGGCGATGGGTATGAGTGGCTCAAAGCTATCGGCCATAGCATTACTGGAACAAATGCTGCTCTGGTGCCAGTAGAAGTTAAAGATGCCTGGGTAAAAAAACTCGCAGGCGTGAGCGTTCCAGAAGTAAAAATCAGTGTATTCCAAAACGACGTAAAGCAAGATTCTAAAGTTGGAAAATTGCTCTTCACCCACGTTGGCGTTAGTGGTCCTGCTATTTTAAATATGAGCCGCGATATAGGCGAGCTTTTGAAGTATGGAGAAGTTGTACTGGAAATTGATTTTTGCCCAACTCTTGCCTACGACGCACTCAACACCAAGCTCCAAGAAATTTTTGTAGCAAACGATAAGAAGAAACTTAAAAATAGTTTGGCTGACATACTACCAACAGCCGCTGTTCCCGTACTCTTGGCCGAAGTAGAGATAGACGGCGAAACGCCATGCAACAGCGTTACTCGCGAGGTACGTCTTTTGCTTATGAAAGTACTCAAACATGCTTCTATGGAAGTAACCAAGTTACAAGGAATGGACAAAGCGGTCATCACCTCGGGCGGCGTTGTACTCGAAGAAGTAGATTTTAAAACGATGCAGTCGCGCCTTTTCCCTAACCTCTATCTCATAGGAGATATATTGAACGTGAACAGACCTTCAGGCGGCTACAGCCTGCAACTATGTTGGACCACAGGCCACGTAGCTGGCACACACGCAGCGAAGTAATCTATTTATCCAAATCTAGAACTTCGTCCATACGAATTTTCTCTACGAATTCTGGGACGTGGGAGACGAGCACCATTGCACCCTCGTATTTATTGAGAGCTTCAGCAATAACAGGAATGTGGCGGAAGTTTATATGGTTGGTTGGTTCGTCGAGGATAAGAAGACCCGGGCGGAGCAACATCAAGCGCGCAAAGGCAACAAGACCCTTCTGTCCTTCTGAGAGATTTCCGATCTTTGCATAGACAAGGTCGCCGGTTATTAAGAACCGTGCAGCCATACGGCGCAGATCTTCTTCAATAAGTTTCTCCATTACTGCACCGAGCTCTTGGTAGACAGTTTTATCAAAATCCAAGTTAGAAAAGTCTTGGCGGTAATAGCCCACACGAGTGCCCTCAAGAATAGTTGTTCCTTCTGCGGTGCCGTTAACAATACTTTCAAGTAGCGTCGTTTTACCAATACCGTTAGGGCCTCGGAGAAGCAGGTGCTGGTTTCTCTTAAGTTTTATCTCCGCCTTACGCTTTGTTTCCTTACCATTCTTTATTGTCTTGAAGCTGGTGACGGTGAGAATGTCGCCGATCAAGTCTGGCTGTGATGGAATGACAAAGGGAGCAATGGTGCGATCTTCTTTACGAACATCAACAATTTCCTCTTCAAGTTCTTCTGCTTTCTCGCGCATGCGCTTTGCCACCATACGCATCTGACCTCCCTTGTTTGCAAAGAAGTTTGCTTTGTCTTTATTATCTTGAATTTGCTTCGCAAGAAGGGCGTTAGCGCGATTTTCTTTTTCAATACGTATTGTGATTTCCTTCACTACGTCAAAGTAGTTACCGACGTACTGCTCCACCTTGTGTGTATGTACGTCCAAGTAAAGAACTCCCTGTGTAAATGAGTTTAGGAATTCTGCATCGTGAGAAATGACAATAACTGTCTTCTTGTATTCCTGGAGGAATTTCTTGAGGTGGTCGATACCAGCCTTGTCGAGATTGTTTGTCGGTTCGTCCAAAAGCAGAAGGTCTGGATCCTGAATAAGCGCAGATGCCAAAAGGAGGCGCGCCTGCTGTCCACCTGAGAATGATTTAACGATACGGTCATGGTCTGGAATGCTCAGATTTACTGCATCAAGCACCTTGTCGATACGTGGGTCGATATCGTACTTTTTCTCTGAAAACATATTCTGGAAAAAATCACGGATGGTGAGTTCCAGGTCGGGGCGAGGGATAACTTGGCGAGCTGTTGCCACGCTCATTCCCTCTTCGACGATAATGTCTCCTTCAGCTGTATCTGATGAATCCAAATCAAGTTCGCCTGTAAGCAATTTGAACAAGGTGCTCTTACCTGCACCGTTCTGCCCCATGAGTGTAATCTTGCCTCCACGACGTACGTTGAAAGACACCTCATCAAGGATTTTCTTTTTTGGTCCGAAGTCAAAAGACACCTCCTCGAACCGAACTATAGTATCGCCCTTAGCCATCGCTATAAGGTAGCGTATTTTTGCTTATTTTGAAAGCTTTTTCTTCTTCGTAATTTTCTTTTGAGGTTTTGCTTCATCAGCTACACGCCATAGATACCATGACGCAACAGATGCATGAGGTCGCCACTCTTTAGCGAGCTTTTCCATCTGTTCATGGGTTGGAAGTTTTTTAAGACCATAGAGAACTTGGAATCCTTTTTGAATGCCCAAGTCTCCCGTTGGAAGCACATCGAGACGTCCGAGCGTGAACATTAAAAACATATGTGCAGTCCAAACCCCTATCCCTTTTACGGCGGTGACATGCACTATCACCTCCTCGTTGGTCATCTTTTTAAATTTCTTGTGTTGGACAGTGCCGTCTACAAATTTCTCGGCCAAGTCTTTTATATACGAAGACTTCTGTGACGAAAGCCCTGCATCGCGCATCTTCTGTAGCGGCATGGCAAGCACCTCCTCAGGTGTAGGAAATTTTTTGTTTACCCCGCTCTTTTTTGCGGGGCCTGCAAACAGCGCCTCGAAACGAGCAAGTATGGTTGCAGCAGCCTTCCCAGTCACTTGCTGATAGATAATAGAACGCACAAGAGATTGAAAAGGATTTCCCCTCTCATTCAAAACCGGCGCGCCGTGCTTTTTTATAAGCCCAGCAAAGCGTTTATCTTTTTTTAAAACCTTTAGCGATTCTTCGTGTGCCATTGGTAGAGCGTAATAGCTGCCGCAGCTGCAACATTGAGAGACTCTGCGTTTGGTTCAATCGGAATAGAAATAACTTTATCGCAAAGCTGCATAACTTTTCCTAACCCTTGAGCTTCATTACCCATAATAAACACTACTGGTTTATCAAATGGTTCTGTGTGGAGTGGGTTTTTACCCTCGCCCGCCAAACCGTAGACACGGTAGCCCTTCTTTTTTAGATCAGAAATTGTTTGCTGTAAGTTTGAAATAGACACAAGCGGTACAGTAAACGCCAGACCAGCGGACGCTTTAATAACCGCACCACTGATAGGTGCTTGCTTTACCGTTGGCATAAGCACAGCGCCTGCACCAAACGCAGCAGCTGAACGAATAACCGCCCCAACGTTTTGTGGGTCTATAACCTCATTGAGAAGCACCAAAGGTTTTGATGTGTCAGCAGGCTGCCATTTTTCATATGGAATCAAAATGTTTGAAAGCGAGATAAGAGCCACTGCACCTTGATGCGGAGCATTGCGTTCAACCCATGATGTTGCCTTGCGAGGGTCGAGTATCTCTACAGGCAAACCGCTTTGCTGTGCAAGCCGTCTTAGGGTTCCGTCTTTCATCTCCTTCGCAAAGTAGACGTGACGCACAGCTAGTGGAACGTTCCTAAGCGCCTCTGTAAGCGCGTGGCGTCCATATATATAGATCTTATTTTGCTTCATGTTCTTGCACTGTAGCCTCTAGACGCTCAAACCACAACCCGTACCCTTCTGATGAGGGGTGGAAACCATCTATTGCTAGGTACGTGTCAGGATCGGCACGGAAGGGATCACTCTTGGGTGATTCATACAAATTGACATACACAGCACCCTCTTTGTCTGCCATAGCACTGAAGGCGTCATGAAATTTTAAAGTGAGTTTTGTATAGAAAGGACGCATAGGTTCTGGGAAATTTGTCGTAGCCCCCACATTTCCTGCAGACATTAAAATTGTTTTACCGCTGTGCGCAACCGCCTTATGGATACTGGGCGATAATTTTTCAGCCATCGCTTTTGGATTATGAAAACGCACTATATCGTTACCTCCAACCTGAATTAAGATAATGTCGTATTTCGTTAATGTCGCAGATGCAAATTGTTCTGCTATATCTGCAACGACAGCGCCTGACACTGCCCGGTTTTCTACATAGCTTGCACCCACAGAAGCGGCGAGGCGGCCAGCAACTGAGTCTTCTGGGCGCATAGCACCGACTCCTACCCCTGTACTGTCGCCTAAGACAAGCAGTGTTTTTGAGTAGTTATTGCTTAGCTGTGTATACGGAGTCGTGTTTGCTATCAACGCACGAGATATCTGGTATTTCTGAAGAAACACACAACCCCAATACGTAAGCGGGGCTGCCGCAAGCATTAGGATGAGTACGACGAAAAACAGAGTCTTCACAACTATTGCGTCAGGCTAACACTGTTGATTATCACAGGCTCCAAAGGTCGCTCGTTTGCTGTCTTTACTTTATTGATTGCCTCAACAACGTCCATACCTTCTGTAACTTTGCCAAACACGGTGTATTTGCCATCAAGGAAGTGGTTGTCGACTACGTTGATAAAGAATTGGCTTCCAGCAGAATTTGGCTGACCAGTGTTTGCCATTGCTATCGTGCCTGCAAGGTTACCCATATTTGCTGAAATTTCGTCAGGGATGGTGTAGCCAGGACCGCCTGTTCCCCATCGCGCCTTTTGTGAATCATCTTTTGTAAGAGGGTCGCCAGCTTGGTCCATAAAGCCTTCTATAACGCGATGGAATTTTACTCCATCATAGAAGCCTTCGCCCGCGAGTTTTGTAAAGTTCGCCACAGTATTAGGTGCAATAGTTGCGAAGAGCATTATTGAAATATTGCCCTTGTTTGTGTGTAGTGTGACAGTCATAGGTTGGTCTTTAATAACGTTAGGCTCTGTAGTAGATGCGACGCGCACGGTGCTTGTTGCCTGCGCTGCGCCAGGCTGTTGCACGGGAGGTGTTCCTGATAAATACCAGTACCCACCACTAAGTGCGAGAATTGCTCCCGAAAATCCTAAAACAACTTTCCACATATGTTTCCGATTATATCAAAGGTTTTGACCACTGGACTAAACTAGTAAAATATGTTATTATGATAGTTATCGTCGGTTCTTTACATGGGAGAAAGCTGTGCGCGTGCTATTTGCAGAGGACGAGCAGGAGATTCGCGAGGCAGTGATTACGCTGCTTGGCAAGTTTGGCCACACAGTGGTGGCGGTCGACAAAGCAGAGGATCTTTTGGTGGAATTGGGTCGCAACACCTTCGACCTGATTTTGACCGACAACGACACCGGGTCCGACATGCGCGGTCTGGACGTGGCAAGGAAGATCCGCACGGATCCTTTCTACAAAGAAATCCAGGACATCCCTGTCATCATCCAGTCAGGCAGCGCCATCGAGGCAGAAACGCTTAAACTGAATGCCCTGTTTCTTTTGAAGCCCTGGGGAAGACTGCAGCTGAAGATGGCGCTCGACGAAGCTGTTCTGCGGCAGGCAGGTTCACCCATACGGTAACGACAAAATACAAAAGGCGATCTTCGGATCGCCTTTTCTTTTTACCAACCTCCGGATGAGCCACCACCACCTGACGAGCCGCCGCCAAAACCTCCGAAGCCTCCGCCACTATTTCCACTACCGCCTCCTCCGCCAAAAAACCATGGCAAGGTAGTACCTGCATCTTTTGCTTCAGTGTATTTTTTCGAAACTATGTAGTCGAGCAGGAAGCCAATGCCGGCGAGCCCAACAAACAATAGTGCGCCCCACAACAGCATCATGCTGAAGAAAATCCACATACCCGCTGCAATAGCTCCACCAACAATGCCGCCGGCCCACCATGACTTGCTTCGAGCCAAGACAGCAGCAATCCACTGCACCATAAAGAAGACTACGAAGAATATGACTTCTACTGTATTACCAGAAAAAGAAAATTTAGATTTTTTTTCTACAGCCGTATATTCATTCTGTGTTGCGGCTTCGATATTGCGCACCGCCTGCGTTACTCCTTCGTCAAATTTCCCTTCTTTAAGATTTGGGGTGAGATCATTACTGATGATGCTTTGTGCAATGCTGTCTGGCAGTGCACCTTCAAGGCCGTACCCGACTTCAATTCGGATTTTATGTTCTTCTATCGCGAGCAATAGAAGCACGCCATTGTCTCTATCTTTTTGCCCTATACCCCATTCTTGATAGAGTTTTTCTGCATAGTTCTCAACATAGTCGCCTCCCATATTTGGAACGGTGACAACAGCAATCTGGTTCGAAGTAGATGCTTCAAACGCGCTCAGTTCTGCATTGAGGTTTTGGATCGTGTCTGCTGAAAGCACACGAGCGAAGTCGTTTACATAGCCAGTAGGGTTACCCGGTGACGAGTACGCAAAAACGGGCCCAGCGTAGAACGCCGCGGTTAGTGCCAGCGCTATAGCGAGCCCGTTTCTCATATTAGAGGTTTACTGTTGGAGGAGTTTCTGAACCTTCCGTTGCTTCAAAGAGTGTACGCGCATCGAAGCCGAACATTCCCGCTATAAGCGAACCTGGGAAGGTCTTTACGCCAATGTTGTAGCTTGCAACCATATCGTTGTAACGCATGCGCTCAACTGCAACGCGGTTTTCTGTACCAGCAAGTTCTGCCATCAAACCCTGTACTGCATCAATAGATTTCAATTGAGGATAGTTTTCCATCACAACAAGCAGGCGGGCCAATGAGCCTTCAACCTGACCAGCAGCTTGAGCCTGTGCTTCTGGAGTTGTTGCGCCAGCATACTTAGTGCGAGCCTCTGCTATTGCATTAAACACAGTTTGTTCTTGTGTCATCGCACCCTTAACTGAATTTACGAGGTTAGGGATAAGATCAAAGCGGCGTTGGTATTGAGATTCTACCTGCGCCCACTGCTGGTCTACTGCAATATTTGCCTTAACCAAACCATTGTATTTCGCCAATCCGTAGAGGAGGACGAGTGCGAGGACGACAATAATAATGACGGGCCACGTGAGCCACTTTTTAAATGAGTTTTCCATACCGCAATTATAAATGCCTTTAACTTATATTCCAAGTCCGCCCAAAAACTTGCCTGCGATGAAGGTAACTGCCATCGCTACCGCGCCTCCTGCCAAGACACGGAGTATTGCCTTTAGTTTATTGGCGCCGCCAGCATACGCGCTCAAGAAGCCAGTGATTATAAGGACAAAGAATACTGCCACCAACATAGAAGAGATGCGGTAGTCAGAAGGAGCGAATATCACGACGATAAGCGGGATGATTGCTCCCACAAAGAAAGCGCCCGCAGACGCAAAGGCTGCGTGTAGAGGGTTAGCAAGCTCGTGCTGATCTATTTTTAACTCTGCTTCGACGTGCGCCGCAAATGCATCGTGTGCGGTTAATTCTTCTGCAACCTTGTGCGCAGTTTCTCTACTCAAACCTTTTGATTCATAAATCTTTGTGAGTTCTTCGAGCTCTTCTTCTGGTTGTGTTGCAAGTTCTTCGCGTTCCTTTTCAAGGAGTGCTTTTTCTGTGTCGCGCTGTGTGCTAACAGATACATATTCCCCTGCCGCCATCGAGAGAGCGCCTGCGATAAGACCTGCGGCACCTGCAGTTAAGATAAAAGCTCTAGAGTCAGAGGCGCCAGCGACACCGACAATAATAGAAGAAACAGATACTACGCCGTCTTGAGCGCCAAGCACCGATGCGCGTAGCCAATTGAGCCGAGAGCCAGCACCTATGTGTGATTCAAAATGCGTTCTACTCATACCTTCAAGTATAGCGCGTACTATAGAGATTTGTTATCCTTGCGATGTATTGCCCGATCGTCTAATGGTAGGACAGCGGCCTTTGAAGCCGTTAATTGGGGTTCGAATCCCTGTCGGGCAGCCACGAAAAGAAAATAGCAAAGCTATTTTCCTCGTGGCAGGCCACATAGGCATGTCACGACACAAAAAGCCCCGAAGGGCTTTTTGTTTTTCGTGCGCCCCGAGACGAGCGCAGCGAGTTTTTCGGGGCCACACACTAATTTATCTTTTCTCTATCTAACATATGTATCCTTATGCATGATGCATACCGTTTATCTTTTAGAAAACCAAAATGATAAATCTTGGTACATAGGACAAACCAATAATCTTAAACGTCGCCTATTCGAACATAATTCTGGAATAGGAGGGCGTACCACTTCCCTTAAAGAAAAAGGTTCTTGGAAACTTATATATGCAGAGGCGTATCTCAATAAACAAGACGCCCTAGGCAGAGAAAGATTTTTAAAAGGCGGTTCGGGTAGAAAATATTTACAAAAGCAATTAACACACTACTTAGAAAGTCCTTAGTTCCAACTTCGTACCACACACCCAGCTCGTTTTGGTCTGGTAGAATTTAAGAGATGAAAAAAACTTCGCGCAAGTGGAAGTATAGAAACACGAGCCTGCTCATCCTGAGCCTCGTCGTTCTTTTTCTTGTTTCAGATACTGACATAGCACACGCACTTATAAAAGAAATTGGGAGTTACGGATATCTCGGTGCATTGATAGCAGGAATATTTTTTGTATCAACATTTACTGTTGCACCTGCTTCAGTGGTGTTGTTTCACCTTTCGCAAAATTTTAATCCCGGACTTATAGCTATATGCGCAGGAATGGGGGCCGTCATAGGAGACTTACTTATATTTCGTTTTCTAAAAGACGGTGTGTTTGAAGAGTTGCGACCGCTGTTCCGTCGATACGGGGGCGGCTACATCACTACTCTTTTAGGAACTCCGTACTTTGCGTGGCTCGCTCCTGTGATTGGAGCCATCATCATCGCGTCTCCATTTCCAGACGAGATAGGTATAGCGCTTATGGGGCTGTCTCGAATAAAGCTGTGGCAATTTATAACTCTTACATTCGTCCTTAACTCTCTCGGTATACTGGTCATAGTATTACTAGCTCGTAGTATTTAATATACGAAACTGGAAGTTGAAACATATGGCAATACTTACTGAAAAAACTTGGGAACGACATGCAAACCCTTGGAGCGGATGGAGTCGCGTTCTAAGCATGCCCGCACTTGCCGCAGGGTTATATCTACATAACTGGTGGATACTTGGCGCAACAGGTATCTGGCTTATCGTTAATCCTATGCTGTTTCCAAAGCCGAAAAATGTGGATAGTTGGATGAGTAGAGGTGTACGCGGGGAACAAGTGTATTACAAAGCTGGAAAAAAATTTAAGAAAGATCTTCCAACATTACTAAATGTTTTGAACGTGCCTGTGTTTTTTATGTTTATCTATTTCGCCTGGGAACAGAATTTGATCCCCATGATCCTAGCCGGACTATTGGTAATGACGATAAAATTCTGGTTTATAGACCGGATGGCTCGCCTTGTATAACTAGGCTCCGAACTAACCCTTACGCGCTGCATCGATAGCAGCGACGTCGATCTTTTTCATTGTCATCATTGCGTCGAAGGCGCGCTTTCCTTCTTCCCCACCCGCAGCAAGTGCCTCTGTAAGGGTGCGTGGTGTGATCTGCCATGAGAGACCCCACTTATCTTTGCACCAACCACACTCGCTTTCCTGGCCACCATTCTCGACGATTGCATTCCAATAACGGTCGGTTTCTTCTTGAGTGTCCGTTGAAATCTGGAAAGAAAACGCCTCGCTTTGTTTAAACACAGGGCCACCATTAAGACCTATGCAAGGGATTCCACATACAGTGAATTCAACTGTTAGTGCATCACCCGCCTTACCACCCGGGAAATCACTCGGCGCCTTAAACACATTAGTTACTTTGCTGTCAGGAAATGTAGCTGCGTAAAAATTAGCTGCTTCTTCTGCGTCTTTGTCGTACCAAAGACAGATGGTGTTTTTCGATATCATGCCTACTATTTTAGCACCAATACATAGTAAGAAACCGTGAAGGCTCCCGTCTTGATGATATATACTTAATACATGACAAAACACATGACATCTAAGAATGTGGCTATAGGGGCAGCAATAGTAGTAATTTTACTAGCAGGATACTTTTTCTTTTATCCTAAAACTGCAGCAACTCCTCCAGGGGCACAGGGAAAGATCAACGTTGACACTGTGTGCCGAGGCGCACTTGCGTATATGACCTTCACAGATGCTGCAAGCGCAGAGGTATTTATTGCTGAATGCAAAGAAGGCAAGCACCCAGAAGTTATAGAACGCTACAAAGCGGAGATGAACTTGGGCGACGGAGCCGCTATCTAACCTAACTTCGTGTCATACTTAACAGTATGGAAAACAAGCACAAAGCGGCAGGCAAGCAGTCTATGGTGATCAGAAGCCAGAAGAAAGCTCTCGATTCTAAAAAGAAGAAAAACAAATAGAGAAAGAATCAGTGTATGAAACGAGGCTTCACACTTATTGAACTCTTGGTAGTCATCGCTATTATCGGCGTACTAGCGGGAATTGTGTTTGTTGCGCTTAGCAACACACGTACAAACGCGCTCGACACAAGACGCAAAGCAGAAATTTCTCAGATAGGGCAATTTTTGAAGTCCAGCTGTTTTACACCAACAACAGGTGTCGGCGACTACGACCTCCACCCTATTATTGAAGAACTCCGAACGAAGTATCCTCAGTACGCATCCCAGATTCCGAATATCAAAGACCCCTCAACAGGCTCGGATAGTGTTTCAAATTACCGTTACGTTGTGACAGCGACAGGCTGTGCGATATATACCAACTTCCAAGACAATGATGAACCTGTAACCCTCCCCTCTATCGCAGCCCCAACTCCCGGAGGCGGCACAGGCGTATTCCAAGCCCCTACTGCGGGCTGGAACGGCTCGACAAAGTACTTCCAGGTCTCAAACTAAAATAGGTTATACTTAGTAAATCTTATGGACCAAAAGCAGTTGTGGAACTACTTTTTAGAGAGAAAAGTCTCTCTTTCTACCCCTCTTAACCGTAAGCAGGTGTGGGTTAAGCGTGAGGATTTTGAAGTAGTGAAAATCTACTTTATGAAGGACTTTAATATTCTCCACCCAGACCGCAGCTTCCGTTCACACGGTTACTTTTTACATATCCAATGCGTTGACCAGGGCGAATACGTTCTCGTCCACCGTGACATGGCAAACCACGCACGCTTCTTCCCTCTTATTGTGCTTCACTTCCTGCTTGATGTGTTGCCGTACATGCTGCTTGCATGGTGGAAGCGTGTATCTTTCTATTCTCTTTTCACTCGTCCGCAGTAACCCCGCAGGCCAGCATTACGCTCCAAACACTCTGTAGAGTGCCAATTCCAGCGGTATCGCAGGTATGGGTGCGCGATTCATATCGAGAAGTGCGGTTATAAGTTCTGAAAGCAACGCCGCATTGATTGCCGCACCTTTAGGGCCGGCAAACTCAGACAGTGTTTTGATATCATCTTCGCTAAACTGTTCCCCCAACTCTTTCTTAAGATCAGGCGCAAAACGGATGAGCAGCACTGCGCGTATTTTTGCGAGAGAAAGCAGTGTAAATACTTTTGGTTCAGTACCTCCCGCAATTGCCGCATGGAAGGTCTTGAGCGCTTTTGCCATATCTTTCTCAGCAAGCGCTTCTAAAAATTCATTTACTGTTTTCGATGACGGAGCACCGACAACACGGGCAACTTCCTCTTCTGAAAGTTTTTTATCATCCGAGATAGTCAGGACTTTTTGCAGGATACCAAGGGTGTCGCGGAAGGAGCCATCCCCCATCAACGCAACAAGTTCTGCGCCCGCTGGAGTTATTGAGCCGCCTTCTTTCTTTGCAACATCAAGCACCAACTTCTTAAGCGTTTCATGCGATGGATTTTTAAATTGAAATACCTGGCAACGTGAACGGATAGTTTCCGGCACTTTATCAAGTTCGGTCGTCGCCAACACAAAGACAACATGCTCTGGCGGCTCCTCAAGGGTTTTAAGCAACGCACCCCAGGCAGCTCCTGTAAGTGCATGCGCTTCGTCGATTATGTAAAACTTGTATGTTGATTCAAACGGCAACGTCGCAACGCCTTCACGGAGTTCGCGGATTTCATCAATGCCACGGTTGCTCGCTGCATCCATTTCATAAATATCGTTGTCCGTTGTATCAACAGAGTGCGCTAGGGCGCGGGCCATGGAAGTCTTTCCTGTTCCTCTGCCACCCGCAAATAAATATGCGTGTGCAATTTTCTTTTGCTCTACAGCAGCAGTAAGTACCGCGACGATAGTATCTTGGTCGCGGAATTCAGAAAACCCCGCAGGCCTGTACTTACGATACAGAGCAAGCGGGGTTCGCTGTGGTGTAGAGGTCTTGGCCATCCACACCAGTATATATTATTTCTTCTTAGAAACCTTTTTTACTGCTTTTTTAACAGTTTTCTTTGCGCCAGCATCCATATGTGCCCATGTAGAAATAAGGTCCTTTTTCATATGTGCAAGTTCACCAACCGTAGCTCCTGCTGTTTTAGAATAGCGAGACACAATCTGCTGGACGATAGCAAGATATTTCTTCTTGTCTATATCCTCCACCTTTTCGACTGCCTCCATTACTTCAGCGCGTGCTTTAAGCATCCAGCTCTTTACTTGTTTGCGATGTTGAGACGCGTGGTCAGAACCGTAAAACCAGTATGCTCCTGCTGCTGCAACTGCGGCCGCTGCTGCCACTCCGACACCGAGCGCCACTCCTGTATTGTTTTGTTTTTTAGCCATACTGAAGTATACACCCCCAGATAGTGAAATTTTACTGAAGAGGTTCTTCTGTTTTAGGTTTTCGAGTTGTGCGCTTTTGTACGCGTGAGAGGAAGAACCCGAGGGCGACGTCAACAATAGTGCGAACTTTTGTGCCTTCGTTCTTTATTTCACGGCGCAGATCCTGAAAATCCTGTTCCAAGTCATCACTTACACTATTTATCTTACGAACGATGCCGCTTATGTCTCGCATAATGCGTGCAATATAGAAAAGTACAACAGATACCAGCATCGCGATAAGAACAGTTGCTACCGAGGTAATAAAGAAGAAAATATTCGCGTGCAATAGATCATTCATACATCTATTCTACTCCTCCTTTCAAAAAGGCTTCTATTATCTCCTCAATTTGCTGTGCATTAGTCGTCTCCATCAACTCCATACGAAGTTCTTTTGCACCAGTAAACCCTTCAACGTAGGCTTTAAAATGTTTTTTCATTAGGGCAAAGTTTTTTATATCGCCAAGCATAGTCTCAAACATTTTCGAATGTTCAGCGGCAACACGAAGACGAGTTTCCAGGCCAGGTTTCTCTTCAGAGAATAACCATGGGTTGCCAAAGATCGCGCGGCCGAGCATCGCACCATCTGCGCCGGTCTCTGCCACCTTTTGTCGTGCGTCTTCCATATCCTTCACATCACCGTTGCCGATGATAAGTGCGCTGCTGCCAAGTTCATTACGAATTTCAACCGCACGCTTCACTCTCTCCCATCGCGCAGGCACAGCAGACATCTCTTTTCGCGTACGCGCGTGGACAGTAACCGCGACCGGCTCTGCAGAAAGAATCTTCGGCAACCACTCTTCAAGAACGTCCTTGTTGTACCCAAGGCGTGTTTTTACTGACACAGGCAAGTTTGGTGCGCCTCGTTTTGCTGCAGCGATAAGCTCAACCGCCAGCTCTGGTGTTGTTATAAGTTTTGCACCAGCTCCCTGCTTTTCAATAGACTTATCGGGGCAGCCCATGTTTATGTCTATGCCATCGAAGCCAAGCTCCTGTGCCAGAGCAGCCGCCTGTTCCATCGTCTCAGGGCGTGAGGTAAAAAGCTGCGCAACAATAGGGCGCTCTTCTTCGCTGTATACCAAATCGCGAAGGAGTTTCTCTTTCCCCTCAGGGGTCGCCAGTATCAAACCGTCTGCCGAGACGAATTCCGTCCATAGCACATCTGGTTTGCCGTATTTCGCTATCAGTTTACGAAAGGCCGCGTCTGTGACGTTTGCAAGCGGCGCAAGCACGAAAAATGGCTTTGGTAATGTTGCCCAGAATCCTTTCATACAGACACCGTACTAATTTTTGAGCTTGTAGTAAACCTTGTCGCCAAAGCGCAGGTCAATGTACTCAAACTCAGAAAGCGCGTGTGTTGTGAACGGTGCGGCAGTTAACGTAAGTACAAAATGCTGGAATACGTCGCCACCGTTTTCTTCGAGAGCAAATAAAATTTTATAACCATCCGAAGTTCCTATGTGAACGTCATTATTTTCATCAACGGCAACTGTGGTCACAGTAGTAGTGGCAATCTTTTTAGCGAATGTTTCAACCAATGCAGACAGTGAATGAAAGCGTTCAGGCGTTAAGAATTGCTTCGGCAGTGGGCCGTCCGGAAGTGCGCCTAAATATGTTTTGTATACATTGCCTGAATATTCTGGGGCATGCGCATACGCAAAACCGCTTTCATCAAGTAGCACACACTGGGTTGAGTCTGCGGCAGGGCACCAGAGTGCAGATGGTTCGCGCTCGGACACCGTGACAGCAATAGTATGGAAATCGAGCGCGCGAATGCTGATTGTTCCAAGCGTTGGATATAGCGTATGCAGATCCTGCTCTATGCTCTTTTTAGGATAAAAAAAGATATTTGCTTTTGAAAATAATCCCGCGTACTTCCCCACAAGACCATCTTGAACAACTTCTTCTATTGAAGCCTGAGGAACTACGTTTTCACCCGAGACAGAGACATGCGTTATTTTCAACCACGATGTATTTGCAAACCACAGGCTTAGCAGAAACAAAAGTACTAAGACTGCACATATGGCACCAAGAAGCACCAGCAACCGCTTTCGCCGCCGCTGTCTAATACTCGAATTTGAGGATGAAATCCGAACCACCTTTTGATTTTACCCTATTTCTTTGCTTCGATTTTTTCGCGACCACCCATGTATGGACGAAGGACTTCAGGGATAGTGATAGTACCGTCTTCGTGTTGATTGTTTTCAAGAATAGCTGCGAGCGGACGCTGTGAAAATGCCGTTGCGTCGTTCATGTGCACTGGTTCAAGCGTTCCGTCGGTGCGGCGTACGCGCGAGTTAAGGCGACGTGCTTGGAAGCCACCAATATAGTCTGATGTATTTGTTTCGCGATAGGCATCCTGGCCAGGCATCCACGTTTCGATGTCGATCTGTCGCTGGTCTGGGAAGCCCATGTCTCCTGTGCAGATTGAAACAACTTGGTATGGAAGCTTGAGCTGTTGCAAGAGGTATTCCTGGATTGCGACCATAAGGTTTTGTTCTGCCAAACCATCTTCAGGTTTAGAGAATGTTTCCATTTCAAGCTTATCGAACTGGTGCAAACGCAAGATGCCACGTGTATCCTTCCCTGCCGCACCTGCTTCACGGCGGAATGCAGGAGTCATGGCTGCATAGCGAAGAGGAAGATCTTCTTCTTTTAGAATTTCATCCATGTGCAATGGTCCGAGTGTGTGCTCTGCACTTCCGACAAACACCATGTCGTCTTTTTCAAAATAGTAACGTTCGTCTATAGGGTCTAGGCGCGCCATACGGTTCATCACCTGAGAACGCATAAGGATCGGTGGAATAACGGGAGTAAAAGGTTTACTGCTTACTGTGAGTCCTGCGCCGTCGATAATTTTCTTCAATGTTTCTTCTGAAATAAGAGTATCGAAGCCAAAACGCATCAATGCCATTTCAAGCAACGCCATATCGCCCTTCAAATACACGAAGCGAGCGCCGCTTACTTCTGCAGCCTTTTCACCATCAATTATTCCTAAATTTTTTCCCAAATCCCAATGAGCTTTGGGGGCAAATGGAAACTGTGGTTTTTCTCCCCATTGGCGAATTACCACGTTGCCAGATTCATCAGGACCGATAGGAGTATCGGCAGATGGAATATTTGGAATCTTTATTAAAAGAGAGACAAGCTCTTTTTCTGTCGCCTGATGTTTCTCTTCAACAGCCTTGAGTTCTTCTTTTAAGCGCTTTCCTGCTTCACCATCACGAGCTTCTTGCGCTACGTTTCGCTGGCGGTTGATTTCACTAATTTCATTCGCGTTGTTTTTGCGCTCTTCAGCAAGCACTAAAATCCGGTCCAGGTCTATACCTTCACGGTTTTTATTTTTGATTGCCGCACGGACAATATCTGGGTTTTCCCGTATAAAAGCGATATCTAGCATAAAGGTGACTCTACAATACTATAATGCGTTTCCCTATTGGACAACTTCCGTTTGAGGCCTTTCCAGAGGCCCTTAGAGAAATACCTGATGCGCCAGAGAGACTCTTTATTAGAGGAGAGATGCCGGACAAAGAACGCATATTGCTGTGCGTCGTTGGTTCGCGTAGCGCGACTGCATACGGACGAAGAATTACACACAAACTTATCTCCGGCTTGGCACAGTACCCTGTCGCTATAGTTTCAGGCCTCGCGCATGGTATTGATACCGAAGCACACAAAGCGGCTATTGATGTCGGACTTCCTACCATTGCAGTGCTTCCTTCTTCGCTCGACGAAGCATCTATCTACCCCGCCAACAACGTAATTCTTGCTCGTACTATTCTTTTAAAAGGAGGGTGTTTGCTTAGTGAGAATGAGGCGCCGTTTAAAGCTATGCTCCACTCCTTTGCAGAACGCAACCGTGTGATGGCTGGAATGTCTAAGGCAACTCTTATTATAGAAGCCGGCGAGAGGTCAGGGACGCTTATCACTGCAAAGATGGCACTGGAATACAACAGCGACGTACTTGCGGTACCGCACGAACTTGAACGCCCCACAGGAGTTGGAGTGAACCGTCTTATCCGCGAAGGCGCTCTGCTCGTACAAAACAGCGCAGATGTAGCGAGAGCACTTGGATTCAAACTCGATGACACACCGACACAACAAACAATTCCCACCGACCTTACGGACGCAGAAACGGCAGTGCTTCGCATACTTACTGAACCTCTAATCCATGATGAGATTTTAGAAAAATCTGGAACGTCTGCGCGCAATATACATGTCGCACTTTCATCACTATTAATTCGCGGACTTATTATTGAACGATTAGGAAAAATTGAACGTGTATGATAGAAGATACTGCATGAAGCTTGTAATTGTTGAGTCCCCTGCAAAGGCAAAGACGATTGAGAAGTATTTAAAGGAGGTAGATGCCGCTGGCGACTTTGTCGTGCGTGCATCTGTCGGCCACGTACGCGACCTTCCCAAGAACAACAAGAAAGCTATTGATATTGAAGCGGGCTTCGTTCCGCACTACGAAGTGGTGCCGGGCAAACAAGAAGTTATCAGCGACTTGAAGGCTCTCGCAAAAAAAGCTAAGGAGGTGATTCTCGCAACCGACCCCGACCGTGAAGGAGAGGCTATTGCGTGGCACATACAAGAAGAGCTGGGCCTTAAGAAAGCTGAGCGTATTGTGTTCCATGAAATTACCAAAGAGGCTATCCAGGAAGCGCTCGAACATCCACGCCTTATAGATGAGAACCTCCGCCAGGCACAGGAAGCACGTCGCGTACTCGACCGCCTCGTAGGCTACGATCTTTCCGGCCTTATTTGGAAAAAAGTCCGTTACGGCCTTTCAGCTGGCCGTGTGCAATCTCCCGCACTCCGCATACTGATGGAACGCGAACGCGAAATAAGAAAATTCATACCTCAGACGTTCTATGTAGTCTCCGCTGACACTGACACGAAAAAGAAAGAGGGACTATCTCTTACCGCAAACCGCGAGCTTGGCGACAAAGAAGACGCCGACAAGGTTATTGCTCTTGTCACAAAAGAAGGTCTTACCGTTGCAGGCGTTACAGAGACTGAGGCAAAGCGTTCAACTCGTGCACCGTTTACAACATCTACTCTGCAACAAGCGGCGAGCTCCCGTCTTGGCTTCTCCCCTGCCAATACTATGCGTATTGCGCAGAAACTCTACGAAGCTGGCCATATTACCTATATGCGTACAGACTCGACCAACCTCGGTAAGCCAGCACAGGCAGCAATCCTTAAACAGATCGAGAAGAAATACGGAGCAGACTATGCAGTACCGCACGTATTCACTGCAAAATCTAAAAACGCACAGGAAGCACACGAAGCTGTCCGTCCTACCCATGTAGAAAAAGAATCGCTCGGCTCAACTCCTGAACAAAAGCGTTTGTATGAACTTATCTGGGCACGCACAGTCGCATCACAAATGGCTGATGCAAAAATACTACGCACTCGCATTACTGCAAAACCAGATACTGCAATAGTTGCGTACGAAAAAGCACACGTAGAGTCGCACACGGGCGATGACGAAGTTCAGGAAACTGAAGGTCAGTCAGACTTTGTAACATACGCACTGAAGTTTGGAGGGTCGGAGCAGAACCCGGCTGCGGAGCCGAAGACCGACGCAGAGGGTTCTGCGCAGACCTTTTTGTTCGTCGCCAATGGCTCACGCGTCATGTTCGATGGGTGGCTCCGCGCCGACCCAGCAGCGCGCGGCGAAGACGTGGAACTTCCCGAAGTAAAAGAAGGTGAGACCCTCAAAGTGAAAGAGGTTCGCGCTGATGAGAAGCAGACTACTCCCCCTCAACGCTACACCGAGGCAGGTTTGATCAAAGAACTTGAAAAACGTGGTATCGGCCGCCCATCAACATACGCATCTATTATGCGAACGCTTGAAGTCCGCGGGTATGTAACAAAAGAAGGTCGCGCACTTACGCCAACAGACACAGGCGATGTTGTCTCAACGTTTTTGGAAGACAATTTCCCTACCTACATCAGCGACACCTTCACTGCAGAGATGGAAGATGAGCTCGACGATATCGCACAAGGTAAACGCGAGTACGTAAAAACTCTTAAAGATTTCTACACGCCATTTCTTAAAGAAGTAAAAATTAAAGACAAAGAGGCTGGAAAGATTACTGACCTGGGCCCTGCTCCAGAAGAATTCACCTGCCCTATCTGCAGTTCTTCGATGGTATTTAAACTCTCCCGCCAAGGAAAGTTTATGAGCTGTTCGCGCTTCCCTGACTGTATGGGCGCACGCACAGAGTTGGGTGAGGTCATTTCAAACGACCCAGCAAAACCAATTGGTATGCACCCAGAGACTGGCCTGCCTATCTATATTCTTTCAGGCCGCTTCGGTCCATACGTGCAGATGGGAGAAATGCCAACAGGAAAAGGCTCGACTAAAAAAGCAAAACCAAAACGCGCTTCAATTCCAAAAGAAAAAGATCCAGCAACCCTTACGGTAGAAGAAGCTGTTCATTACTTGGCACTTCCTCGCCTGCTCGGACAACACCCTGACACTGGAATAGATATTGTTGCGAATACTGGCCGCTTCGGCCCATACATTGCGCACCTTACTAAACCGAAAGCTGACTTCCGCTCGATTAAAAAAGAAAGTCCGTACGACATTACCTTTGAACGAGCACTGGAAATTCTCAAAGAAGAAAAGAAGCGTCGTGGATTCCGGGCTAAAGCAAAAACGGAATAAAAGTATATACTGGCAGTAATGCCTGATGTACAGAACATACTCAGCCTTATGAACGGGCCGTCGAAGAAAGACGCGGCTCTGGTTGAGAAAGCGTACAACTTTGCCGCTGAGGCTCACAAAGACCACAAACGCCTTTCAGGCGAGCCATATATCATCCACCTTGTAGAGACAGCGAAAAGCCTCGCCAAGATCGGCATGAGCGCTAAGACTATTGCCGCTGGGTTACTCCACGACTCTATTGAAGATGTAGGGGTCAAACCTGAAACAATCGAAAAAGAATTTGATAAAGAAGTTCGTTTCTTAGTAGAAGGTGTTACCAAGCTCGGTAAGTTTAAATATCGTGGCGCAGAGAGACATCGCGAAAGTCTCCGCAAACTTCTTGTCGCCACAGGCAAAGACGCTCGCGTACTCATCGTTAAATTGATGGATCGTCTGCATAATATGCGCACGCTTGAACATGTACCTGAAGAGAAACGTAAACGCATCGCACTTGAAACACTTGAAATTTATGCCGCAATCGCCCACCGTCTCGGTATGGGTCTCGTTCGTCGTGAATTAGAGGATCTCTCATTTCAGCACGCGTATCCTGAACAATACGCAGAAGCACGAAAGCTATTGAGTGAACGATCTAAGGAAACCTCTGATCGTCTGGAAAAGATGTCTCGCACACTCAAAAAAGAGTTGGCGACCAACGGCATTATTCGCTTCCATGTGGAGCAGCGAGTAAAAGGTCTGTGGAGTTTGTGGCAGAAACTGCAGCGTAAAGGTGGCGATATTGAAAATGTCTTCGACATCGCAGCTATCCGCATTATCGTGCCCGATATTGCAGATTGCTACCGTGTGCTTGGC
This sequence comes from Candidatus Adlerbacteria bacterium RIFOXYC1_FULL_48_26, assembly GCA_001773575.1. Classification (GTDB taxonomy): domain Bacteria; phylum Patescibacteriota; class Minisyncoccia; order Phycocordibacterales; family SBAW01; genus GWA1-54-10. The sequence continues at coordinate 9,487 of MEXB01000008.1, read as the reverse complement.
CTCGTACACAACCTTTGGCAACCACTGCCAAATAAAATCAAAGACTATATTGCCTTCCCTAAACCAAACGGTTACCAGGGCTTACACACGACGATCTTTTCCGGTGACGGCGGCATTGTTGAAATACAGATCCGCACAGAAGCTATGCATAACGAAGCACAGTACGGTATTGCCGCGCACGTGATGTACAAAGATGGCCCTAAAAAAGCTGCTCCACGAGGTGGCACAAGCTTTGACTGGATCCGTAGCCTGATGCCAAGTTTCCGCAGAAGCAATAACCCAACTGCACCCGCAGAACAAAAAGAGGAGATCCGTTCACGCTCCCGCTATGGAGCACCTGAAACACCTACATGGCTCTCAGAACTTGAGGATGAGACCAGCGATCCGGATTTTGAAATGACGCTCAAGACAGACATCTTTACACATCGTGTGTTTGCCTTTACTCCGAAGGGAGATGTCGTGGACTTGCCTGTCAGCTCAAGCCCACTCGATTTTGCGTACGCAATCCATTCAGATATTGGCGACCATGTCTTTGGCGCGAAAGTAAACGGCAAGCTTGTGTCGCTCGACACAATACTCAACAACGGCGACATCGTTGAAATCCAAACAAAGAAAAATGCGAAGCCCTCAAAAAAATGGCTAGACTTTGCTAAAACTACCCTTGCTCGCCGTCATATCCGCAACGCTCTTGAAAGAGACGGTTCTCCTGTCGCACGGAAATAAACTAGCCTAGATGTGCGTGATCGTTCCAAACAAACATATTCCAAGGATGCTCTGAGGGGATATCAACAAACGGAGTGTCTCCGTAGTCGAACACAGTAAGGCCAGTATTTCTGGTTTTTAACGCGCTCATTATACTTTGAACTTCTTTTGAATTTGGAGTAGGACCGAGTAAAACATGAGCAACTAGTATACGGAGGAATAGACCGTGTGTGACTACTACAATGTGGTCTTCTTCTTGCTCGGCTAAGAATGCCAAACAGGCTTGAGCGCGCTTTGTATGATCTTCGAATACCTCAGCGCCGTCTAATTGGAAACCTGGTTTACCGTAGTTAATTCCTAGTGTGTGGAACGCTTCAAGTGTTTTTGGATCATCATATGAAGCGCCTTCAAACTCCGCAGGGCCTCTTGTTTCGACAAATAAATCAGATGAGAGTATTGGCTGGTTTATTTTCTCAGAAATAGCCTGCGCGGTCTGTTGCGCCCGAACCATAGTGCTGGAGATAATTTTTTGGACTGGCAGTTTTGAAATACGCTCAGCAATAAAAACTGCTTGTTGATGCCCATGTTCTGTTAATGGAGTTTCTGCCCCACCGTGTCTGCGTTCAGCGTTAGCCTGGCTTTCACCATGTCGAACAAGATAGATCCTTTTCATAAAGAAAAAGAATTTGGATCAAATGTGTTTTCGTCTTTTTGAATTTCGTCTTTAGAGCGGTCATCAAGTGCTTCAGAGACAGATTCATCCGAACCTTCAGCAACAGTCGAAGCAGTAATAGAGTCGCCCGGAATGTCTGTTTTCTGCACTTCTACTAGAGGAGTTGCAGCAACCAAAGCAGCAAGTCCTGCGGATGCCGGAGCTGAGTTCTGAGCAATTTTATGTGCGAGTGAGGCGAAGAGAGTCTGGAGATCATCCTGGCTCATAAAGTCGATAGAAAGCTTTCCACCGTTTTCTTTTGGTTCAATAGCAACGCGCGTACCAAGGGCTTCTGAAAGCTCTCGTTCCATCTGCAATATTTCTGGCGCGTAGAGATATTCTTTCTTGCGAACTTTGTCGTATGCAATACGGCGCGCAATAGATTCAGAATCGCGCACGGTGAGGCGCTTCAGCATAATCTCGCGGAAGAGCACGCTTTGCTCCTGTGGGCGGTCTATAAGCATCAAGAGAGGGCGTGTGTGGCCTTCTGCAATCTTTCCATCAGAAAGCGCTTGCTGCATTTCTGGAGTGAGCGAGAGCAAGCGGATTGTGTTGGACACATACTCACGGCTCTTCCCTACTTTCTCTGCAACCTGGCTGTGTTTAAAACCAAATTCGTTTACAAGACGTGCGAATGCGTTTGCACGGTCCATTGGGTTTAAGTCCTCGCGCTGGAGGTTCTCAATGATGGCTACTTCGAGTTTTGTTTTGTCATCGTCGTAGTCTGCGCGGATGATAACTGGGACTTGCTGTATGCCTGCGAGACGTGAGGCGCGCAAACGGCGCTCTCCTGCAATAAGTTCATATTCTGTTGCGATACCACCATCCTGTTTCTCAAATTCGCGGCGAGTAACCGTGAGAGGCTGGATAACGCCGTACTGGCGGATAGACTTTGCGAGGTCTTCGAGCTTGGCTTGGTCGAACTCGCGGCGGGGTTGGTATGGGTTTGGTTTGATCTTCTCTACCTCAACCCAAAAGATGGCGTTATTGTAAAACTCCGACATTGGAGATATTCTAGCATGTACAGAGGCCGGAGTGGCGGAATGGTATACGCGCGCGACTCAAAATCGCGTCTCGCAAGGGATGGGAGTTCGAGTCTCCCCTCCGGCACAGAGTTGACAATACAGATTTTTTTGCGATTCTTAGCCGGAATCGCTCTTCAACGTTCTCAAAGGGGATAAAAATGAAACGTCCTGACGTCATGGTTTCGCTCGACCTGAACCGCCGCTGGGCCCAGGCCCCGTACGACCTGATCCATCGCCTTAAGAAAGAGCGGTGCACGCACTTTAAAGTCCATGACCCTCTACCGAGCATGGACCTTCGTGCCACGGCACACTACCTTCGCACGTCGATGTACCCAGGCACATCGGCTACAGTGATGCTCGACAATAAAGAACATGACATTCTCAGCCGTGTCCTTAAGGCTGTCGAGAACCATTTGCGGATGGGCTTTCGTTTCACCACCGTACACACCATGTGCGGACGCGAGGCCTTAACCGAATTGGCCAAGGAGTTCGGCGACGCTGTTGTTGCTGTCACTACGCTAACCAGCATGCAGGAGAAGGACCTGCAGGAAATTCACGGTAATACGAAGACCCACGCTGAAATGGAGCTGCATCTTGGACGCATTGCGTTCGACTGCGGTATCCGTGCGGGTATTGTATGCAGCGCTCCAGGTGTTCCCGCACTGAAGGAGTATGTGAAGGGCGTCCCATTTATGACGCCTGGCATTTACGTGCCAAGCCAGGGACAACCTTCAGACCAGCGATGGGCCGCGACTCCCAAGGAAGCTGTCGACTTTGGCTCCGACTGCCTCATCGTCGGCAGAAGCATTATGACGGACAGTGCCCCTGAAAAAATCTACAAGCAGATTGTGGATGAGGTAAGTAATTTGTAGTGAACGCGCAGCGGCCTAAAAAGCCGCTGTTTTCTTTTTTATAAAATTCCTCTACAGTGGGCGTGTGAATAAGTCGAAGGTTATTGCAGTAGTAGGCCCAACCGCGTCGGGGAAAACGGCGTTGGGGATTTTTCTTGCGCAAAAGCTGAAAGGCGAGGTTATTTCCGCAGACTCGCGGCAGATTTACAAAGGATTGGCCGCAATTGCCCGTGTACCGGATAAAAAAGAGCGTGCCGGTATTCCCCACCATCTTATAGAATTCGCCTCACCAAAGCGTCTCTACAGCGCAGGTGAGTTTAAGAAACACGCAGAAAAAATCATTGCTGACATTGGAAAGAAAAAGCATGTGCCTATTGTAGTCGGGGGCACTGGATTTTACGCAGATTCACTTCTTCGTGGTTTCTCCCTTCCTGAAGTTGAGCCAAATAAAAAGTTGCGAGCAAGTCTGGCAAAGAAAACTCCTGCCCAGCTCTTTTCTATGCTTAAAAAATTGGATGCGAAAACAGCCGCACGTATTGATGCAAAAAATCCTGCACGCCTCGTTCGCGCAATAGAAATCGCAAAGGCTATCGGAAACGTACCTGAACTTATTTCAGACTCTCCCTACGAAGTACTATGGCTCGGTCTCCGCCCCACTGAGGCAAAACATGAAAAAGCAATTCGCGCTGGTGTTACAAATCGTCTCAATGCGATGCTTCGTGAAGCCAAAAAACTTCGCACATCACTCTCAAAGAAACATATCGCGGCATTAGGGTTTGAACTTATTCCCCTGCTCGCATACTTGGATAAAAAAATTACCAAGGCAGAACTTGTTGAACAACTCGTGCGTAGCGAGCTTGGATACGTAAAGCGCCAGATGCGCTGGTTTAAACGTCGCGAAGATATCCGCTGGGTTAAAAACAAAACTGAGGCACTGCGCCAAGTCCGAGCATTTCTACACTAAAGCCGCACGAACAAATTGTTCGTGCATCTGTGCTAGTTCTGTATCTGGCATTGCGCCGAAGGCTTCAGCGGTAGAGTCCGAGAGTTCACGGAATATTGAATCTTGCTCCATAACCTCTGGGTGCACCTCGAGCGCTCTCTCGTTCAACCCGAGCAAATACAGCCCGTCTAGCGTGCGTACACGCGACAAGGCAACGTATCCTTGACCATATTCAAACGCGTTTGAAAGGTCGATAATTGCAGCGTCCAGAGACATACCCTGGCTCTTGTGCACGGTGATAGCCCACGCTAAACGAAGTGGTAGCTGTTCTATGCTGGCTAGTTTTTTATTACCATCCTGCACTGCCCACTCAACCGTATCTACTTCTAGCACTCCGCCAGAATTTAATTTCACAATTGGATGGCCTGTTAATTTTGAAAATTCAAGAACTGTTCCGAGTGTTCCGTTGTAGTATTCCCCCTCTGGGTCGTTTTTTGTAAACATAACTTTGGCGCCAACTTTGAGCATCAACCCATCTGGCGAAAGGCAACTGCGTTTAAGCGCCTCGACAAGCGGCATAGAACCTTTGCTTCGCATATCATAACGGCGCGGCAATGTGGGCAGTTTTTCAAGCTCTGCATCATTGAGCCTATCTACGTTGGCATTATGAGGAAAAAGTTTTGTATGAGTATTTTTCTTTGGCGGCTCAGTGATTCTCAATTTTAGTGTTTGCTTTAAAGAATCTGAAAGATACCCCCTTCTGAGACCTGAGAGAATTTCCAAAAATTTAGTGTCCTCTTGGCGATGCTGTTCTTCCAAGTAACACACAAGTGGCTTGGCACGCTTCCAAGACTGCGCATAAAAAGCAAACGGTGACATTGAGCTGCGTTGCCCATTTGGCGACTCATCGTAGTTAATTTCCAACATATCGCTTTTTACCTCCTGCATTTTTACGACAGGTGGCAGCTGGAAGAAGTCGCCGACAAAAATCATCTGTAAGCCACCGAAGGCTTCGTCAGAATTTCTGAGCATGCGAAGTACAACATCGACAGAGTCGAGCGTCTGCGCTGAGAGCATAGATATCTCATCAATGATAAGAACTTTTGCGTTGCGCACACGCTTTACTACTTTTTCTTTCTGTCCGATAAGATCGAGATCATATTCTGTGAGCGTCGACTTAACTCCAATGCCACACCACGAGTGTATGGTGTATCCACCAATGTGCGTTGCCGCAATGCCTGTAGATGCGCACACGGCAGGCTCTATGCCCTGCTCGCGTAAGTACGCAACGTAACGGTTTACCGTGTGCGTTTTACCACTGCCGGGCTCTCCCGTCAGAAATACATTGGCGCCTGTTTTAAGTACTTGAAACGCCTCGTCCTGAGTCATCACAACAGTTTACCGCACCATGATAAGAAAACGATAATATTGGCTTTTTTGTGCATATCATCTAGTATCGCTTCTGGGAATGTTCCCTTATAGGAGGCCCTTTTGAACCTTTCTGACACAGCAACCAGGACTGCCCTGTTCTCGTCGTACGCGAAACCCCCGGAGCTGAAGGAATTCGCCAAGACCCTCTACTTCCAAGGATGGAATATCGTGGCCTCCGGTGGCACGGCGCTGTTCCTCAGAGAGGTCGAGGAGATTCAAGTGACGGATGTCGCGACCATGGTCGGGCCGCCCATCCTCGGACACAAGGTTGTCACCTTGTCGCGCGAAGTCCACGCGGCGATTCTCGCCGACCTCACCAACCCTGAGGAGGTCGAGGAACTCGAACGGCTCAAGATCAACCCGATCAACCTGGTCTACGTCGACCTGTATCCCCTCCAGCAGGAAATCAGCAAGGAGGGCGCAACCTTCGACTCGGTGATCAAGATGACCGACATCGGCGGCCCCACCATGCTCCGCGCCGCTGCCAAGGGCGGACGTATCGTGCTGGTGAGCCCGGCCCAGTTCCCCGACACCCTGCACCATCTCAACAAGGTGCGGGACAACGAACTGACAGGTGTCCAGCGCCGTTCCTTCCTGTCGACCCTCGCGGCCGATGCGGAGCGGTTGGTCATGGACTACTGCAGCGCATCCTGCATCTTCCACAAGAAGGTCGCACATACCGGTCAGTTCCCTTGACCGAACAAGGCCGCGACCATAAAAGTCGCGGCCTTTTCCTTTAAAAACTCTTTTGGCGGGCGATGGAGGAATCGAACCCCCACTAGCGGTTTTGGAGACCGCTGTTCTACCACTAAACTAATCGCCCTTACCGGCAGTTTACCTTAAAACGCTCCCGAGTGGGAGCGTTTTGTTATTTCTTGACCTCTTTGTGAACTGTTTGAGCACGGCACCATTTGCAGTACTTTTTGAGTTCAATTTTACGCTCCACCAGCTTTTTATTCTTGGAGGACCAGTAGTTTATGCGCTTGCACTTGTTGCAGGCTAATTTGATCAATCTATCTTGAGACATAGTTTTTGGTGCCTATCCCCCGACGTTTCAGTCGGGGAGCCGACCAGCGCGTCGGCTTTGCTGACATGCGGGATACTATAGCAGAGCATGGGACTTTGGTCAAAACGCCCCGCCTGAGGTTTGGGTTGGTGTCTTGAGGGCGGTTTGGGCAGCCTGGATATTGGGAACATAGTTCCTGGTCTCTACATAGCCCGTATTTTGCACGCACGAAGAGGGTCGAGGGGTGGCCGTACAGTTGACTGACCCTGCTACCCTTGTGCCGCAGTCCCACTGACATTGCCATGCAGCTGTTCCTGAGGGGCAACATGCGCTTGCCTGCACCGCCCCACCTCCTCCGTTGTAGTAGGCCATAACGCAGGTAAGGTCCCCACCGCACGCACCGGTTGCATTGTTGAGAATTTTTGCCGCAGTTTCGCTACTTGCTGACATGCCCTGCAGAGATGCTTTTACAGCATCCTCATTGAGAACGACACCTCGGTTACCCAATGTCATGCATCCATTCAAACTTGGGTTTGCTTCACACGCTGTTGCTGGTTGTATCTGCATCGGACCGCACGCTCCGGCACTATTGCACCCAGTGGTCTGTGGGTTACAACCTGACTCAACAACACATATTGCCTGCAGAAGAGAGCAGTCGGCCGTAGAATTATTTACGCACGCAGCCTGGAGTTCCACAGACTTTGCAGCACGACTAACCGCGGTACCGTCTACCGTAGCAGTCCCACCTGATGATGTTTGACCACCGCCCCCACTTCCACCCTGAACGCTACCTGCACTAACCGTCGAAAGCACATTTTTGATATCAAGATCACGAGGACGGTTTGGTTGGTTTGTTCCTCCATAGAGTTGGTCGCAATTAAGATTTACCCAATTGTTAGCAGTGTAGAAATCACCGCGTGTGATTGATTGCAACACTATCTGTACTACAAGCCAGCCCGTAATAGTAATGATGAAGCCGATGAGTACGCCGCGGAAGATACTTCGCGCACGAGTGATGCGTTTTGGGTTACCGGTTGCAGTAAAGAAAAGAATGCCGGCCCATGCAAACATCGCAACGCTGATTGGAATGGTGACCATCACAAGGAAGTTGACGATGTTTTGAATTAACTTCGCAAAGTAGCAGAAGTTACAGGACGTGGCCTGCAAATAATACGTAGGGTTCAACAATGAGTAGTTGCCGGATGACACTGCACCGCAAGGCACGAGACCGCTTGCTTGAGCAAATATAAATGTAGGAACACTAAACAGGGCTAGCAGTAATAGAATTTTAAGTTTACGTGATTTCATATTGTGATTACGCTCCCGGCCTGCTCTCCAGTGGCCCTGCGGCTTTCACTTGAATATCCCAGTGATCACCTTCTTTCGCATATGTGTTTCCGTACTGATCCCTCCACTGTGGTGCATTATCACCAGCACGGTTTCCTATTGAAGTCATCATGCTTTGTATATACGCGTCTACGGAGCCGAGTGAAATGTCAGCCTTATACCCCGCACTGTGGCTTGAGTCCCCGCCCGAGTGACCAGCCTCAGTACCACCGGTCAGAATAAAATCGCATCCACAGGCTTGTTTTAGATTAATCACTTGATTGATAGTTGCAGTCTGAATTCCTGTGAGTGATGTGCAGTTAGTGTCCGAGGCACTTGAACAATTCGCCTTATTCACTGAAATGCCGGCCAGTTGGAGCTGTGTGCGAGCCTGACTATCTTCTTCGTATGCACCGCCTGGTGTTGGGTTAGTTCCTGGACCTGTTGGATATTGATACCCTGGCGCAGGAGGCGCCACTACTGGCGTAAGCAGTGAATTGAGATCGCGATTGCGTTCGCGGGATGAGTTGTACTCACTACAATCTAAGTTCACCCAATTGTTAGCACTGTAAAAATCACCACGTGTGATTGACTGGAGCACTATCTGCACCACAAGCCAGCCAGTGATGGTGATAATAAAACCGATGAGTACACCGCGGAAAATACTTCGCGCACGAGTGATGCGTTTTGGGTTGCCGGTTGCAGTAAAGAAAAGAATGCCGGCCCAGGCGAACATAGTGACTGAAATTGGGATGGTTACCATCACTAAAAAGTTAACGATGTTTTGAATTAACTTCGCAAAGTAGCAGAAGTTACAGGACGTGGCCTGCAAATAATACGTAGGGTTCAACAATGAGTAGTTACCTGATGATATTGTGCCGCAGGGTACGAGGCCGTTGGCTTGGGCGTAGATATATAGCGGGGTGCCGAGAAAAAGCACAAGAATAAAACTATATTTATGTCGAAAAAGGAACCTGGCCATCGCCTTCATGTTCTTACAATTGTATCACTAGAAAGTCGACAAGCTGCTCAAAAAAGTGTATTTTGAAGGTCGTTCTTATCGTGCGTCGACCCCGCCTTCGGACGGGGCGAGCTCCGCCGTCGGCGGGGTGAATGGTAGAGCTTGTCCCGCCAGAGGCGGGATGGTCAATTACATGATATGTGGACTGTCTACATTCTGAAAAGTTTAAAGGATGGAAAATTCTACATTGGATGCACAAAAAATCTTAAGCGAAGATTGAAGGAACACGACTCAGGGTACACTGCTTCGACTGCGTCCCGCAGACCATTCGAACTTATGTATACTGAAAGGTACTCTGTCCAAGCTGACGCCTATGCTCGAGAAAAAGTTCTTAAAGCATATAAGGGCGGAGAGGCTTTAAAGAGGTTGTTTGAAAAGAAATAATAGATGCGTCGATGGTAGAGTGGTCAATTACACTTGGCTGTAAACCAAGCGCCTTCGGGCTACGTAGGTTCGAATCCTACTCGGCG